>NZ_CP108423.1:7322101-7623561 GCF_035917235.1 Streptomyces sp. NBC_01294
GTAGAGCAGTACGGTCGGCGCGCCCTCGGGGCCGGGCAGGAAGCCGTAGACGGACTGGGTGCCGTCGGGGGTGTCGAGCAGCGCCACGTCCTGGAAGCCCTCGACGCGCAGGGCGTCGGCCACCCAGTTCGCGGCGGCCTGGCTCTCGCTCTGCGGGAACTGAGCCCAGTCCGCCACCGACTGGAAGGCCACCAACTCGGTCAGCTCCTGCTTGGCGCGGGGCATCAGCGAGGCGACGGTCTCGGCGATCGGATTCTGGGGCATGGGCACGCTCCTTTTGGGTGCGACGTTGTTCTCCGTGTACGCCGCCCGCATCCGCGGGGTATGCGTATGCCGGGTACGGCGAAAGACAGTCCCGATCCTCGCACAGCAGGGTGAGGCGGCGTCTCGCCGTAGGATTTCACCGGCATCGGAGCAACCGGGTGATCAGGAGCAGCAACACATCGTGAGCAGCGACGACGACGTACGCGACGCAGGTGCAGACGCAGGTGCAAGTGCAGACGCAGGCGTGGGCGCAGACGGAGACGCAGGCGTGGGCGCAGAGGCGGGCGTCGGCATGGGCAGGGGCGCGGAGCGGGCCGCGCGGGGCGGGGGCGACGAGGCGGCCGGTGAGACGGTGACGGCCGGTGAGACCGGGAAAACCGGTGTGACTGGGGAGGCCGGAGAAGCCGGGGAGGCCGCGGAAGCTGGTGTGACCGGGGAAGCCGGAGAAGGCGGTGAGACCGATGAGGTCGGTGAGACCGATGAGGCCGTGGAGCCCGCTGAGACCGGTGCGACCGGTGAGGTGTGGGACGTGGTCGTGGTCGGAGCCGGACCGGCCGGATCCTCGGCCGCGTACGCGGCGGCGGCGGCCGGGCGGCGGGTCCTGCTGCTGGAGAAGTCCGAACTGCCCCGCTACAAGACCTGTGGTGGCGGCATCATCGGCCCTTCGCGCGACGCCCTGCCCCCGGGCTTCGTACTGCCCTTGAAGGACCGCATCCACGCGGTCACCTTCTCGATGGACGGGAAGCTGACCCGCACCCGGCGCTCGAAGCAGATGCTCTTCGGGCTCATCAACCGGCCGGAGTTCGACGCCGGACTGGTCGCCGAGGCCGAGAAGGCCGGCGCCACCGTCCGTACGGGCACCGCCGTGACCCGGGTCGAACAGCACGGGGCGGCCGTGCCCGACCGGCGCACCGTCGCCGTGGTGCTCGCCGACGGGGAGACCGTGCTGGCCCGCGCGGTGGTCGGCGCGGACGGCAGCGCGAGCCGGATCGGCGCGCACGTCGGCGTCGAGATGGACCAGGTGGACCTCGGCCTGGAGGCGGAGATCCCCGTTCCCGAGACGGTCGCGGAGGACTGGAAGGGGCGGGTGCTCATCGACTGGGGCCCGCTGCCCGGCAGTTACGGCTGGGTCTTCCCCAAGGGCGACACGCTCACCGTCGGGGTCATCTCGGCCAAGGGCGAGGGCGCCGCGACCAAGCGCTACCTGGACGACTTCATCGCCCGGCTCGGGCTCGCCGGCTTCGAACCGGCCGTCTCCTCCGGGCACCTGACCCGCTGCCGCAAGCCCGACTCGCCGCTCTCGCGCGGCCGGGTGCTGGTCGCGGGCGACGCGGCCGGACTGCTGGAGCCGTGGACCCGGGAGGGAATCTCCTTCGCACTGCGCTCGGGACGCCTCGCGGGGGAGTGGGCGGTGAAGATCTCCGAGGCGCAGGACGCGGTGGACGCGCGCCGCCAGGCCCTCAACTACGCCTTCGCCGTCAAGGCCGGGCTGGGTGTGGAGATGGGGGTCGGGAAGCGGATGCTGGCCCTCTTCGAGGCCCGGCCGGGGCTGCTGCACGCGGTGATCACCGGCTTCCGTCCGGCGTGGCGGGCCTTCGCCCGCATCACGCGCGGCGCGACGACGCTGGCCGATCTGGTCCGTACGTACCCGCTGGCCCGCAAGGCCCTGCACGTACTGGACGCCCGGCAGGCGGCGGCACGGAGCGGCGGCCAGGGCTAGGGAGGCGCGCCGCGGGCGCGGGGGCAGGGCAGGGGTGGGGCGGCCGTCATCGCGGGCGGCGCTCAGCCACCTCGTCCCCGCGGCGGCGCTGCCCGTGCCCGCGGGGGCGCTGGAGCCCCCGGACCGGAAGGCCCACAGGCTGCCCGGCTGCCCGGCTGCCCGGCTGCCCGGCAGATCAGCCGAGTGGTCGGGGCGTTCTGGGCGGCCGCCGGCCGCCGGCCGGGGGTCCGCGGGTTGGCCGGCCCGCGGGTCAGTTCGACACCGTGATGCGGAAGACCGGGTGGTCGCCGGAGGCTGCCCGGAGCTCTGCTTCGGAGGACTTCGCGGTGACCCCCTGGAAGAACCGGTTGACCTCCCAGCCCCACTTCTCCAGGTAGGTGCGCAGGAGGGCCGCCTTCTGGACCGGATCGGTGACCTCCGTGGCGGTGAACGTACGCACCTTGCGCCCCACCCGCAGCTCGCCGCCGCCCGCGACCCGCATGTTGCGGACCCACTGGGAGTGCCCGCGGGCCGAGACCAGGTACTGGGCGCCCTCGTACGTGTGCGGGTTGACCGGGATCCGCTGCATCTCGCCGGACTTGCGGCCACGGACCGAGAGCTCGGCGCTGCCGGCCAGGCTGATGCCGAAGCGGGCCAGCTTGCCGAAGAGCGCGTTGAAGCGCGTGGCGAAGGGGCCGGCCGGGACGTAGTGCGGGGTGGGCGTGCTCATGGTGACCTCCGGGGCCGATTCATACCCTTGCGAGAGCACTGCTCTCGCTTGAGATCAGTGTGCACGGATCGGTGCGCCAAGGCAAGAGCGGTGCTCTCGAAATGGATCGCAGCTCTGTTTTATGGGCAGTGCTCCACATGCGTGGCACACTGATCCGCATGAACACCGTGCGAGGGGCCAGGGAACGGGCCCGCATCGAGGTCACCGCCGCCATCAAGGACGAGGCGCGCCGCAGGCTCGCGGCCGAGGGAGCCGCAAAACTGTCCCTGCGCGCCGTCGCCCGCGAGCTGGGCATGGTCTCCTCCGCCCTCTACCGATACTTCCCGAGCCGCGACGAGCTGCTCACGGCGCTCATCGTCGACGCGTACGACAGCGTCGGCGCCGCCGCCGAGGAGGCCGACGCCGGCGCCCTCGCCGCCCGGGCCGCGCCCCGCGCCCGCTGGGTCGCGGTCTGCGAGGCCGTCCGTACCTGGGCGCTGGAGCACCCGCACGAGTACGCGCTCATCTACGGTTCCCCGGTCCCCGGCTACAGCGCCCCCATGGACACCATCGGCCCGGCCAGCAGGGTCGGCAACACCTTCATCGGCATCCTGCGCACCGCGTACGAAGGGCGCGGCCTCGCCCTCCCCCCGCTGCCGGCCGAGCTGCGCCCCGAGGCCGACCGGATGACCGCGGACTTCGCCGAGGGCCTGCCCCCGGCGGTCACGGCCGCGCTGGTCGCCGCCTGGGCGCAGTTGGTCGGTCTGGTCTCCTTCGAGCTGTTCGGCCAGTTCAACCGGGTCGTCGAGGACCGCGCCGCCTTCTTCGCGCACGCCGCCGACCAGCTGGCGCACGGGGTCGGGCTGCCCGTCGTATGACGCAGGCGCGGGCAAGGCAAGGGCGGCCGGTTTTCCTCCCGGAGTTCACATCATGAGGTGATGACTCGCTCGTCTGTTCCTCACACCAATGCGGGCGGTTCAGCCTTGAACGATGGGCCGCCCGTCTAGTGTTCCTCGGGTCGCCCCCCTGCAGCCGCCGGAGGAAACGTTCATGCCCCGCGCCGTGAAGGCCCTGCTCGCCGTCCTGGCCACGCTCTTACTGGCGGCTCCGGCGCCGGCCCTCACCGCGTCGGCCCGCGACGCGCCCCCGGCCGCCGCCCCGCCCCCCACCCCGGCCCCCAAGCCCCGGATGCCCGGCGTACGGGGCCTGGAGATCGGCGTCCCCGCGTATGTCTGGGCGAACGACGCCATGCTGACCGACCTCACCGCCACCGGCCCGGCCGCCTCGGTGGTCGTACTGAACCCGGGCAACGGCGACTCCCCGTTCAACGGCCCCTGGCGGGCCCGCGCCGACGCGCTGCGCGCCCGTACCACCTCCACCGGCGAGAAGACCAAAGTGCTCGGGTACGTCCACACCGACCACGGCAACCGCGACATCGCCGCCGTCAAGGCCTCCGTCGACAACTACCTCAAGACCCCCGACGGCCGCCTGCACGTCGACGGCATCTTCTTCGACGTCGTCAGCCGCGACTGCGGCCCGGCCAACGCCACCCGCGACCACTACGCGGAACTGCGCCGCTACGTCCAGGACGCCATGAACGCCGCGGACCCGGCCGCCCCCGACCTCGTCGTCAACAACCCCGGCACCGCCATAGCCGACTGCTACCTGGAGCCGGGCCGCCGGACCGCGGACATCTTCGTCACGTACGAGGACACGTACGCCGCGTACACCGGCGCCGGCTGGCTCGGCGGCAACGTCTTCGACCACCGGTCCGGCTACCGTGCCGGCACCGAACTCGACCCGAGCGCCACGGCGTTCTGGCACCTGGTCCACGACGTCCCGGACGCCGACGCGATGCGCGCCACCCTCCGCACGGCCTTCGCCCGCGGAGCGGGCTACGCGTACGCGACCAGCACGGTCATGCCCAACCCCTGGAACGCGGGCCCGACCTGGAAATTCCGCGCGCAGACGACCTACGCGGCCACCCTCGGCTAGGGTCCGTCCGCAGAAAGTGGATCAAGATCTGTGATGATGGGCGGCTTGGCGGCTTGGCGGCTTGGCGGCTCGGCGGCTCGCCGTCCGCTACGAGGCCACCGCCCCCTGTCCGCGGTCCTCGACGAAATGCCATGACATCCGCACGGCCGGCCGCCAACATGGTCTCCATGGATACGTCGAGCACCGACTGGGTCACCATCACGGCCTATGAAGACCTGGGCCGCCTCCACCCGATGGCGGCCGCCCGCGCTTGACTGCGCGACCGCGGCATCGACTGGATGCCGTTCGATCCGAGCGACGTCCACTGTGACTTGTCCTGCGGCATAGGCTCTGACGGCCGCTGGCATGGCTGGTTCGCCGTCCGCATGCGTGCCGACGCGCTACGTCGGCTCGGCCTGCACCCCGACCAGCCCACTGCCGAGACCACGCATCCCTCCCCGCCCGGCTGGTGGCATGCCGCTGCTGAACGCAACGCCCACCAGTACCTCTGAAGACCCCCTCTGAAGACCTCCGCGGACTCAGGGAGAGGCGATGGCCTGTTCCAGCAGGCTGTGCAGGGCGCGCTGATCCTGCGGGGTGAGGCCGGACAGCGGGGAGTCCGTGGCGAGGAGCTCGAGGAGGCGTGCGCGCAGTGCGGTGCCCTCCACTCCGACCACCTCGGCTGGGCCTGTCTCCCTCCCCCGGAGGTGACCAGCTCTTTTTTGCCCACGCCGACTTCCTGATCTCCGAGCCGAAATGGGGCCGGCGTGACCTGCTGGAGGCCCAGGGTATGGCCGAGCAGGGCGCGGCCCTCGCACCACGGGTCCGTACGGACACCGACGGGCAGGGGATCTTCCCCGGCCACACGGTCGGGCACGCCGAGTGCGTCATCACCGGGGGCGGACGGCGTCTGATCGCCTTCGGCGACGCCGTGCACTCGCCGATCCAGATCGACCACCCCGACTGGTCCTCGGCCTTCGACCACGACCCGGCCCTCACCGCCGACCACCGCCGCCGCCTCGTCGCCGAGTTGGCTGAGCCCGGCACGATCGGCTTCGGCGTGCACTTCGCGGACGTGGTGTTCGGCCACGTCCAGCAGGACGGAGCCGGCCCGGCTTGGCGAGCGGTGGACGCCTAGCCTTGCGGGGGCGGCCGGGTGCCGTGGCCTGCATGCAGCGTTTACGGGTGAACCCGCCACGCGAACGGCAGGGCCAGGGGCGTTCGCCTGAGCCCGGGCGGGCGACGGTGGAGCAGGGAATCGTGTTCTTGAACGTGGCGGTGTGGTCCGGCACGGACAACGGAGCCTCGATGAAGCACAGGTTGGACGCGTGGGTGCGGGAGGCGCAGGACACCGTCCGTCTGAAGATGGCCCTCCACCACGAGTACTATCCGCTGCCCGCGCGTGCAGAGATGGCATCCGTACTCGCTCGGATCGCGCTGCGTTTCCCCGAGCACAAGGCCATCTGCGAGCACCGCATCGCCGGCCGTGACGGGCAGCCACCGGGGTGATGACAGACGCGGCAAAGGCCAGAGCGAGGCAAGGCGTCGTGGCACACGGAGATCGTGACACTGGGGTCTTCTTGTCCAGGTCTCGGCGGCGGTGTGGCGCCTGAGCTCGGTGCCATCGATGGCGGGAACCGCTGGGGCCGGGCTGGTGGGTCTTCCCGCGGGCGGGCAGACCGCGTGCGGGTTTAGAGTGATCGTTTGACTCCGAAGAAGGTGAGGTGCTTGTGAAGTCCAGTCATGCACGCCGGTGTTGTGTGTTCGCCGTGGTCTTAGCGATGGCGGCCGCGGGCTGCACGAAGGAACCGACGCCGGGCCGCGCGGACGCCGCTCCACAGGCTTCCGCGGGCACGCCCGGCAAGCCGCCGCGCGCGGTGCACGACCCGCCGGCACGCTTCGACGCCGGCGCCGGCGTTCTCATGCCGCAGGAAGCGAGGTCGCGCCGGCTCACGTGGCCGGGGGGAGGGACGCCGGTGGCTCTCCACAAGCAGAGGGCGTACGTGGCCCTGCCCGATCGTGTCCTGGCGGTCGACACGGCCAACGGCGCGGCCACGACCGCGGTCACAGCCGAAGCCGAGCCGCTCGTGAAGCTGACCCCGAACCTCGAGAACGGCCTCCCGGCTCCCTTCATCACCGACGGTGAATCACCGCTGGTCCTCACCACCTTCTTCGTTCACCAGCCGGGCGTCGGAACGCAGGCCCCGCGTGTCTTCCTGGAGTTCACGGCGATTCCCACGGCTACGGGCGCCGCCCCGTGGCGGCTGCCGTTGGAACTTCCGGAGTGGACGAAGGAAAGCCGGTCCCCGATCGCCTCCTCGGTCGTCGGGGCGTCGGGCAAGGTCGCCGTCTTCACGCTCTCCTCCACACAGTCGACGGTCTCATCCTTTGCCACCACTTATGCTGTCGATCTCGACAGCCATCGTGTGCTGTGGACCAAAGACCTGTTCCGGGCGGCGGCGGTCACAGGCGGCATCGTGACGGGCGAGAAGTGGGACAGGGCCGACAGCGACTACTCGGCCGTAGCCGGATACGACCTGGCCACCGCTGCCGAGAAGTGGCGGGCCGAGGACCGCATCAACCTCCAGGTGACGCCGGCCGGGCCCCACCTCATCCTGGCTACGGCGAAGAACAAGTCCGACTTCCGGATCCAGTACCGCCAATTCCTCGACCCCGCCACCGGCAAGGTGAAGCGGGACCTGCCGGACGACCTTCCCGGCAGTGACTGCGCTCACGACGGTGCCAGCACCGTCGTGTGTGCCGGTCGTGGCATCGAGTCCTATGCCTGGGCCGTCGACGACACCAGCGGTGCCGTCCGCTGGCAGCTGCCGGACAAGAACGCCGGCCGCATCGCACCTCAGGTGACCGCGGTATGGCACGGGCGGGTCTACGGCAAGACCGCCGACGGTCCCCTGGCCTTGGACGCGCGTACCGGCGCCGACCTACCGACACGGCCCGGCATCGCCCCGTACCTGGTCAACGAGTACACGGGACTGGCCCTCTCCGAATCTGACGACGCCTTGACGGCCTACCCGACCAACGGATGACACCGCGACGGCCGGCGGGAATCGCAGAAGGCTGTCCTGCGGCCACGTGGTAGCCGGCATCGCTCGTCCAACTGCCCAAGAGACAGCGGAACCCAATCTGAAGGAGTGGCCGTGAATCCTGCCGTCGCCCACCTCATCCAGGCCATCCCGCCGTCGGATTCCCCCCAGGCCCACAACTGGGCGCGTGTGGAAGGGGAGCTCGGAACGATCCTGCCGAGCGACTACAAGCAGCTCGTCGACCTCTGCGGCGGTGGTCTCCTTGACGACGATATCTGGGTACTGGAGCCGGACTGCCCCAACAAGCACTACGACCTGGTGACGGAGAACCGAGACCGGGGCGAAGCACAGCAAGGGCTCTGGACGGGCGGAGAGCCCAAGCCCGCCGAACTCGACGCGGCAGGGTCACGCACCATCGTCTGGGCCGTGACCGAGAACGGTGACTGCCTGTACTGGCTGGCCCGCGCCGGCCAGGAACCCGAGCAGTGGACCGTTCTGATCAAGGAGGGACGCGGCCGGGAATGGGAGTTCCACGCCCAGTCGTGTTCCGAGTTCTTGCAGTCCATTCTTCTCACCGGTGACGCCGAGTCCGAGATCTTCTACGACTTCCCGACGGAAGAGCCGCATGAGTTCCGTTCCAGCTCCAGCTCCAGCTCCAGCCTCTTGTGAGTCTCGGCCTCCGGGAGGACTGATCTCCCGGCCCGGGCAAGACCTGCGACGTCTGCCGGCTCTTCGCAGTTGAGGGCGTAGTCGGGCCGCGGACGTGGCTGATGGTCGGCGCTCACTCAGCCCTCGTGGTCGCGTTCCTTCTCGTCCTCGCGCCGACGCCGCGCTCGCTGGGCGATTTCGCTGGAGAGCCTGCCCTTTACCGAGCCGGCCCGGTCGAGGGTCTCGTTGCCGAGGCTTCTGGCGGCATCGACGCCTTTTGCTCCCGTCTCGAGCGCCTTGTCTCTGGCCTCCGCAGCCGCTTCCACCCATCGCCTCGCCTCCGATGACTGGCGGCCAGACTCAATCCCGAGCCGCCCGTGGAAGTCATGGACGCCGGTCACGACATGGTTGCTCGACTGCACTACAGCCGGGGACTTGGTCGGGTGCAGCAAGACCTTCGAGTTGGCCCTGCCGGCAGCCGCATTCATCCTGGCCACCAGACGCTCGGTGCTTCGCGAGATGTGTTCCAGCCGGCCCTGCCGGGCAGCCTTCAGCCCGAGGCGATGCCCGTCCAGCTCCTCCGGAGACGCGTCCAGCACCCGGTCGAGTTCGAGCACGGCGATCGCGTCCTGCAGTTGGAAGCAGCGAGCCAGAACAGCGAGCCACTCCCGAACTATGGACTCAGCTTGCTGGGCCGTCGCGGCAAGATCGCCGATCTTGGTCTTGCCCTCCATCTTCTCTGCCAGTGCGTCGAGTTGACGCAGTACGTATGCCTGGGTCTCTGCGATCGTCGTCGGCGCGGCCTGCACTTTCGACCACGTAACCTCGTCGACCCTGCCCCTCTTCTCTCGGATGGTCATGGCCTCCTCGATGACGAAGCCCACTCCGATCATGCGGGCCAACGCGGCGTCCTTCTGGGCGCGCAGCACGTCGTCGACCTTCTCGTCGATCGTGGCGAGATAGTCGGTGATCTCGTCCATGGTCTGTTGCATCGCAACCTGCGCCATGATCTTTCCAGCACCCGCAATAATCGCCGGGCTGGTCAGAAGCGATCGGGGCCCCTTCACGAATTGGACGAATCCCCTGATCTGGCCCTTGTGCCCCTTCGCCACACCCGTGCTGAGACCCGTCTTCGAGCTTTCCCTCAGCCCGTACTTCTTGACAAGCTGTGCCGACTCCTGAGTCAGCTTCACCCAGCGACCGGACTCGGCGGCAAACTCCGAACCTGCCTGCGCGACTGTGGTCCCGGTGCCGACGACGGACTTGAGCCGTTGCAGTCCGAGGTCCTTCGACGGCAGTCCCTCCGAGACGAGGAAGCGTTCGACATCCGTCGCATCCCCGATGACCGCCAGTCCATCGCCGTCACTGATCAGCTGAATCTCGTTGTCCATCGCCCGCTCCTGAAGTGGGTGCACTGCCCTTGAGTCAACGTGAAGCCGACGTCCGGGCCGGCACCAGTTCTTCATGGTTGGGGGTGTGTTGAAGGCCCGCGCGCCGTTGGGCCGGTAGGAGTCGAGGTCCCCTGACGATGGGGGTTCCTGCGCCTCACCCGGAAGGCCTCGACGTGCCTGACGCTACCCGAAAGGCGGGCTTCGTCTGCCCTGACCTGAGTATCTTCTGCCGTCTGGGACGACGTCGGCCTCGTCGTCTCCGGGAGCGAATCGAGCCCGACCGTGCCTGCCCGTCCTGTCGCGTCGTGGCGCCCGACGACCGGTGCCATCGCTGCGGGCGTCAAGGGGTCGCGCGTGACACCGTGGTCCGGCGGCCGGCCCACGGTGATCATCGGCACGCTGGATGTTGACGGGAAATGGCGCAGCACCGGTCGAGATCACCGGCTTCGGTGAACGGTTGGCCGAAGCGCTGTACAGGGTGGACCAGGAGCGGTTCGGGCTGCTACCGGTGGCCCATTCGTCACCGTCGCAGCATCCGAAGGGTGTGCCTTCGTAGCTTCATGCCTTCATGCCTTCGCGGGTGGTCGATTGAGCCGCGAGGCCAGCGAAACGATGGGATTGCCGCATGACTGAACCTCACATGGACGAGGAACCCCCCGAGCATGGGCGCTACGTCCTCTATCTGGAGGCCCTGGACGTCGTCCCGGAGGCGGACGAGGCCGATCTGGTGGCCGCCGTCCTGCGTGATGACTGCGTATCGATGGCGCAGTCCGCGGTGAACCGCCACATGGAGCGCCGGGCTGCCGAGTTGCTGACCGACTCCCACTTTCCCGCCTGGGCCCGGATGATGGCCGCAACCATCGGGGACCGGGACTTCCTCACCGGCCGCCTGCGCGAGTGGACCCTCCTCAGGGCGATCGCCCTGGACGAGGCGTGGACAGCCGAGGAGGTCACCAGTGCATCCGACTGGTTCCAGCGCACGGCCGTGGAGATCATCTCCTCACCCGGCGCCCTCAACCTGCTCGCCGAGTGCGGACGCACCCGCCGCGTCCGCAACGCCGCGAGCCGCCGCATCCAGGAATCCAAAGGCCGCACCGGCGCTCCCAGTCGGGCCGGCTCGATGCACAGGTCCTGACTCTTACCCCTGCACCACGACGGGTCGTACCGGGTGGCGTACATGACCTAGTCCGCGTGCCACTCCACGAACGTGTCGATCAGCCGCATCCCGATGGACTCGAGCAGACTGCGTGAACGGTCGTTGGCCTTCTGGGTGACGGCGACCACCTCAGGCGGCCGCACGGATGTGACGGTGTCCAGGGCCCAGGGCCCAGGGCCCAGGGCCTAGGACACGAATCGATCACCGCCACCGCCATGTCCGCCGCCAGGACCACGCTGCACGCACCGAAGGCCGCGACGGAACGCGGTGATGTCTACCAGGCAGCGGTGGTGGGGTGGTTGCTGAGGGCGGCGGCGAGGAGGGTGCGGAGGTGGTCCGCCTCCGGGATCAGGGTGGCTTCGATCTGGTCGTCGGTGTGTCCGGCCAGGGTGAGCTCCTGGATGCGCCGGAACAGCAGGCGGTCTGCTGCTGCGATCAGGGCCGCGGCCGCCCGGGGTGCGATGGCCGGGGCCGGGCCCGAGGCGGGATCCGCGTCGGCGGCGGTCAGGGCTGCGGCGAGGGCCTCCTCCCGCTGGTCGTGCAGTTCGCGCAGCCGGGCGGTAAGGGTGGGGCTGTCGGCGACCATGCGGGCGAACGCGGGGCCGGTGAAGCCGACGACCGGGCTGTGTTCCAGCAGAGCGGTGCGGAACGTCCGTCCGAGGGCCGTGAGCGGCTCTTCGCCGGGGCCGCGCTCGGCGACCGTCCGTGCCAGACCCTGCGTGAACGCCTCGTGGTGGTCGAGGGCCAGGTCTTCCTTGCGCGGGAAGTAGTTGGTCACCGTCTTCTTGGCCACGCGGGCCGATGCGGCGATCTCGGCGATGGTGGTCTGCTCGAAGCCCTGCTCGATGAAGAGCCGGGTCGCACGGTCGGAGATCAGCTGCCTGGTCTCCAGCTTCTTGGACTCGCGGAGTCCCATCTCGGTAGCCATGAAGCAATCTTACATCCGTAGCAAAAATAGTCTTGACGGTTCGTGGGGTCGAGCCTAATGTTACGTCCGTCGCAAAATTCGCCTGGATGAACGGAACCGGAGGGATCCGCTTCTCCGTCCAGGCGTTCCTGAACCACCCGAACCCCCATTGCCAGGAGATGCCCTGAACGTCACCACCTCCACCCTGTCCCTCACCGTCGCCGACGTGGACGCCTCCCGCGCCTTCTTCTGTACCCACCTCGGCTACGAGGTCGCCATGGCCGCCGACGGCTTCGCCTCCCTGACCCGCGGTGACGCCGCCGCCGACATCGTGCTGCTCCGCCGCGGAACCGATGTGCTCCCGGCCGATCAGCGCGACCGACAGGCCGGCGGCCTGATTTTGGCGCTCACGGTCACCGGCCTCGACGCCGAGGAACGGCGGCTGCGTGAGGCCGGCGCGCCGATCACGATGCCGCTGCGCGAAGAGCCCTGGGGCGAGCGGCTGTTCCAGTTGACCGACCCGAACGGAGTCGTCGTCCAGCTCGTCGAATGGGTCATCCCCGATGCGACCGAGCAGGCCGAGCAGGCCGAGCAGGCTGAACAGGCCCAGGAGTCCGAGGAGCCCGCCGTGCGCGTGATCAGTCCCGCCGCCGAGAACGTCACCGAGTCCCCGAACGCCCGTATGACCGGTCTGGCCGCTCCGAGCCGGGGCAGTACGGAACTCAGCACCTGGACCGTCGAGATGGGAGCGGGTCAGACCGGACCCGAGCACTCCATCAGTCGCGAGCAGGTCTGGACGGTCACCGCGGGCGTCCTCCACGTCACCTGCGGAGGCCGCACCGACAAGATCACGGCCGGGCAGACCTTCGTCCTCCCCCCGGACGTGCTCCGCCAGGTCCACGCCCCTCAGGCGGCCGAGGCGCACGTCGCCATGCGCTCGGACGGCGTGGCCTCCGTACCCGGCACCGAGGGCACCCGCGTCCTGCCCTGGGCCCAGTAGGGGCCCGTACGGGGTCCCCGGCGCCGAGCGAATCCCGCCCCGCGCCCTTCCATTCCGTAAGGCCTTCCATTCCGTAAGGGAGGCAGCTTGTCCGTACGCATGACCGCCGGGGCCGACATGACCGCCGAGGGCGTTCTCGGCGGTGCTGCCCGAGCACCGCGGCCGCGGCCTCGCCCGCTGGATGAGGGCCGCCTCGATCGTCGAGGCCTGCGCACGCCACCCCGGCCCCGGCCCCGGACCGGACCGGCCCGTCAGGTCGCCGGGGTGGGGGAGCGGTGGTTGCGGAAGGTGCGCCGGTAGACGTCCGGCGGTACGCCGAGGGCGCGGTGGAAGTGTCGGCGCAAGGTGGCCGCAGTGCCCATGCCGGTGCGGGAGGCGATGAGTTCGATGCTGTCCTCGGTGGTTTCGAGGAGCTCCTGCGCCCGGTGGATGCGCTGCGTGTGCAGCCAGCGCAGGGGAGTGGTCCCGGTGGCGGCGGCGAAGCGGCGGGTCAGGTTCCGGGTGCTCATGTTCACCTGGCGGGCCAGATCGGGCACGGTCAGCGGCTCGTGCAGCCGCCCGCTCACCCAGTCCAGCAGGTCCGCGAAGGCGTGGCCGGTGTCGGCGACCGCCGGCGCGGCGATGAACTGGGCCTGGCCGCCCGCGCGGCGCGCCGGGACCACCAGCCGGCGGGCCAGCTCGTTGGCGACCGCCGCTCCGTGGTCGGCGGTGACGATGTGCAGGCACAGATCCATTCCGGCGGCCTTGCCGGCCGAGGTCAGCACGCCCCGGTCGTCGATGTAGAGGACGCCCGGGTCGACGCGTACCTCGGGGTAGCGGGCCGCGAGCGCGTCGGTGTGCTCCCAGTGCGTGGTGGCGCGGCGGCCGTCCAGCACTCCCGCTGCGGCCAGTACGAACGCCCCGGTGCACAGGGACACGAGCCGGGCGCCCCGGTCGTGGGCCGCGCGCACGGCCTCCACGAGATCGGCCGGCGGGTCCGCCTCGACGTCGCCGCAGGCCGGGACGATGACGGTGTCCGCGTCCGCGAGGGCGTCAAAACCGTGCGGGGTGTCGACCCGCAGCCAGCCACCCAGCCGGGCCTCCCTCGGCGCGCAGACGCGGAAGTCGTACCATCCGTCGGCCAGTTCGCGGTCGACGCCGAACACCTCGCAGGCCGCTGCCGCCTCGAACAGCATGGCCCCGTCGTAGACCGCCAGCATCACAGACGTCACGTCCGAAAGTGTACGCATCTCGTCGTTTCGGCCACTCGTGGTCGGCGCCCACGGCCGTGATCATGGCCGCATGAACTCACACCACCGGACGGTCGTCGCGGTCGTCGGAGCGTACGGGCACACCGCCGGCTTCGTCGTCGCGGAGCTGCGCCGCCGCGGCTTCACCCCGCTCCTCGTCGGCCGGGACGCCGACCAACTGGAGGCCGCCGCCCAGACCCACCCGGGGGCGCAGGCCCGGGTCGCGTCCCTCGTCGATCCCGCGTCCCTGGACCGCGCGCTGTCGGGCGCGGACGCCGTCATCAACTGCGCCGGTCCGTTCGCCGACACCGCCCCCTCCGTCATCGACGCGGCACTGCGCGCCGGCATCCCCTACCTGGACGTGGCCGCGGAGCAGGCCGTGGTCCTGGAGACGTTCGAGCAGCGTGCCCACCAGGCCCGGGAGGCGGGCGTGGTCGTCGCCCCGGCGATGGCCTTCTACGGCGGGCTGGGCGACCTGCTCGCCGGCGCCGCGATGGGCGACTGGCCGGACGCCGACGACATCACGGTCGCGATCGCCCTCGACAGCTGGCAGCCGACCGAGGGAACCCGCAAGACCGGGCGGCGCAACGCCGGCCGGCACGTGGTCTTCACCGGCAACCGTTTCGCTCCGCCCGCGACTGCGCCGGCGACGTACTCCTGGTCGTTCCCGCACCCCGTGGGCGAACAGAGGGTCGTCGAGTTCTCCAGCGCCGACCAGGTCACCATCTCCCGGCACGTGCGCGTGCCGGAGATCCGGGTCTGCATGAACGAGAAACCCCTGCGCGACCTGAGGGCGCCACAGACGCCCCCGCCCACGCCGGTGGACGCCGACGGACGCTCGGCCCAGACCTTCCTCGTCGACGTGGTCGCGCGCAGGGGCGGTGAAACGCGCCGGGCGAGCGCGTCCGGCCGTGACATCTACGCGGTCACCGCACCTATCGTCGTGGAGGCGGCGGCACGGATCCTCGATGGCCGGATCAACACGACCGGAGTGGCCGCCCCGGGAGAACTCTTCGACGCCGCGGACTTCTTGCGCGCCCTCGACCCCGCCCACCTGTCCTTCAGCGGGCCCGAACACGGCCGGACCGGGGGGACCGGCCGGACGGGGAGGACCGGCCGGACCTGACACCGGCGTGCCGGGCCGGCTCAGGCGCCGTCGTTCTCCGGACGGCGGGCGAAGCCCCGCAGGACGTGCGCGATCCGGAGCACGAACACCACCGCCGCGACCCCTGCGCCCACCAGCGCCAGGACCCGGCCCGTCGCGGGCGAGAGGGAGAACGCCGGTACGGGGCCGTACACCGCACCGAAGGCGAGGGCCGCCGCGAAGCAGGCGCTGGCCAAGGCGTAGCCGATCTCGATGGTGATCGCGTCCCGGTCCGCCTGCGTTCGTCGCCCCATGCGTACAGTGTCACAGCGCGCACTGCCCGTCACAAGGCTGCTTGCGCGGGACCGGGCACCAGGTACCCGGTGCCAGGCACCCGGTACCAGGCACCCGGTACCAGGCACCCGGCACTCAGCCCCCCCGCGCTCCGCACACGTCGGCACCCCGTTCAGACGCCGGCCGTCTCCGTCCACAACCGGGCCAGCGCCAGGTCCCCCGTCACCCCCGGACCCACCAGCGGGACCCGGTTCCACAGGGCCGCGTACAGCCAGGCCGCCTCACCGGTCAGTTCGCAGTCGGCCGCCTCACCCGTGTCGCCCTGCACCGTACGGGCCGGCGCCGCCGACAGGTGGACGGTCCACACCGCACCCGTGTCGGCCGCCCGGACCCGCACCACCCGGGGCTCCGGGGTCCGCACCCGGCTCCGCGGCCGCGCGTGGAAGCCGGTCAGAAGCTCGTCCACACCGTCCTCCGCGAACTCCGGCTCCACCGGCGAGAACACCACGCCGAGCGCCGCCTCCGCGTCCATCCGGTGCACGGCGGTCTCGTGGGCCTGGCGCCGCGCCCAGAACGCCAGCGGCGACGGCGGGGCCGTCGGGAGGAACGTCCAGCACTGCACGTCGGCCGGGGCCTCGGTCAGGGTGCGCACCAGGTCCGCGTGCCCCTCCCGGAACCACGCGACCAGCTCGCCGTCGGTCAGCTCCGGCGCGTCCGGGAAGCCCGTCGGCTCCAGCCGCCGCTCCGCGACGTACGCGGTCGCCCAGCGGTGCACGGACCCCGTGTGCCGCAGCAGGTCGGTGACGCGCCACCCCGGACAGGCGGGAACCACGGCGTCCGTACCGGCTTGTTCGGCCACGTCGGCGAGCAGCTCGCCTTCCCGGGCCAGGGCCTTCACATGTTCGTTGGTCTCCATACCGGGAGTCTTATCAGCCCGCCCCGACAATGGAGAGATGGACGGGGAACTCTTCCCGCGCGAGCGGACCGTGATCGCCCCCGGCGCCGTGCACGTGCCCGACTGGCTCGGGGACACGCGGCAGGGCGAGTTGCTGGCGGCCTGCCGCGCGTGGGCCCGCCCGCCGGCCGGGATGCGCACCGTACGCACCCCGGGTGGTGGGGTGATGACCGCCCGGCAGGTGTGCCTCGGCCTGCACTGGTACCCGTACGGATACGCCCGCACCGCCGTCGACGGGGACGGGGCGCCGGTCAAGCCGATGCCGGGGTGGCTCGCCGAGCTGGGGCGGGAAGCGGTGGCCGCCGCGTACGGGGACCCGCCGGCCCCCGCGGAGACGTACGCCCACGACTACGACATCGCGCTGATCAACTTCTACGACGGCGACTCCCGCATGGGGATGCACCGCGACGCCGAGGAGAGGTCCGCGGCACCGGTCGTCTCGCTCAGCCTCGGCGACACCTGCGTCTTCCGCTTCGGGAACACCGACTCGCGCGGGCGCCCGTACCAGGACGTGGAGCTGCGCAGCGGGGATCTCTTCGTCTTCGGAGGTCCGAGCCGCCTGGCCTATCACGGCGTGCCGAAGGTCCTGCCGGGCACGGGCCCGCGGGGCCTCGGGCTGACCGGCCGCCTGAACATCACGCTCCGGGTCGGCGGGCTGGACTGAGCGGCGGCGCCCGGCACGCTCCGATCATGCGAGGATCGATGCCATGAACGGCAACGGGGCCCCGCCGCGGGTGGGGGATGTGACCACGCCATCCGCGTCCATGACAGCCACGCGGACCAGGCTGGAACGGGGTCGCGGCGCGCTCGGACCAGCCCTGGAGCTCGTCCACACCGGCCGCGCCCCGACCCGCGCCGTCCTGACGGCCGAGCTCGGGGTCACCCGCGCCACCGCCGGAGCCGTCGCCGCCGAGCTGGAGGCGCTCGGGCTGATCCGCGTCGACTCCCGTCCCGGAGGCGCCGGCGGCGCCCAGGGACGACCCTCGCACCGGCTCTCGGTGGCCGAGGACGGCCCGGTGGCGCTCGCCGCCCAGGTGCACTCGGACGGCTTCCGGGCCGCCCTGGTCGGCCTCGGCGGCCGGATCGTGGCCACCGCCCCCGGCAAGGTCACCGTCTCCGCCGACCCCGCACAGGTACTCGGCGCGGTGGTGGAGGCGGGCGCGGAGCTGCTCGAAGTGAGCGGGCGCCGCTGCGTCGGCGCGGGGCTCGCGGTCCCGTCGGCGGTCGCCGAGCCGGAGGGCACCGCGCTGAACCCGCTGCACCTGGCCTGGCCGGCCGGTTCTCCCGTACGGGACATCTTCGCGGAGTGCGTGAAGGCGGCCGGGATCGACGGCCCGGCCCTGACCGGGAACGACGTCAACCTCGCGGCACTGGCCGAGCACCGGCACGGCGCGGGGCGCAGCGCGCAGCACCTGCTGTGCGTGGCCACCGGGCACCGCGGGGTCGGCGGCGCGCTGGTGCTGGACGGCCGCCTGCACAGCGGGAGTTCGGGCCTGGCCCTGGAGGTCGGCCACCTCACCGTGAACCCCGAGGGCCGGGCCTGCCACTGCGGCGGCCGCGGCTGCCTGGACGTGGAGGCGGATCCGCTGGCCTTCCTCACCGCGGCGGGCCGCAGCCCCGGCCCCGAGGTCTCGCTGCTCCAGCAGGCCCGTGACCTGCTGCGCGACGAACCCGGGGAGCCGGCGGTACGGGCGGCCACGGAGGAGCTGATCGACCGGCTCGGGCTCGGCCTCGCGGGCCTGGTCAACATCCTGAACCCGGACCGGATCATCCTGGGCGGGCTGCATCGGGAGCTGCTGTACGCCGACCCGGAGCGGCTGCGCGCGGTGGTCGCGGACCGGAGCCTGTGGGGGCGCAGCGGCGGGGTGCCCATCCTGCCGTGCACCCTGGACCACAACAGCCTCGTCGGCGCGGCGGAGCTGGCGTGGCAGCCGGTGCTCGACGACCCGCTGGGAGCGCTGGCCTGAGCCGGAACCTGCCCTAGGGCAAGGCGCTGATGCCCGGAGGCCGGGTGGCCCGGAGGCCGGGTGGCCCGGTCACCCGGGCCGGACGCCGACCGGCGATGCCACCGGCAGGCCCGTCGGGACGCTGCCCGGGTCGACGGCCACGACCACCGTGCGCGTGGGTTCCCGTACGGGTTCGGCCCCGATCCGCACCGGGTGGGGCGGCGGAGCCGGGGTGGGGGCGGCCGTGAGCGAGAACCACACCGCCTTTCCCGGTCCGTCGGGCCGCTGCCGTGCGCCCCAGGCCTCGCTGAGCGCCGCGACGAGGGCGAGCCCGCGCCCGCAGGTCTCCAGCGACTCCGCCTGCGGAGCGCGGATCACCGGAAGCCGTGGATCGCTGTCGATGACCGAGACCGTCAGGCGCCCGAGGCGGAGTTCGATCTCGACGGTGCAGGTCTTGTCCGGCTGCGCGTGCCGGTGGACGTTGCTGAGCAGCTCCGTCACGCCGAGCGCAGCCCGGTCTATGAGCGGGTCGAGCTGCCAGTGGCGCAGTTGTGCCGAAACGATTCTGCGGATTTGGCCGATCCGCGACGGCAAGGCCTGCAGTTCGACGACGCAGTGCCTGCGGGAATGACTGATCACGGCTGCGACTCCCCGACATGAGTGTTACGGGTGCTGCACCCTCGGTAATGCTCCACCAGGGTCACCCACGGTGCCGCACAGTGCAACCGAACGCGAACGAAAGGGATTCGCATAGAGACCCAAAGTGACTGTTTGTGCAGGTGAGCGAGGTACATTGCGAAAGCAGGGGGCGAAGTACACCCACGAAGGAGCGCGGCGCATGAGCACCACCGGCACGACCAGCACCACCGGTACGACTGCCACGACCATCGACGTCGATCGCAGCGACGCGGACTACCGCGCCTGGCTCAAGGAGGCCGTCCGCAAGGTCCAGGCCGACGCCAACCGCTCCGCGGACACCCACCTGCTGCGCTTCCCGCTCCCCGGCGCGTGGGGCATCGACCTCTACCTCAAGGACGAGTCCACGCACCCGACGG
The DNA here is from genome assembly GCF_035917235.1 of Streptomyces sp. NBC_01294. Lineage (NCBI taxonomy): Bacteria > Bacillati > Actinomycetota > Actinomycetes > Kitasatosporales > Streptomycetaceae > Streptomyces > Streptomyces sp. NBC_01294. Next base: position 7,341,457 of record NZ_CP108423.1, read on the forward strand.
GCTCGCTCAAGCACCGCCTCGCGCGCTCGCTGTTCCTGTACGCGCTCTGCAACGGCTGGGTCCGTCCCGGCCGCCCGGTCATCGAGGCCTCGTCCGGCTCCACCGCCGTCTCCGAGGCGTACTTCGCCAAGCTGATCGGTGTCCCCTTCATCGCCGTCATGCCGCGCACGACCAGTCCGGAGAAGTGCCGCCTCATCGAATTCCACGGCGGCGAGTGCCACTTCGTGGACGACCCGATGAAGATGTACGAGGAGTCGGCGGAGCTCGCGGCCCGTACCGGCGGGCACTACATGGACCAGTTCACGTACGCGGAGCGGGCCACCGACTGGCGCGGCAACAACAACATCGCGGAATCGATGTACCAGCAGCTGAAGCTGGAACGTTTCCCCGAGCCCGCCTGGATCGTGGCGACCGCGGGCACCGGCGGTACGTCGGCGACGATCGCGCGCTACGTGCACTACATGCAGCACGACACCCGCATCTGCGTCCCGGACCCGGAGAACTCCTGTTTCTTCGACGGCTGGACCAACGACGACCCGCACGCGAGCAGCGATTGCGGCTCGCGCATCGAGGGCATCGGCCGGCCGCGGATGGAGCCGAGCTTCGTGCCCGGCGCCATCGACCGGATGATGAAGGTCCCGGACGCGGCGAGCGTCGCCGCCTGCCGCGCGCTGGAGACGGCCATAGGGCGCAAGGCGGGCGGTTCGACCGGTACCGGCCTGTGGAGCGCCCTGAAGATCATCTCGGAGATGGTCGCGGAGGGCCGCACCGGCAGCGTCGTCACCCTGCTGTGCGACCCGGGCGACCGCTACCTGGACAAGTACTACTCCGACGAGTGGCTGGCGACGCAGCGGCTCGACATCGCCCCGTACGCGAAGACCCTCGAGACGCTCCTGACGACCGGGGTCTGGCGCGAACCGTCCGCCTGACGCCCCGTCGGGACCGCGGGCCGGGCCCGCACCGGGCCGGGCTGCGCCGTGCCGCCGCCGTGCCGGTACCGTGACGAAAGCGCCCTGCCCGCAAGGGAGTTGCCCGGCCACGCTCGGCGGACTCGGAGAACTGGCCGGCCGAAGTCCACCGCGTGAGCGGCACGTTGCGGGACCCGCTACTGATCCGCCCCGCGCCGACCGGTGAGCCGCCCGTCCAGGGTCCGGACCGCCGTACGGAAGGAGTGGCCCAGGCCCGGGCGGGCGGCGGTCAGGCCGAGGCGGAACGGGGCCGAGCCGTCCGCGGCGAAGGTCCAGCGGACGTGAGTGCCGGAGCCGGAGGGCGTCAGCCGCCACTCCTCCAACAGGGCACGGAACCCGGGTGCGTTGGTCGTGTCGACCCGGTACGCGTAACGCTGCTCGGGGTCCGCGGCCATGATCGTCTCCTGGAAGCGCACCCCGCCCATCAACCTGACCTCGCGGCCCGCGCCACCGTGCGTGGGGCGGACCAGGGTCACCGCCCTGAACCAGCGCGGCCAGCCCTCCACCTCCTCGGCGAGCGCCTGGTACACGGCCTCGGGCGGCGCCGCGGTCTCGGTGGCGAACACCAGCCGGACCGGCGCGTCGTCGATGAAGTCCAGCCCCACCGGACGGAGTCGGCGAGCCATGGCGGTACCTCCTGGGTGAGGTTCTGAGGTTCTGAGGTTCTGAACGTGCGCGGGCGTCTGCGTGCGCGTCACCATAGCCGGGCGCCCTCCAGAAGTCCGCTGCGATCCCGCCCTGTTTCCGCGTGGGTCCGCGCCGGTCCAGTTCGCGCCGCTCCGCCGCGCGACGGATTTCCGCGGCGCGGGGCCTGGGCACGGGCTCCGCCACGCGGGATGCTGGAGCCGCGCCGATCCCGCCCCGCGAGCGTTGGCCCGCCGTACCGATCCCGCCCCGCGAGCGGAGGCCCGCCGTGCCGGACCGCCCCCCGACCGACACGCCCCTCGCCCTCGAACTCCTGGTCCACGGAGTCGCCGGCGCCGCCCCCGGCGAGCTGCTCGGCGACCCGCGCACCGTCCGCGTCACCGGCGACTCCACCGCGGCCGTCTTCCGCCGCACCGAGGACGCCGACGCCGAAGCCCACCCCGAGCGGTACGCCGGACGGCCCGTCCCCGAGGCCTACTGCTGGTCCCGGCTCACCTCCGGCAACGGCGCCCGCGCCCTGTGGCTGCTCCTCCTGCCCTTCATGGTGGCCAACCTCGCGCACTGGGCCCGGCCGGCCACGCCCGCCGGCGACCCCGCGCCGCGCGCCGTGCGCACGTACGGGGTCCTCGTACGGATCCTCGCGCTCAGCCTGACCGTTCTGCTGATCGCGGCCGCCTGCGAGGTCGCGCTCGACCTCTTCGCCTGGCAGTGCGCGGGCTCCGGCACGTGTACCGGCTCCCGCTCCCGGCTCGGCTTCCTCGCGCCCGGCGGCGGCTGGTGGGCCCAGCCCGGGCGCCGCCTCGCCCTCTGCGCGCTGGTCCCCGCCGCACTGACCGGGCTGCTCTGGTTCCTGTCGAACCGCACCTGGAGCGCCTACGAGTCCCAGCCGCCGCCCGCCGGAGCCGCCGACCCGGACACCGCCTCGGACACCGCGCCCGCGCTCGGCCGACCCGGATTCTGGTACGGACGCCGGCTCGTGGCCCGGCTGCGCGCCGCGCACACCGCCGCCGGGCTGCTCACCGTGGCGGTGGCGGTCGCCGCGCCCACCGCCCGCTACGACCGCCGGGCCGGCGCCCCCGTCCTCGAAGCCCTCGGCTGGGTGACGCAGGCGCTGCTCGCCGCCGGGGCCGTCACCGTGGCCTGGGTCGTCTGCCGGCGCGGCCGCACCGAGGCCCGCCCCGACCACCGGCTCGACCGGGCCGCCGTCACCCTGCTGCCCGGCGCCGCCCTCGTGCTGCTCGCCGCCGTCCTCGTGCACGCCTGCTGGTCGCGCCCCGGCTGGACCTCCGCCGGCCGGCTGCCCGGGGACTTCGCCTTCGGCGTGCTCATGCTGGGGCAGGGCGCCTGCGTGCTCGCCCTCGCCGCCGTCGCCCGGTACCTGCACCGCAGGGCCCCCGATCCGGCCGCCGCCCTGCACGGTCTCGGCGGGCCCGCCGTCGCCATGCTCGGCTGCGCGCTCGGCGGGGTGATGTCCGGCGGGGTCGCCCAGCGCGTTGCCGACTGGCTGGACGGGGGAGCCACCCCCGGGATGGCGGGTGCCCCGCTGCCCGGGCCGCCCGTACTGCTGTCCTGGCAGGCCGCCGTGCTGCCCCCGCTGCTCCTCGTACTGGCGCTGCTCGCCGCCTGGTTCGCGGTGCGCGGAGCCCGCGCCCGGGGCCGGCTCGCGGCGGCCGTGGCCGCCGAGTACCCGGGGGAGACGGCGGACCGGGACCGCAGCCGCCGGATCGCCGCGGCGCGGACCGCGGCCTCGCTCACCGATTCAGCGCCCTGGTTCGTGGCGGCCGTCTCGGGGATCACGCTGCTCCTCGGCGCGGGCGCGCTCGCCGGAGCCTGGCTCAGCGGACAGGTCCCGGGCGAGGCGGCCCGCGGGTCCGGGCCGCTCCTCGAACCGGCCGCCCGCGCCGCCCAGGACGCGGGGTCGTGGCTCATCGGCTTCGGCTTCGTCCTCTTCGTCACCTGGGGGCGCCGCGCCTACCGGGATGCCGCCGCCCGCCGGACCATCGGCATCCTGTGGGACGTCGGCACCTTCTGGCCGCGCGCCGCCCACCCCTTCGCACCGCCCTGCTACGCCGAGCGCGCGGTCCCCGACCTGAGCTGGCGGATGGCCGGCTGGACCGGCCGCACCGGCGGCCGCCTGGTGATCTCCGGCCACTCCCAGGGCAGCGTGCTCGCCGCGGCCGCCGTCTGGCAACTGCCGCCGGCCGCCCGCCGCCGGGTGGCCCTGCTGACGTACGGATCTCCGCTCGCCCGCCTCTACGGCCTCTGGTTCCCCGCCTACTTCGGCCCCGGGCCGCTGACCGCCCTGCACCGCGAGGTCGACTGCTGGCGCAACCTCTGGCGGGCCACCGACCCCATCGGCGGTGCGGCGCTTCCCGGAGCGGGGCAGGGCGTGGACCGCGGCCCGCTCGCCGACCCGCTGGCCTACGGGCGCAGCGCCCGCCACCCGCTGCCCGCGCCGATCCTCGGCCACTCCGACTACCAGGCCGATCCGGCCTTCGCCGCCGAACGCGACGCCTTGCTCGCCCGGTTGGACGCTGCCGCCCGGGCCGACGCAGCCGCCCCGGCCCCTGTAGCCGACTCGGTCCACCCGTCCGACCGAGTAGCCCCGTCCGACCCGTCCGCCCCGTCCGACCCAGTAGCCCCAGCCGACCCAGCCGACTCGGTCGCCCAGGGCGACGTACCGGGTCAGCGGCTCGGCATCAGCAAGGAGCGGGCTGAGCCGGCCGGGCGGGAAGCGCCGGCAGATCCGCCGGGAACAGCAGGGTGAGGTCGTCCGTACTGGGCTCCGACAGCTGGGCCACCCGCCCCGCGTGCCGCTCCACCATCGACTCGAAGGTCTGGCGCGCCGTGCGGCCGTTGCCGAAGGCCGGACCCTTGGGCAGCTCGGTGAAGTACGTCAGCAGCGCTTCGGAGGTGCCCTCCCCGAGCCGGTACTCGTGCTCCTCCGCCTGCTGTTCCACGATCCGCAGCAGTTCCTCGGGCCCGTAGTCGCCGAAGGTGATGGTCCGGGAGAACCGCGAGGCCACACCCGGGTTGACGGTCAGGAAGCGGTCCATCTCCGCCGTGTACCCGGCGACGATCACCACCACCGCGTCCCGGTGGTCCTCCATCAGCTTCACCAGGGTGTCGATCGCCTCGCGCCCGAAGTCCCGGCCGGAGTCCTCCGGGGCCAGGGCGTACGCCTCGTCGATGAACAGCACCCCGCCGCGCGCCCGGTCGAAGGCCTCCTGCGTCCGGATCGCCGTGGAGCCGATGTGCTCGCCGACCAGGTCCACGCGGGACACCTCGACCAGGTGCCCGCGCTCCAGCACCCCGAGGGACGCGAGGATTTCCCCGTACAGCCGGGCGACCGTGGTCTTGCCGGTGCCGGGGGAGCCGGTGAAGACCAGATGGCGGCGCACCGAGGCGGCCTTGAGGCCCGCCTGCTGCCGCCTGCGGCCCACCTCGATCATGTCGGTGAGTGCCCGCACCTCGCGTTTGACGCTGTCCAGGCCCACCAGGGCGTCGAGCTGGCCCAGCACCTCGCCGGAGCCCCGCCCGGCCGCCGCCGCGCCGCCGCCGTCCTCCGGCCGGTCCGCGGGCCGCGGCACGGACGTCGGCGCCGCCTGCGGCACGGGGCTCTGCGCCGCGGTGACCGTACGGATGCCCGCCTGCGCCCCGGCGAGCCCGCCGCCCGAGGCCGACTGGGCCGCCCGACGCGGGCCGGACTCGTCGCTGGTGCACTCCTCGGCGACCGGCCCGTCCTCCGCGAACTCGTAGCCCCCGCGGGCGCTGCGCTCGGTGTGGCAGCGGGTCAGCGTGGTGCGGCAGCCGTCGATGACGTGGAAGCCGAAGCCGGAACTGCCCGTCACCCGGCAGGCCGTGAAGGTGCCGCGGCCGCCCGCCGACACGTAGAAGCCCGCCTCGGCCGGGGAGGTGACCGTGCACCGCTCCAGCGCCGGGTCGGCGCCCTTGGTGACGATCACGCCGGTCTGCACCCCGTCGATGGTGCAGTCGGCGAGGGTGCCGCCGCTGCCGTGGTCGCGGAACCAGGCGCCGGTGGCCGCCTCGCGGATCCGGCAGTCGTCGAGCTGGGCCGTGGCCCCGTCGCTCACCGAGACGGCGGTGTTGCGCACCTGGGACAGATCGCTGTCGACCACGTCGACGCGCGATCCCCGGTCCAGCACGAACAGCGCGTCCGGCACGTCGTGGACCCGGCAGGAGTCGAGGGAGACGGTCGCGCCGTCACTGATCCACACCGCCGGATAGTCGCCCGTGCTGTCGTGGATCTCGCAGGACTCGGCGTCCACCCGGGTACCGGGGTCCCACACGGACAGGCCGTTGCGGCCGAACCGGCGCACGGTGGTGCGGCTGAGGCTGAGCACCGAACGGGACCGCAGGTCGACCGCGTTCTCCGGGATGTCGTGGATGTCGCAGCCGGCCAGGGTGAGCACCGCGTCGGTGTCGAGGGTGACCCCGTCGGCCGAGGTGCGGTGCACCGAGCAGTCGGTGAGCCGGGCCGTGGCGCGCGCGGCGATCTGCACGCCGGTGCCCTTGATCTCGTACACCTCGCAGCCCAGGGCCTCCAGGCCCGAGCCCTCGCCGGTGACCGCGATGCCCGCGCCCGTGGCGTGGTGGACCCGGCAGCGCTCCAGGCGCGGCCGGCCGCCGCCGCGCACCGAGATGCCGGTCTGCCCGGCGGCCACGACCTCGCACTCCTCGAACACCCCGCCGCCGCCGTCCAGTACGGCGATCCCGACGCCGGTGGGGTTCTCCACCGTGCACCGCCGGACCAGGGGCCGGGCCCCGGGGCCGCGGACCTCGATACCGGCCGCCGAACGGGTGCTCACCCGCAGGTCGGTGAGCTCGGGGGAGCCGTCCTCCACCAGCAGTGCGGGAGCCGCCCGGTCCTGGCCCTCCAGATACAGGTCCTGGACCACGGCCGAGGCGCGCAGGGTCAGCGCGACCCCGTCGAGCGGGGCGATCCGCACCGACCCCAGCCCGCCCTCGGGCCCGCGCAGGGTGACGGCGTGGTGCAGCACCAGGTTCTCCCGGTAGGTGCCGGGGGCGATGGACAGCACGTCTCCGTCGCCGGCGACGGCGAGCGCGGCGGTCAGCGTCGGATACTCACCGGAGCGGCGCCGCCACCGCGAAGTCCCGCCGTGCGTCACCTGGACCGTGCCCTGAACCATGGTGCTGTCGTGCCCCCACCCTCGTACTCGCGCTGCCGATACGACCGAAGCCACTGAAGTCTGACGTCACCGTAGTCACTGGAACCGCTGAAGCCGTTCCGGGCGACTCAGTGCCATGGAAGCGGCGGAGGCCACCGGAGCCGCTGGAGCGACCGATCCGGCCGCTCCACCGTAGCGCGCGCGGAGCCGATGAGCTGCCAGGTCAACTGCCCGCACCCGCTCGGCCCCAGTCCGGTCCGGCGGCCGCCCAGGCCCGGTCCAGACGCATGTACCGCCGATGCACGAGACGTCGTACGACCAGGCGGCGGACCGTCTCGACCAGCGCGGCCACCGAGATCGCGGCGGCCAGGCCCGCCGTGCCCGCGTGGAAGACGGCGGCGGACGGGTCGAGCGGCTGCCCCACGACCCGGCCGTGCGTGTCGGTCCATATCCGGAACCGGTCGCCGGGGAGCGGCGGTTCCTCCGCGGCCGGCACCGTGCCCTCGTGGCTGCTGCCGTCGGGCGCGGTCCACGCGGCCACGATCTGCGTACGGTGCGGGGCCGCCCGCTGTGCCGTCGCGTCGGCGGACGCGCCGGCGGCCGACTCCACGGCAGGCCGGACCACCACCGCCGGTACCAGATGACGCTCCTGCCGCTGCTCGTGCGCGGCCTGCTGCAGAGTGCCGTCCACCCGCAGGCCCGCGACCCAGCCGACGGCCGGAGCCACCACCAGGACGCACACCATAGCGGCGAACGCCACCCACGCCTCGCAGAGATCGGTCGGGCGACGCAGCGGATTGCGCCGCCAGCGCCACACACCCATTGCTGTCCGCACGGTCCGGCTCCCCCAACTTGTGCCAGTCTCCGTCTGTCTGCGCGTCCCGGTCTTCCGCATGCCCCGGGGACGCGCATTCCGGGACGTACGAGACATGTGGCACCCCGATGCGGTGCCGGTCCTCCAGCGGGTGGGTGCGGTGGGTGCCCCATGTCCTGACTGCTCCAACGGCTTGGTCGTGCCGGTTGGTTCCAGCCCGGGCGCGGAGCCCCCCGAAGGTGTCATTCCGGGCTCGGCCGGTCGCGCGCCGCGGAACGACTCCGCGCGGGTCATCCGAGGACGCGGACCTCGTCGCCGACGCGCACCGTGCCCGGCCGCACCGGCACCAGCAGCCGCCCGAACGCCAGCGACCTGCCGATCCGCCGGTGCGCGGCCAGGGTCTTCAGCGGCTCCCTGCCCCGCTCGGCCGTCGCCTGGTCGGTGGTGGTGACGACGCACCGGCCGCATTCCCGCACCCCGCGGAAGACGGCGTCACCGATCGCGACGCGCCGCCAGCCGTCCTCCGCCCACGCCTCGGCCCCGGCGACCACCACGTTGGGGCGGAAGCGGTTCATTGGCAGCGGACCTTCCTCGGGATGGTCCCCCCGCGCGATCAGCGAGTTGAGCGCGTCCAGCGACGCGAGCGTGGTGATCAGCAGCGGATAGCCGTCGGCCAGGCTCACCGTCTCGCCGGGCCGTGCGTAGTCCGGGTCCACGGGACGGCGCACGGCCGGATCATCCATGTGCACCAGCCGTACCGGCACCCCGAGGTACGTGCTGAACCAGTCGGCCGCGGCGCTCGCGGCGACCACCGTCTCGACCTTCTTCCCGAACAGCGAGACCGGCTCCAGCGGACCCGGCTCGGGCACCTCCACGACCAGCTCCGCCATGCCCGGCGCCGTCACCGCGATCCGGCCGCCGCCCGCCGGACGCGCCGCGGCCAAGGCCAGCCGCGCGTGACGGCGTTGGGTGATGACCGTGCCCTCGGGGTCGATCAGCGCCCACCGCCGGTCCCCGGACAGTCCCCAGGGCTCCACGACCGCTTCCTCGGGAGCGGTCCCCGCCAGCGATTTGACGGGGTGGACGTGGAGCGCCTGGACGTGCAAGTTCGACATGGGGGAATCCTGCCAGCCCCCTCCGCTGCCTCCGCGTTTCCGTGGACCGGGTCAGTAACCACGTCCCTGGTACGGGCGGCCGTACGGGTCCTCGTACGCGGCACCCGGTACCGGCGCGGGCACCTGCATCGGACGCGGCGCGGCCGGGCGCATGGCCTCGTAGCCGGTGGCCGTGGCGACCGGGCGGGGCTGCTGCGGCTGGGGCTGCGGCATGTAACCGCCGCGGGCCGCGACCGGCTGCTGCTGGGGGATGTACGGGGCGGGCGCGTGCTGCAGCGGCATCGGCTGCGGGGCCTGCTGCTGGTACGGGTACCCGTACGCCGGAGCCTGCTGAGGGGCCGCGGGCGGAAGGGCGGGCAACGACGACGCGAGGGCCGGCAGGTACCCGCCGCTCGAGTAACCGGCACTCGGGGAGTCGTATGCGGCCGGGACGCGGATCGGGGCGATCTGCGGAGTGCCGCGTTCGGCGACGAGGGAGTCGTAGATGGGGGTGTCCGGGAAGGAGGGCGCGGAGTAGTAACCGCCGCCATAAGTGGAGCGGGGGGAGGTCATGGGACCTAAGTTAAGCCCACGACTTCACGGGGTCCATAGCGAGGTGTCGTCAACACCGCCCTGACCTGCATATTCGCAGGTCAGAGCCACACCTTTCACTTGACGTTCACGTGCACGATTCGTCACTTCCACCCCACCTTGTTCCTACTCGTACTCACCGGTTGTGCGTTGCACCGACTTCCGACTGACGCAGTGTCACAACGCGGTGACCTCGGATGACACTGCGTCGGGCAGCAGTTCACGGTTTCAGGCGTCGCTCGGCCGGGCATAGGTTCGGCCCTTCCAGGACGCGCCGCGGCCCCGGTAGTGCTGAACGGCCGAGTCGACGGTCATCAGGAGGTACAGCAGCGCCGTGAACGGAAGCAGCGGAGCGAGCACGGCGGGCTGCCCGTAGTAGCGCAGCATCGGCAGGTAGGTGCCGGCCATCAGCAGCCAGGCGAGGCCGCCGGCCCACGCGGTGGCGGTGTGCCCGGTCGCGAGTCCCGTCAGGAGGGCGGCCGGGGGCACGAGGTAGACGAGCGCCAGCCCGGCGACCGTCCCGGCCAGCAGGAGCGGCTGGTGGCGCAGTTGCGCGTAGGCACTGCGCGAGACCATCCGCCACAGGTCCGCGAGCGCGGGGTACGGGCGCACGCTGTCCACCCGCTCCGCCAGCCCGAGCCAGATCCGGCCGCCGGAGCGGTGGACCGCGCGGGCGAGGGAGACGTCGTCGATGACCGCCTGCCGGATGGAGTCGGGGACCCCCGCACGCACGGCTGCCCCGGTGCGCAGCAGCACGCAGCCGCCGGCGGCCGCGGCGGTGCGGGCGCCGGGCCGGTTGATCCGGCGGAAGGGGTAGAGCTGGGCGAAGAAGTACACGAAGGCGGGTACGACGAGCCGCTCCCAGAGGCCCGCGACGCGCAGGCGGGCCATCTGGGAGACGAGGTCGAGGTCCGCGGAGGTCGCGGCGGCGACCAGTTCGCGCAGGCTGTCGGGCTCGTGCGCGATGTCGGCGTCGGTGAGGAGGAGGAAGTCGGGCTCGGTGGGGTGCGCGGTGCGGGCGATCGCGATGCCGTGGCGCAGCGCCCAGAGCTTGCCGGTCCATCCGGGCGCGGGGTCGCCGGGGGAGGTGACGGTGAGCGGGAGCCCGGGCTGTTCCGCGGCGAGCCGGAGCGCGAGGCCGCCGGTGCCGTCCGTACTGCCGTCGTCGACGAGGATCACCTCGGCCTCGCCGGGATAGTCCTGGGCGAGGAGCGAGGGCAGGCTCCGGGGCAGCACCTCGGCCTCGTCCCTGGCCGGGACGACGATCGCGACGGACGGCCAGTGGGTGGGGGCGGTGCGCGGGGGGAGGCGGACGTCGGTCCGCCAGAACATGCCCTGGGCGAGGGTGAGCCAGAGCCAGGCGGCGAGGGAGGCGTAGGCCGCGCAGGCGGCGGTGAGGAGGCCCATGGCGGCAGTGTCCCGCGCCCCGACGGACGTGTCCCGCACCCAACGTGACCCGGTGCGGCGGCCTCCGGCCCGGGGCGCCGACTGTGGCTCGGCTGCGGCCGTTGGCCGGGGGTGCGATCTTGGGCTTGGCGCCCCGCCTTGGTGCGGTGCTGTCCGGCCTGAGTGTGATCTTGGGCCTGGCGCCCCGCCTCGGTGTGGTGATGTCCGGCCGGGGTGTGGGCCGGGGTTGGGCGGGGCCCTGGGGCGGGTGCGACTTTGGCCTCCGGGCGGGGCGGGATCCTCGGTCGGGGGTGTGATCTGCGACCTCCGGTCCAGGTGGGACCCGTGGTGGGGATGTGACCCACGGCCTGAGTGTGACCACTGGTCAGGACGGGCCCCTTCGTCGGAGTACGACCTTTGGGAGTCTGGTCTGGACGTGGCCTTGGGCCAGGGGTTCCGTTCTGGGGGTGGGCCTGGGGCCCGGGGGCGGGTCGGGTGTGGCCCCCGCCTGGGTGTGGCGGCCGGCCCGGGTTCGTGCACGCCGGCCTGGCCGTCGCCGCTGGCTGGGGTGGGCATCTGGGCTGGGTGCGGCCTCCGGTCTGGGTGCGGCCTCCGGCCTGGGAGTGGCGTGTGGCCGGGTGCGCCTCCCGGCCTTGTGGGCCCGGTGTGGTTTCCGGTCCGGTTGTGAGCGGCGGGCTCGGTTCGGCTCTGGCTCGGGTGGTGTGACTCCGGCTGGATGTGGCGGCCCCGGTCGGGTGCGCCCTCGGGCTCGTGGGTGCGGCCTTCGGCCCGGCGGGAGTGGGGCGGTGCCCGCTTTGCCGGGGTGGTGGGGGTGGGGTTCAGGGGTGGGGCGTAGGGGATGGCGGGCCCGGGCAGGGGCGGTGTCGACTAAGGTGGCCCGGTGAAGATCGCGCTCATGGACTCCGGAATCGGCCTCCTCGCGGCGGCCGCGGCGGTGCGCCGGCTGAGGCCGGACGCGGACCTGATCCTGTCCTCGGACCCCGACGGGATGCCCTGGGGTCCGCGGACCCCCGCCGACCTCACCGAGCGGGCGCTCGCCGTCGCCCGGGCCGCCGCCGAGCACCGCCCGGACGCGCTGATCGTGGCCTGCAACACCGCCAGCGTGCACGCCCTGCCCGCCCTGCGCGCGGAGCTGGAGCCCGCCATCCCGGTCATCGGGACCGTACCGGCGATCAAGCCCGCCGCTGCCGCCGGTGGCCGCGTGGCGATCTGGGCCACCCCGGCCACCACCGGCAGTTCCTACCAGCGCGGTCTGATCCGCGACTTCGCCGCCGGGGCCCGGGTCACCGAGGTGCCCTGCCCCGGTCTCGCCGACGCCGTGGAGGCGGCCGACGACGCCGCCGTGACGGCAGCCGTCGCTGCCGCCGCCGCGCTGACCCCGGCCGACGTCACCGACGTGGTGCTCGGCTGCACGCACTACGAGCTGACCGAGGGCCCCATCCGGGCCGCCCTCGCCGCGCGGACCCAGGGGGCCGAGCTGGTGTTCTACGGTTCGGCAGAGCCCGTTGCCGTCCAGGCGCTGCGCCGGCTCGGCGTCCGCCCCGAGCCCGGCCTGCCCTGCACCGGCGGCTTGACCGTCCTGCGCAGCGGGCGCGAGGGAACCCTCCCTGCTGCCGCCCTCGGGTACGCCGAAGGCCGGCTGCTCGCGGGCCACGGCGCCCCCGTCGCCTGACGCCTGCCCGTCGGCTGACACCTCCGGTCGGCTGGGGTTCGGCCCGCCCGTCTGGCGGACGCCTGCGCGTCGCTCTTGGCGGCGGTCCTTCCGCTCACGCCGCCCGCTCGTCGCCTTCGGGCTGACCGGGGCTGAAGTCCGACCCGGTTTGACGCCCGCCCGTCGGATGAGGCCTATGGGTTGGCTGGGACCCGACTCACGCCTGGCGGACGTGTGCGCGCCACCTTTGGCGGCAGCCGCTCAGCTGACGCCGCCCGCTCGTTGCCTTCGGGCTGACCGGCCGGGTCCAGGTCCGACCCCGGATTGACGGCTGCCCTTCGGCGGATGCCCGGCCCTCGTTTTGTGTGCTTGCCCGTCCGCTGGCGGCCATCGGTCGGCTGGGGCCCGAGCCTGCCGCCTCGCGGACGTGTGCGTGTCGCCCTTGGCGGCGGCCTGTCCGCTGATGCCGCACACCCGTTGCCTTCGGGCTGACCGTCTCTGCGGTCCGACCTGGACTGACGGCCGCCCGTTGGCCGATGCCTGCTCGTCGCCCGGGCGCCGCCGACGCGCGGCGGTCGTCCCTCCGTGTCCCCACCCCATCGTGAGACGAATCGTCTTGTCATGACCCCCGGGGTGGTCTACGGTTGGGTGCGTAGCGAGACGGAACGATCCGTCTCGCACATGTCTCGACCTGAAGGGATTGCCCTTGCGTGCTCCGCTCGGCTCCACCCGGATCGTCCTGTCCGAGGTCACCAAGTGCTACGACGCCCGCGTCGTCCTGGACCGCGTCAGCTGTACGGTCCGGCCCGGTGAGCGGGTCGGGGTCGTCGGTGACAACGGGTCCGGCAAGTCCACGCTGCTCCGGCTCCTCGCCGGGCGGGAGCGGCCCGACCGCGGTGAGGTCGCCGTCAGCGCCCCCGGCGGGCTCGGGCACCTCGCGCAGACCCTCGACCTCCCGCCGGGCGCCCGCGTCGGGGACGCGATCGACCTCGCGCTCGCCGACCTGCGCGCGCTGGAGCGTCGGATCCGCACCGCCGAGTCCCTCCTGCACCGGGCCGGCCCGGAGGAGATGGCCGCGTACGGGGACCTCCTCGCCGCCTACGAGGCGCGCGGCGGCCGCGAGGCCGAACGGCGCGTCGCGACCACCCTGCGCCGCCTCGGTGAACGCGGCCGGCTCGACCCGGACCGCCGGCTCGCCACCCTGTCCGGCGGACAGCGCTCCCGGCTCGCGCTCGCCGCGGCCCTCGCCGCCGAGCCGGAGCTGCTGCTGCTCGACGAACCCACCAACGACCTCGACGACGAGGCGGTCGCCTGGCTGGAGGAGCGCCTGTGCGCCCACCGCGGAACCGTCGTCGCCGTCACCCACGACCGGCTCTTCCTCGACCGCGTCACCACGACCATCCTGGAGGTCGACCAGGACCGCCGGACGGTCCGCCGCTACGGCAACGGCTACGCGGGCTTCCGCACCGCCCGCGCCGCCGAACGGGCCCGCTGGGAGCGGGAGTACGAGGAGTGGCGCGAGGAGGTCCGCAGCGCCGAGCGGCTCGCGGACACCAACATCGGGCGGTTCGCCGCGATCCCGCGGAAGCTGCCCCGCGGCTTCAGCGGCGCCGGCGCGTTCCGTGCCCGGTCGCGGACCCACGGCGCCGCGAGCCGTGTGCGCACCGCCCGCGAACGGCTGCACCGGCTGACCGAGAACCCGGTGCCGCCGCCCCCGCGGCCGCTCCGCTTCACCGGACGGTTCACCACCGGCTCCACCGAAGGCTCCGCCGGCGTGGTGGAGCTGGCGGGCGCGGCCCTGCCGGGGAGGCTCGAACCGCTCTCGCTCACGCTAGCCCCGGGGGAGCGGCTCCTCGTGACCGGCTCCAATGGCGTAGGAAAGTCAACCCTGTTGCAGCTCTTGGCCGGTGAAGTGGAGCCCGCGCAGGGCCGCGTACGGACACCCCCGCACGTGGGGCTGCTCCGGCAGGACGACCGCTGGGCGCGCGAACTCCGCTCCGTCGTCCAGATGTTCGGCCAGGAGTACGCCGACCAGGTAGCCGCGTACGGCCTGCTCGCCCCGCACGACCTCACCCGGCCCGTACGCGCCCTCTCGGCCGGCCAGCGCCGCAAGCTGGAGCTGGCCCGGCTGGTGACGCGCCCGCTCGACCTGCTCCTGCTGGACGAGCCGACGAACCACCTGGCCCCGGCCGTGGTGGAGGAACTGGAGGCGGCCCTGGCCCTGTTCGGCGGAACCCTGGTCCTGGTCACGCACGACCGGCGGCTGCGCGCCGCCTTCCGGGGCCGGCGCCTGGAGCTTCAGCGGGAGCCGGCCGCCGCGAGCCGCTGAGCCAGCGCGCGCAGGTCGTCCGCGTCGAGGACCCGGTCGCCGAACCCGGGCAGCGGTACATGGAGCGCGGCCGTCCAGTGCTCTGGGACCGCCCCCCGGCCGTACCGGGCCCCGGCCAGGATCCCGGTCACCGCGGCCACCGTGTCGGTGTCACCGCCCAGGTCCACCGCGGCCCGTACGGCCTCCGCGAAGCCGGCCGTCGTCCGCAGCGCCCACACCGCCGAGCCCAGGCACGGCCACACCGCCCCGTTGAACTCCGTGGCCAGGCCGGGGTGCCAGTCGGGGGCGAGCACGCGACCGTACCGCTCGCGGTGGTCCGGGTGCACCGCGGCGAGCGTGGCGGGCAGGGCGGCGAGCGGATCGGCTCCGTCCAGGGCGACGCGGACGAGCTCGTGCAGGATCGCCGTCCCCTCCCAGGCGGCCCGGTCGCCGTGCGTCAGCGCCGCGATCCGCCTCGCCGCCTCCATGGTCCCCTCCCGCCCGGCCGAGGCGAAGTAGACCGCCGAGGTGGAGGCGCGCATCAGGGAACCGTTCCCGGCCGCCCGGGCGTTGATCTGGAAGTGCAGGGCGGCGGCGAGGTTCCAGGGCTCGCCGTTCGTCAGCACGTCCTCGGTCTGGAGCCCGATGTCCTTGGGGTGTCCGGCCGCCCACCGCTGGAACCGGGCGAAGACGTCAGGGAGTTCGAGACCGCCCCGCTCCAGCAGCGACTCGCCGACCAGGACGGCCATCTGCGTGTCGTCGGTCGCCTCGCCCGGATCCCAACCGCCGCCCCCGCGCATCTCCTCCCCGCGCGCGGTCAACTGCCCGGCCTCGCCGAACTCGTAGGGCGCGCCCAGCGCGTCGCCCGCCGCCGAGCCCAGTACGGCGCCCACCGCCCGGTCGAGTCGGGTGGTCACGGTGTCTCCTACGACGCTCACGCGCTCTCCTCGGGGCATACGGTGGCCAGCAGGGTGCGGGCGAAGCGGTCCAGGTCGTCCAGGCCGGCCGCCGCCAGGGTGGCCGGAGCCCCGGCCAGCAGGTGCGGGATGGCGCCGTGCAGGGCGAGGGTGAGGGTGTGGGCCTGCTCCGGTCCGGCCGGCAGTCCGGCCACGCGCAGCAGGTGCGCGTGCGCCGCGAAGTCCGCCGAGGCGATCGGGTCCAGCAGGGCGGCCAGCCACGGCCGCCGCGTCCCCTCGGTCTGCAGCTCCAGGTATGCCAGCACGCGCGGGCGCCCGGGCCCGGCCACGTTCCGCAGCAGCCCCGCGAGCAGCGCCGCGAGCTGCCGCGCGTCGGAGGGCCCCGGTCCGGCCCCCGCCAGCGCCGCGGCCAGCGCCCGGTACTGCTCCACGCAGCGCTCGGCCACGGCGCGCAGCAGGGCGTCGCGGGTCGGGAAGTAGTTCTTGGCCGTGCCCGTCGGCACGTCGGCGGCGGCGTCGACGGCCCGGTGCGTCAGCCCGCGCCCGCCCGCTTCCGCCAGTACGGCGATGGCCGCGTCCCGCAGCCGGTCCCTCCGGTCCTGATTCACGTTGCCAGCTTAACCACATCCGTGGTACCACAGATGTGGTACCACGGATGTGGTGGTACGGACGTGGGGATCGTAAGCCGTGCGAGGCGAAAGGGTGAGCCGCCATGAGCGCAGAGACGGGGAGCAAGGCCTATTCCGGCATCAAGGCGCGGACCGCCGTCGTGGTCGGGGCGGGGGTCGGCGGGCTCGCCACCGCCGTCGGCCTGCGCCGTGCGGGCTGGGAGGTGACCGTCCTGGAACGGCGGACCGCCCTCGAACGCTACGGAACCGCCTTCGGGATCCACCCCACCGCCCAGACCGCGCTCGACCGGCTCGGCCTCGGCGACGCGCTGCGGGCGCGCGCCGTCCCGTACCGCGACGCCCGGATCCGGCGCCCCGACGGCAAGGTGCTGGCCGCCCTCCCGCTCGAACGGATCGAGCGCAAGGCGGGCCGGCCGGAACTGCTCATCTCCCGGCCCTACCTGATCGACGCGCTGCTCGCCGAGCTCGACCGGCTCGGCGGCGCGCGGATCGCGTACGGTCAGCGCCTCACCGATCCCGGCGCACTCGCCGCCGCCG
This sequence comes from Streptomyces sp. NBC_01294, assembly GCF_035917235.1. Classification (NCBI taxonomy): domain Bacteria; kingdom Bacillati; phylum Actinomycetota; class Actinomycetes; order Kitasatosporales; family Streptomycetaceae; genus Streptomyces; species Streptomyces sp. NBC_01294. The sequence continues at coordinate 7,358,168 of NZ_CP108423.1, forward strand.
ACCTCCTCGTCGGCGCCGACGGCATCAACAGCGTGGTGCGCACCGCGCACTTCGGGCGCAGCAGCGGTCCGCGCCCGATCGGCACGGTCGCCTGGATCGGCATCGCCGGATTCGAGACCGGCCTCTACGGCGAGACCTGGGGCGAGGGCCGCTTCTTCGGCATGACCCCCGTCGAGCCCGGCCGCACCAACTGGTACGCCACCGTCCCCCGGGCCACCACCGCCCGTGAAGTGCGGGACGCCTTCGCCGACTGGCACGACCCCATCCCGCTTGTCCTCGCCGAAACCGACCCCGCGACCTGGATCCGGTACGAGATGCGCCACCTCTACCCGGCGCTCCCCACCTTCGTCGCAGGCGGCCGGGTCGCCCTCGTCGGCGACGCCGCCCACGCCATGACGCCCAACCTCGGACAGGGCGCCTGCACCGCGCTGCTCGACGCCGAGGCCCTGACCCGAGCCGTCGCCGCTGCCGGGCCGGCCGGGCCGGCCGGACTGCCCGGGATCCCCGGCGCCCTGCGCGCGTACGACAGCGAGCGCCGCCGCAGTGCCCAGCGCATCGCCTTCGGCTCCCGGAACCTGCACCGCTTCATGACCGCCCGCCGCCCGGCCCTGCGCGACGCGCTCGTCGGCCTGCTCCCCGGGTGACGCTCGCCACGTGCGGGGGAGCGGGGAGGCGGGCCGAGCTCCGTGCCCTGCCCCGGCCGCCCTGCCCCGGCCGCCCTGCCCCGGCCGCCCTGCCGTCCCGCCCCGGCCGCCGCGCACGGAACCGAGTGGACGAGGGGCGGTGGCGGACCAGCGGAACGTGAGTACGCTGCACACATGACGGTTCACCCCCCGGGGCCGGTCTGGACGGGCCGGGCCTCCAACCGCGTGCAGTGGCTGCTCGCAGCGGCCGGTGCGGCCTGTGTGGCGCTCGGCATCGAGCTCGCCGTCGACAACGCCTGGACCTCCGGCTTCGTTCCGCTCCTCATGGCCGTGGCCGGCTGCCTCGCCGCCGGGCTGCTCATCCTCTACGGCACGCTCGCCTTCGTGCACGTCGCCGTCACCATCGACGCCGAGGCCGTGGAGGTGCGCTGCGGCCACATCGGACTGCCGCGCCGCAAGATCCGGTTCGCCGACATGACCTCCGCCGAGTTCCTCCCCCGGATCACCCCGCAGCAATGGGGCGGCTGGGGCTGCCGCTGGCGCCCCGAGCAGGGCACCGGGGTGATCGTCCGGCGCGGCGAGGGCCTGGAACTCAGGCTCGCCGACGGCAAGCTCTTCACGGTCACCGTCGACGACGCCGAGAGCGCCGTCCGGGTCATCCGCGCCCACCTGCGCGCCCTCGCCCGCTAAGTCGTGTCCGGCCGGTGTCCGGTCGGTGTCCGTCCGGTGTCCAGCCAGTGCCCGGCCGGTGTCCCACCGTTCTCCGGGTGCCGTCCGGCGGTGCGCCCCGGCTCGCCGGAGGGGCATCCGGGGACAGGCCCGGGCGCTTACCGGTCTCCGAGGCGCGGGGACGTACACTCCGCCAGATGAGCAGCAGTGTCACCCGCGCGGCCGGGAACGAGCCCCCGCAGTCCGCCGACGGACCCCCCGCCGAGGCCGCCGTGCCCACCGCCACCGGCTCCGCCGGCGCCCCGGCCCCCGTGCAGCGGAAGGGATCCTGGCTGCTGCGTGCCGTGCTCGCCGCCCTCTCCGGCGGCCTGCTCTACCTCAGCTTCCCGCCCCGCCCCCTGTGGTGGCTGGCCCCCCTCGCCCTCGCCCTGCTCGCCGGCTGCCTGTACGGCCGCCGTGCCCGGGCCGGCTTCGGCCTCGGAACCCTCGCCGGACTCGGCTTCCTGCTGCCGCTGCTCGTCTGGACCGGTGAGGAGGTCGGCCCGGTGCCCTGGCTGGCGCTCGGCACCCTCGAAGCCCTGCTCATCGGGCTCACCGGCCTCGGCATCGCCCTCGTCAGCCGGCTCCCGGCCTGGCCGCTGTTCGCCGCCGCCGTCTGGGTGGCGGGCGAGGCCCTGCGCGCCCGCGCCCCGTTCGGCGGATTCCCCTGGGGCAAGCTCGCCTTCGGCCAGGCCGACGGCGTGTTCACCCCGCTGGCCGCCCTCGGCGGCACGCCGCTGCTCTCCTTCGGCGTCGCCCTCTGCGGGTTCGGCCTCTACGAAGCCCTGCGCATCGCCCGCAGCCACCCCGGCCGCACCACCGCCGCGCTGACCGCCCTCACCATCGCCGCCCCGATCGGCGCCGGCCTCGCCGCCCGTCCGCTGGTCTCCGACGCGGCCGAGGACGGCACCGTCGTGGCCGCCGTCATCCAGGGCAACGTGCCGCGCCTCGGCCTCGACTTCAACTCCCAGCGCCGCGCCGTCCTCGACAACCACGCCAAGCGCACCGTCCAGCTGGCCGAGGACGTCAGGGCCGGCCGCGTCCCGAAGCCCGACTTCGTCGTCTGGCCGGAGAACTCCTCCGACCTCGACCCGTACGCCGAACCCGACGCCCACGCCGTCATCGACCAGGCGGTCAAGGCCATCGGGGTGCCCGTCGCGATCGGCGCGGTCGTGGCCCCGGAGACCGGCCCGCTGCGCAACACGATGATCCTCTGGGACCCGGTCAAGGGCCCCACCACGACCTACGACAAGCGCAAGATCCAGCCCTTCGGCGAGCGCATCCCGATGCGCTCCTTCGTCCGGCTCTTCAGCTCCGACGTGGACCGGGTCCGCCGCGACTTCGGTCCCGGCAAGGACCCCGGCGTCTTCGACATGGCCGGCAGCGGCGTCGGCATGGTCACCTGCTTCGAGGCCGCCTTCGACGACGCCGTCCGCTCCACCGTCCAGGACGGCGCCCAGGTGATCGCCGTACCGAGCAACAACGCCACCTTCGGCCGGACCCAGATGACCTACCAGCAGCTGGCCATGGACCGGATCCGTGCCGTCGAGCACAGCCGGACCGTCCTCGTCCCCGTCACCAGCGGGGTCAGCGCGGTCATCCGCCCCGATGGCAGGATCGTCTCGGAGACCAAGATGTTCACCGCGGACGCGCTGGTCGCCGAGATCCCGCTGCGGTCCAGCCGCACCCCGGCCACCGTCGTCGGACCGCTGCCGGAGTACGCGCTGCTGCTCCTCGCCGCGGGCGGCCTCGGCCGGCTCCTGACCGGCCGGATCCGCGCCCGCCGGGCGGCGTGAGACGGGGGCAGGCCCGGCGGCCTCGTAGGGTCGGGGGATGACCACTCCCGATTTCATCCGTGCGATCCGTGCCACCGCCGGGCACCAGCTGCTCCTGCTGCCCGGGGTCACGGCCATCGTCTTCGACGACCGGGGCCGGGTGCTGCTCGGCCGGCGCTCCGACAACGGGCAGTGGTCCGCGGTCGGCGGCATCGCCGAGCCGGGCGAGCAGCCAGCCGAGACCGCCGTGCGCGAGGTGTACGAGGAGACGGCGGTGACGTGCGTCCCCGAGCGCGTGGTCCTCGTGCAGATGCTCGACCCGATCACCTACCCCAACGGTGACATCTGCCAGTTCCAGGACATCACCTTCCGCTGCCGGGCGACCGGCGGCGAGGCGCGGGCCAACGACCACGAGTCCCTCGAAGTGGCCTGGTTCGACGTGGACGCGCTGCCGCCGCTGGCGCCCTTCTCCCTGGACCGGGTCCACCGGGCCCTGCGCGACGAGCCCACGTGGTTCGAAGCCCCCGCGCGACCGCGGAGTAGGGCGCGCCGAGGCGCCCGATAAGACGTCATCTCATTTGGCGAGTCTGCGGTAGCAGATGAGGGTGCAGGCGATGCTGGTGAAGGCGAGGAAGTGTTCGGCTTTGCGTTCGTAGCGTCGGTGGAGGCGGCGGCAGCCGGCGAGCCAGGCCATGGTGCGTTCGATGGTCCAGCGGTGGCGGCCCAGTCGCTGCGAGGACTCGATGCCCCTGCGGGCGATGCGGTGCTTGATGCCGCGTCCGCGTAACCATCGTCGCAGGTGGGCGTAGTCGTAGCCCTTGTCTGCGTGGAGCTTGCCGGGTTTGCGTCGTCGGCGTCCGCGGCGGGATCGGATGGGCGGTATGCCGCGGATGAGCGGCTCGAGGGCCTGGCTGTCGTGGAGGTTCGCGCCCGAGATTCCGACGGACAGGGGCAGACCGGTTCGCTCCGTGATCAAGTGGATCTTCGACCCGAACTTGCCCCTGTCGACAGGATTCGGACCTGTCAGGTCCCCCTTTTCAGGGCCCTCATGTTCACCGAGTCGATCGCGCAGCGGGACCAATCCAGCTCACCGCGAGCGCCGAGCTCGTCGAGGACCAGGCGGTGCAGCTTGGCCCACACCCGCGCCTTGCTCCACTCGGTGAACCGCCGGTGGGCTGTCGCCCCCGACGGCCCGAACGACGCCGTCGGCAACTGCTGCCAGGTGCAACCTGAGGTGGCAACGAAGACGATCGCGGCCAGCACCTCCCGGTCGCCATGCCGACGCCGGCCACCGCCCTGAGGCCGCGACGGCGCCTCCGGCACCACCCGCTGGAACAACACCCACAACTCATCCGGCACAAGCCGCTCAACAATCCCCGCCACGACCGACAGCCTACCCAACCACCCAAATGAGATGGCTTCTAAATCACCTGCATGTCCCCCGATGTCGCCCCCGGTGTCCGACCCGGCCCGGTGGACCGCCCTGAGCTGCGCTGTAGGGTTCCGCAGATCTGACGGCGGTCATCGGACAGTCGTACATTCGAGGGGGCGGGTCGCGGGATGAGCGCGTGCAGTTCAGCCGGAAGTTTGCAGGCGGGCGACCGGACGTGCGCCGGAGCCCCCGGCGGACGCCTGGCGGTCCTCGACGGCATCCGGGTCCTCGCCGCGCTCGCCGTGCTCTTCTACCACTACGCGGCCCTGGAGAGCGCCTGGGGCGAACCGACCTCCCGCGTCTTCCCCCTCGCCCACCGGTTCGCCGTCTACGGCTGGCTCGGAGTCGAGATCTTCTTCATGGTCAGCGGCTTCGTCATCTGTATGAGCGCCTGGGGCCGCTCCGTGGGCGACTTCGCGGTGTCCCGGGTCTCCCGGCTCTTCCCCGCCTACTGGGCGGCCGTGGCCTTCACCACCCTCGTGCTGTTCAACTGGCCCGAGGTGCGGGGGGTCAGCGCGGTCAGCGACGTGGTGGTGAACCTGTCGATGCTCCAGGGCGGGATCGGCGTCCCCGACATCGACGACGCGTACTGGACCCTCTTCGTCGAGCTCAAGTTCTACGTCCTGTTCGCGCTCGTCGTCATGCGGGGCGTGACCTACCGCAACTGCGTCCTGTTCTGCGGGATCTGGACCCTCGCCGGCGTCGTGGCCCCCTCTGCCGACAACGGCCTGCTGTCCTTCTTCGCGGCCTCGTCCGCCTCCCCCTACTTCATCGCCGGCATAGCCTTCTACCTGATGCGCCGTTTCGGGCCGAACGCCGTCCTGTGGGCCGTCGTCGGGGTCCAGCTCCTCCTCGCACAGCACTACGTGCACGCCCGCATGCTCGCCAGCCTCGGCCGGAGCACCACCGAACAGACGCCCGCCTGGCCCGCCCACGGGGTCATCCTGCTCGGCTTCGCCGTCATGGCGGCCCTGGCGCTCGGCGCCCTCGACGGCATCCGTTGGCGCTGGCTCCCGCACGCCGGAGCGATCACCTACCCGCTCTACCTGATCCACATGATGGCCGGGCTGACCTTCATCCACCACTTCCGCCGCGAGATGGCGCCCGTGCCCCTGGCCATCGGCGTGACCGTCTTCATGGTGCTGCTCGCCTGGCTCATCCACCGGTTCGTCGAACGCCCGCTGGGGCGCGTCCTGCGCGACGGTCTGCGCCGCGGAATCCAGGACATCCGGTCGGGCACCCCGAGCCGGGCGACGAGCGACCTGCTTCCCTCGCAGCCGTCCGCGCCGGAGGCGGAACGCATCCCGGCCGGTCGCTGAACCGCCGGCGTCCGGGAGCGCGACCGGTCCGTCAGCCGGCGACGGCCGCCTTCCGGTAGAGCCCCACCGCCCGGTCGCCCATCACCGCGCTGTACGAGATCTCCGGCACCGTTCCGCCCCCCTCGTGGCCGCCGAGCACCCCGGCCAGCGCGCCGTCCACCAGCCAGGGACTGCCGCTGGTGCCGCCGCTGAGATCCGGGCAGCCGATCCGGCGCTGGGTCTCGGAGAGCAGGGCGGTCGAGTTCGCGCAGCGCAGCGCGGTCTCCCGGGTCCGCGGGTAGCCGATGACGGTCACCGTGGCGTCGTCCGGCTGCGAGGCGGCGACCGGGAAGCCGCCCACGAGGTCTTCGAGGGAACCGGTCCGCCCCTCGTCCGCAGGGGCTACCGTCGCGAAGGCGATGTCGTCGTCCGGGTCCTGGCCGTCCGTCCAGCCCGGGGCGACGTACACGCCGGTGAGCTTCCAGAGGCCGTACGGGGCCCTGCCGTCCCGGTAGCCCGGCGCGAAGAGGGTGGTGTACGGACTCTCCAGACAGTGCGCGGCGGTGGCGATCACATCAGGGCCGTCGCTGCGCACCACCGCGGCGGTGCAGAAGTGCCCGCCGTCGAGCCCGCCCGCGAACAGCGCGCCCACCCGGTCCGCCGCGGCGCCGGGCGGCGCCTGCGCGGTGACGCCGAGCGGTGGTTCGGCCGCCGCGCCGGGCACGTCCACGCCGAGCAGTGCGGCCATCGCGGTCAGCGCGAGCAGGATCCGTGATGCCCGCCGCGCACGGGAGCGCCGGGCCGTTCGGGGGAGCACGTGGTGGATCATGATCCCCACCCTGCCTGTCGAACCTATGACCGGAGGGCGATGTTCCGTATGAATAGCCTGTGAATCCGGTGAACCCGCTGTGAAAGCCGGGTCATGCCCGGACGAGACGGCCCCGATCCAGACAGCCCCGGACGAGACGACCCCGTACGGGACCGGCGTCGTACGGGACCGGCGTCGCACGGGACCGGCGTCGCACGGGACCGGCGTCATACGGGACGGGCCTCGTACGGGACCGGCGCCCGATGAGGCCGGCGCCCGATGAGGCCGGCCCCGGACCGGACCTACCCGCGCCGCTCGTACACCGTCACCCGGCGGCCCCGTACCTGACGGTCCTCCACCACCGCGAAGTGCTCCCGCAGGACCGCGGCCTTGGTCTTGTCCCGCTCCGCCGACGGCGCCTTCGCGACCTTCGCCGCGTCCGTCACGAGGAGCACCCGCCGCTGCGCGAGCAGCGCCGCCCGGATCCGTGCCGGCTCCGCCTCCTCGCCCTTCAGGGTGGCCGAGGCGACCGGGGTCCGGGCCAGTGCCAGGTCGGACAGGCCCGTGAAGGCGCCGGGGGAGACCAGCGCCGTGTCCCGCCGAGCCGCCGGCACGAACAGCACCGCGTCCCCGTCCTGCTTCACCCGGGCCACCTCACCGGCCACCGCCAGCACGTCGTCGACCCGGCTGGCCGGGGCCCGCTTGCCCAGCTCCACCGGCAGCAGGGCCAGGGCCGCGACCCCGACCACGCCCGGCACCAGCAGGTCCGCCGCCCGCGGGAACCGGGGCGCGCAGGCCCGTACCGCAGCGCCCAGCGCGGCGCCGATCAGCAGGGCCAGACCCACCATGCTGAACAGCACGTACCGGTCCAGGAAGAGGGGCTGCACGAGGGACAGCCCGATCAGCCCGAGCTGGGGCACCGCCAGCAGCGGCAGGCCGACCGCCGCCACCGAAAGCCCGGTGCGGTCGGGCCGGTCCGCCCGGGCGGCGAGCCCGCCGACCGCCAGGAGGATTCCCGGGCCGATCAGCATGTGCCAGGTCAGCGGCGGTATCCAGGACACCTGGTCGGACTGGCCCCGGCTGAACAGGATCAGCGGCAGCGCCCCCGCCAGCGCGCCCGCGCCGTACGCCGCCCAGCGCAGCCACACGCCCCGCCCGGCGCGCACCCACCACAGGGTCACCGCGTGCGCGGGCAGGATCAGCAGCGACAGCCAGTTCAGCAGGGCGCACACCAGCACGGTGGTCCCGTACGCCGTCCAGCGCGGCCAGGCCCGCCGCCCCGGCCCGCTCCCGCCGCGCCGCCCCGGCCCGCTCCCGCCGCGCCGCCCCGGCCCGCTCCCGCCGCGGCTATCCGACCCGCTCCCGCTCCCGCTCGCGCTTCCGAGGAGGGACACCAGCAGCAGGGTCGACAGCCCGGCCCCCGCCGCGATCAGCGCGTACGGCCGGCCCTCCTGGAGGTAGAACTGGACGGCCGGCAGCAGTCCGAGGGCCAGCCCGCCGCCGAGTCCCGTCCAGAGCCCGCCCAGGCGCCGCCCGATCAGCGCCACGCACGCGGCGGCGGCCGCGACCGCCAGCACCGACGGCAGGCGCAAGGTGGTGGTGCTCGCCCCGAAGACCTCGAAGAGGCCGTGCATCAGCAGGTAGTAGAGCCCGTGCACGGCGTCGACGTTCCCGAGCATGTTCCAGATGTCGCCCGCCGACCGCCCGGCCACCTGCCAGGTCGCGGCCTCGTCCCGCCACACGCTGTCGTCCCGGGACAGCCCCCACAGACCGAGCGCCAGGGTCCACAGGAAGGGGACGAGCCAGAGGAAGTGCCCGCGTCGGGCCGCGGATATGTGGCAATGCATGAAGGTGCTGGGATCCTCGGTCTGGCGTTCGGGCGGAAGACACCAGTCTATGGACGACACGGAGGGTTTCCGGACCGCCTGTTGTGCACGACGGAGCGTGATCGTCCGGCCCCGCCGCCCCTAGCCTCGCCGCAGGAGCACGAACGAGGGGCGGTACCCGGTGAACTGGCTCATCCACGACTACCGCGAGAGCGATCTCGCCGCGGTGGTGCATCTGATCGACACGACGGCCGAACTGGGACAGGAGTCCGTCTTCTCGCTCGCCGAGTGCATCAGCGCGCTGACCGACCGCCAGCCCTGCGTGGTCGCCGTCCACCAGGGCGTCCCGATCGGCGCGGCGCTCGCCTGCGTCACCGGGGAGCGGGCCTGGGTCATGCGCATCGCGATCGCCGCCGGCTGGCGCGGCCGCGGCCTGGCCAGCGCCCTGCTCGTGGAGCTGGAGCGGCGGCTCATCGCCGCGCGCGTCGGCCGCATCGCCTACGTCCTGCCCGAGGAGGACCTGCTCGGCGAGGGCCTCCTCAACGCCGGGTACACCCGGCAGCCGGCCGTCGCCTACTTCGAGAAGACCGAGCCGCTGCACGGACCGGCCGCCGGCCTCCTCGACGACCTCGGCGGCCGCTTCCTGCCGAACGACCTGTGGGCCAAGGTCGCCGGCATGGAGAAGGAGAAGGACCTCATCGAGCGGCGCGTGGTGCTGCCGCTCGCCGAGCCCGAGCGGGCCGCCTCGCACGGGGTGCGGCCGCCGCGCGCCATCACCCTCTTCGGCCCGCCCGGCACCGGCAAGACCACCTTCGCCCGGGCCATCGCCTCCCGGCTCGGCTGGCCCTTCGTGGAACTGCTGCCCTCCCGCCTGGCCGACGAGGGCAACCTGGCCGCCGCACTGCGCGACGCCTTCGCCCGGATCGCCGAGCTGGAGCGCGTACTCGTCTTCATCGACGAGGTGGAGGAGATCGCCCCAGTGCGCACCGAGCCCGCGCAGCCCGGCGGGATCCACGGCGTGACGAACGAGCTGCTGAAGCTGATACCGGGCTTCCGGGAGGGCGACGAACGGCTGCTGGTGTGCGCCACCAACTCCATCCGCTCGCTCGACCCGGCATTCCTGCGGCCCGGGCGCTTCGACTACCTGATCCCGATCGGCACCCCGGACGCCGGGGCGCGCGCCGCGATCTGGTCCCGCTACACGGCGGGGCGCGCCGACGTCGACGTGAACGCCCTGGTGGCGGTGACCGAGCTGTTCACGCCGGCCGACATCGAACACGCGGCGCGGATCGCGGCGCAGGTGTCCTTCGAACGGGACCTGGAGGCGGTGGGCGCGCGGGGCGCGGCGGCCGGGCAGCTCGGTGCGACCACCGAGGACTACCTGGCGGCGGTCCGCCAGTGCCGGCCGACGGTGACCCCGGCGATGACGGGCGAGTTCGAGGCGGACATCACGGCGCACGCCCGGTTCTGACCCCTTGGCTTCCGTCCCCCCGGTTGCGGCGGGGGGCGGAACGCGGAACGGCCCGCGGCCGCTCCCCAAAGCGGCCGCGGGCCTCCCGCGCGGACGTGGCATCCGTGCGGGACGGCACGCTCCGGTTGGGGTGTTCGCCGGCTGGAACGTGACGCGCGGGTGCCTGAGGGCAACCCTGAGCCCTCGTCAACGTCCTCCAGTCAAGCAACGGGCCGGGTGCCCGTGCTTCGGCCGAACGGCCACGGCCCCCTCGGCCGAAAGGACGAACGGGAGGGTCGGCTACCGTCGGTCCATGGGCTTCGTCGTCTTCATGACCCTTCCGGGGCTTGCGCTGCTGCTCACCGCGGTGGCCTTCCTCGACCTGGCACTCGTCCGAGTCGGCCGCGCGGGCCTGCTGCCCTGGCGGTGGAACGGCCGCCAGGGGCAGATCTCCGCCACCGGCTTCGAGCAGCTGCACGCCAGTTTCTCGCCGGGCAAGCAGAACGAGCTCAAGGAGCGGCAGAGCGCCCTCGTCATGCGCGACGACGAGGAGGACGGCGCACCGCCGCGGACCCGTGTCGACCTCGACGGCGGGCTCGCCGTCATCCGGCTGCCCGCCACGGCTACGGGGAACAGCGGTAGGTGAAGTCCACCGCGGCCGTGCGCTGCGCGGGGGACAGCAGCTGCAGCTCGGCCCGCGCGGAGTGGCTCCCCGTGCCCTGGAAGGTCCACAGCAGGTGCAGCCGGGCCTCCCGCTGCCCGCGCGGCACGCGCTCGGTCAGCCGCTCGGACCGCGTGCCGTCGCTGCGGATCCACCGGTAGGTGAGGGTCCCCGGACGCCCGTTGGTCCCCACGACGGCCACCACGTCGGCCGTCGCGTCACACGACGGCCCCTTCGGATCGGTGGTCACGGCCACGTCCCGGACCTCCAGCGCGGGCCCGAACCGCTGCCAGCCGAGGTACGCCAGGACCGCGGCCAGCACGATGGCGGCGAGCGCGTACCGCCGCAGGCCGGCGCCACGGCGCCGCCGGGGCGGGGCGGCGACGACCGCGGACACGGGGAACGGAGCGGGCATGGCCGCCGTCACCCCGGGCCCGAAGCGGAGCACGGACCCCTCGACCCGGTCGGGGACGACCGGCTCCGCGGTGGCCGGGGGACCGGAGAACCAGTGACTGCCGAGGACGGTGGCGCTGTAGTCGTCGTCGCCCTGCGGGGCGCGAGGGTCGCTCATCGGGGCACGTCCTGACAGCGCAGCAGGTACTCCGAGTCGGACGCGGAGGTGTTCCCGGCGGCGGGCTTGGTGGTGACCCGGACGCCGCCGTAGCAGCCGCGGTCGCGGCTGAACGTGTGGGGCTTGACCACCGTGACCGTCGAACCGGCCTTCACCACGAACGACTCGGTGCCGTCGGCGACGGAGTAGCTGCCCCGCTGGCCGCCCAGGAACCACTCCACCACGACGGTGACCGGGCCCGTGCCCTGGGTGGCGACCGTGATGGTCGCGTCGCCCCGGTAGACCCCGGTCTTGAGCGAGACGTCGACGCTCGTGACCTTCACGGTCGGTGTGGGCGACGGTGTAGGAGTCGGCGTCGGGGTGGGCTTGGTGGTCCAGCTCACCGTCGGCGTCGGCGTCGGGGTGTGGGTGGGAGTGGGACTGGGTGACGGCGACGCCGACGGGCTCGGGGACGCCGAAGGGCTCGGACTCGGCGAAGCGGAAGCGGAAGCCGTCGGACTCGGCGCCGGGGACGCCGATCCGGGAGGGGCCGCGCTCGTCGTGGCGAAGGCACTCAGTGCGGAGGCTCCGCCCGGTGACGCGCCGATCGCGTCCGTCGTGAGCACCAGCACCGTCCCCATGACCAGCGCCACGGCCGCCGCCAGCCAGCCGCTGCGGCCGGGAGCCCAGCCCGAGCCGCTGCTCACCGTGGTCGTGGCCACCGCCGTGGTGCCGGCTGCCGAGCCGGCCGAGGGGAACAGCAGCGGCAGCAGCGCGGCCAGCGCCGCCAGCTTGCGCTGCCCGCGCTCCTCCCACTCGGGCCCGTACGCGGCCAGCGCCACGCCCTCCAGCTCGGCCACGAAGGCCTCGGCGTTCTCCGGTCGTTGTTCGGGCTGCTTGGCGAGGCCGCGCCGGATCAGCGGACGCACGGGCTCCGGGGCCTCGGTCTCCGGAACCGGCGCCTCGATGTGCTGGACGGCCAGCTCCGCGAAGTTCTCCCCGTCGTACGGCTTGCGCCCGGTGAGGCACTCGAAGAAGGTCGCCGTCGCCGCGTACACGTCGGCCGCGGGCGAGGCCGGCCGGCCCTGCCACTGCTCGGGCGCCATGTAGGCGGGGGTGCCGGCCACGCCGGGGGTCGTGCCGCGGCCCGCCGCGATCCCGAAGTCCACCAGCTTCGACGCGCCGTCCGGCGCGACCAGGACGTTCTCCGGCTTGTAGTCGCGGTGGACGACGCCCGCCCGGTGCGCCGCCGCCAGCCCGAGCAGGGACCCCTTGAGGACCACGAGCGCGGCCTCGGCGTCGGCCCGGCCGGACTGCTTCAGCAGCGCGCGCAGGGAGATGCCGTCCACCAGCTCCATCACGATGGCCGCGCCGCCGGGCGCCTCCACGTACTCGTACAGCCTCACCACGTACGGCGACTCCAGCCCGCCCAGCAGGCGGGCCTCGGCCCGGAACTCCCCGACGAACGCGGGATCCTGGCGCAGCCGGTCGCTGAGGTACTTCACCGCGACCGCCGTGCCCGTGCCGTCGTGGACGGCGAGCACCACGCGGCCGCTGCCGCCCGCGCCGAGTTCCCGGACCTCCGTGTAACCGGGGACCGCCCACGTGTCCTTCATGTTCCTGCCCCCTGCCTGCTTGCCTGCCGTGCGGCGCCGCCGCGTCCCCTGGACGACCGGTACGGGGCCGGCCACCGACCGGGCCGTTCCCCGGACCGGACTCCCCATGGGACGTGGTTTCCGCCACGGCCGGTTCCCAACCCCGCGGCGCGTCTCAGGCCGCGGCCGGCATCGCCCCGATCATGGCGTGCAGCCGGTCGGCGGCCGCCCGTCCGAAGGCCGGGTCGTTGATGTGCGTGTCGTAGTCGTAGAGCCGGGCGGCGCTGCCCCGCAATCCGTCGCGCAGCGCCGAGAACAGGGCCCGGTCCGCGCCGGGGTCATGGTAGAGCCCGCCCGGCGCGCCGAGCGTGGACAGTCCACGGAGCGGGACGCAGACGGCCGTGGGTCCGGTCGCCGCGCGGAGTTTGGCGGCGACCCGGCGGCCGAGCTCCGCGCACTCGGACTCGGTCGTACGGATCACGGTGATGGACGGGTTGTGGACGTGGACGCCCCGGTCGCGGACCTTCCGGGGCAGGGTCTCCAGCGGGCCGAACTTCACCATGTCCAGCGCGCCCAGGCTCACCACCTGCGGGACCCCGGCCCGCCCGGCCGCGCTGAGCCGGTCGGGGCCGGCGGTGAGGATGCCGCCGCACAGGTCGTCGGCGAGCTCGCTGAGGGTGAGGTCGAGGACCCCCGCGAAGACGCCCTGGCCGGCCAGGGTCTCCAGGGTGCGGCCGCCGGTGCCGCTGACGTGGAAGACCAGCACTTCGTAGCCGAGTTCCGTCAGCCGCTCGCGCGCCGCGTCCACGCCGGTCGTGGTCACGCCGGCCATGCTCGCCGCGACCAGCGGGCGGGGGCCCGCTCCCAGCCGGGGCGGGAGGTGCTCCAGGGAGGCGCGGGCGAAGCCCCGTGCCATGCCGGCGATGGCCTCGACGGCGTTCGCCAGGACCGGTCCGGAGACGCTGTTGATCCCCGCGATGTCCACCACGCTGTACATCATCGTGATGTCCGAGGACCCCACGTACGGGGTGACGTCCCCGGACGCCATCGACGAGACCATCAGTTTCGGTACGCCCAGCGGCAGCGCGCGCATCGCCCGGGTGGCGATGGAAGTGCCGCCGCTGCCGCCGATCGCGAGCACTCCGTGCAGCCGGCCTTCGGCGTGCAGGCGTAACAAGGTCGCCTCCGCGCCCCGGGCCATCGTGGTCACGGCCGCGCCCCGGTCGGCGGCCGCGCGCAGTTCCGACAGTTCCGTTCCCGCCGCCCGGGCCACCGCATCACGCGGCACATCGGCGGGCACACGGGGTTCGCCCATGATTCCTGTGTCGACCAGTACCACCTCGACGCCGGCGCGCAGCAGCCTCTCGCGCAGCCAGCCGTACTCCACACCCTTGGTGTCCAGGGTTCCCACCAGCACGACGTTCGTCATGTGTGCAATGTCCATGCAGGTGGGGATGTTGGCAAGTGCAAGCTCAGGTCAAGCCTTCAGCAGCACCAACAGCCGCTCTAGAAAAGGGACTTGAGAGGGAATCAACATGTTTTGCGCCAGCTGGGGAGCAAACCAGGCCACCCGGTCCAGCTCCGGGAACTCCTGTACGTTTCCGGAGTGCGGCGGCCACTCCATGGTGAAGGTCCCGGGGACCATCAGCGCGGGGTCGAGGTCCGCCTCCACCGCCCAGATCGTCACCAGCTTGCCGCTGCTCAGCCGTACCTCGCCCAGCGGCACGTACTCGCCGTCCGGCGGGGGCAGCCCGATCTCCTCGGTGAACTCCCGGCGGGCCGCGTCCCGCGGCGTCTCCTCCGGCCCGTACTCGCCCTTCGGGATGGCCCAGCCCCCGGCCGCCCGCCCGGCCCAGAGCGGGCCGCCCATGTGCCCGAGCAGAACCTCGACACCGGCTTCCGGCCCCGGACCGGTCCGTCGGAACAGGAGCAGTCCGGCACTTCGCTTGTCCGTCATGGCTCCATCCATGCCCCGCGGCGGCCCGGGCCAGTGATCCTCGACCGCTGTTTCCCGGTCAGTGGTCGTGCGGCCCCTGCCGGTGGACCGGCCCGTGGGCGTCCGCGCAGTGGGGGTCGGACGGATCCTCGCCCGCGCGCCCGACCGAGAGGAGGGACTCCTGCGCGTGGTCCACCTGGAGGGTGGTGTGCGTGATCCCGTACTCCTTGGCGAGCAGCCGTTCCAGGTCCCGGCGTACGGCGTGGCAGTCGCCCACCGGCTCCACGAGCACGTGCGCGGACAGCGCCGCCTGCCCCGAGGTGATGGTCCAGATGTGCAGGTCGTGCACCTCGGTCACGGGCGGGTGCGCGACGAGCCGGTCGCCGACCGCGTCCGGGTCCACATGGGCCGGAGCGGCCTCCAGAAGGATCCGGCCGGACTCGCGGACCAGCCCGTAGCCCGCCTTGACCATCAGCAGCACCACCACGAGCGTGGCGATCGCGTCGGCCTGCCGGAACCCGGTGGTCACCACGATCACACCGGCGACGGCCGTCCCGATGAAGGCGAAGAGGTCGTTCAGGATGTGCTGGTAGGCGCCCTCGACGGCCAGCGAGGACCGGTTCGCCCGGGAGATGCACCAGGCCGCGGCCACGTTGACGACGATGCCCGCTAGCGCCGTCACCACGACCAGCCCGCCCTCGACCGGCGGCGGGTCCATCAGCCGGCGCACCGCCTCGTACGCCAGCCAGACCGCCAGCAGGAGCAGCGTCAGGCCGTTGGCCTGGGCGGAGAGTATCTCCGCCCGCTTGAGGCCGTACGTGAAACCGCCGCGGGCCGGACGCGCCGCCAGCCGCATGGCGATCAGCGCGAGGACGATCGAGACGGCGTCGGTCAGCATGTGCGCCGCGTCGGAGATCAGGGCCAGCGAGTTGGCGATGACGCCGATGACCACCTCGATGGCCATGAAGGCGCCGATCAGGCCGAGCGCGATCGCCAGCCAGCGCCGGTCGGCGTCGGCGGCCACCCCGTGGCTGTGGCCTCCGGGACCGTGCCCGTGCCCGTCGTGCCCGTGGTCAGGCCCACTCATGGCGTCCCCCGTCTCGTCGCGGCACCCGTGTGTTCGGTTCCGTCGGGTGAAGTGAAGCGCACCCCGGCGAGATGGGCAAAGGCTGCAACGGGGACCGTTGTCATTACCTATAAGAGGCCTCTGACCTGCGACGATGTCAGACCGCTGCCGGGTCGGCGGGTTCATGGGAAAATCTGCTCATGGTCCAGCGTCCCGGTGTGCCGACCGCGCCCGAGCTCGTCCTGGTGACCGACTCGGGCTCCGTTCCGATGAGCCCGGGCCGGACCTATCACGTCGGCAGGGACCCGCTCTGCGAGATCTGCCTCGAGGACGCCCGCGTCTCCTGGCACCACGCGATCCTGCGCCCCGACGGCGACCACTGGACGGTGGAGGACGAGCACAGCACCAACGGCACCTGGGCCGACGGACAGCGCGTGCACGAGTGGAGCGTCGGCGTCGGCAGCCAACTGCGCTTCGGCAGCGTCGAGGACGGCCCGCGCGCCGTCCTCGTCGACCCCGCGCCCCCGCCCCCGCTTCCCGCCGCGGCGGACGGCGTCCGGCCGGCGCGGGTCTCGAACCCGGCGCAGTCCAGAACCTTCCGGCAGCCGACGACCGTCCGTCCGCTGCTCGCGCGTACCGCCGTGCGCATCGGCCGGGCCACCGACAACGACCTCGTCATCGACGACCTGATCGTCTCCCGCAAGCACGCCGAACTGCACGCCCTCGCCGACGGCGGCTACGAGATCGTCGACCTCGGCAGCCACAACGGCACCTACCTCAACGGCGTCCGCCTGGACCGCCGGGCCGCCGCCCTCGCCGAGGGCGACATCGTGGGCATCGGCCACTCCGCCTTCTGCCTCGTCGGCGACCAGCTCCAGGAGTACGTGGACACCGGCGAGGTCTCGCTCGACGTCCAGGACCTCACCGTCGCCGTCGACCGGGGCCGCAAGACCCTCCTCGACCACGTCTCCTTCCCCGTCGGAGCCAAAAGCCTGCTCGCCGTCGTGGGCCCCAGCGGAGCCGGCAAGTCCACCCTGCTCGGGGCGCTCACCGGGCTGCGCCCCGCCGACCAGGGCGCCGTCCTGTACGACGGACGCGACCTCTACCGCGACTACGCCGAACTGCGCCGCCGCATCGGGCTCGTCCCCCAGGACGACATCCTGCACTCCCAGCTCACCGTCCGCCGCGCCCTGCGCTACGCCGCCGAACTGCGCTTCCCCCAGGACACCGCCAAGTCCGAACGCGAGGCGCGGGTGGACGAGGTGATCGGCGAACTCGGCCTCCAGCAGCGCGCCGACCAGCCCATCCACAGCCTTTCCGGCGGCCAGCGCAAGCGCGTCTCCGTCGCCCTGGAACTGCTCACCAAGCCCTCCCTGCTCTTCCTGGACGAGCCCACCTCCGGCCTCGACCCCGGCATGGACCGCTCGGTGATGCACATGCTGCGCGGCCTCGCGGACGACGGCCGCACGGTCATCGTCGTCACCCACAGCGTGCTCAACCTGAGCGTCTGCGACCACCTCCTGGTCCTCGCGCCAGGGGGGCGCATCGCGTACTACGGCCCGCCCGAGGAGGCGCTCGGCTTCTTCGGCTACGAGCAGTGGCCCGAGGCCTTCGAGGCCTTCGAGAACGACCGCGACCGCGACTGGGCCGCGGAGTACCGGGCCTCACCGATGCACCGCCTCTACGTCGACGCCTCCGCCGGCCGGCCCCCGCCCGCCGGGGCGGCCGGGCAGAGCGCCGACGCCCCGTCGCCGCAGCAGCAGCCGGAGCCGCCGCCCAAGGCCCAGAGCTGGGGCTCCCAGCTCTTCACCCTGATCCGCCGGTACGCCGCCGTTCTCAGCGCCGACCGCACCTTCCTGATCATCATGGTGGGGCTGCCGTTCGCCCTGGGAGCCATGGCCCGCGCACTGGCCGGCAGCGCCCTCACGGTCGAGACGGCACTGAACGCACTCTTCATCCTGTGCGTGGGCGGCGTCCTGACCGGCGCCGCCAACGCGGTGCGCGAACTCGTCAAGGAACGCGTCATCTACCAGCGCGAGCGCGCAGTGGGGCTGTCCCGGTCGGCCTACCTGATGTCCAAGGTGGTGGTCCTCGGCACGGTCACCGTCGTCCAGGCCGTGGTGCTCACCATGGTCGGCCTCGCCGGAGTCGACACCAAGGCCCCCGGCGGCAAGGGCGTCCTCATGCCCCCGTTGATCGAGATCGCCCTCGTCGTCGCCCTGCTGTCCCTCACCTCCATGCTGGTCGGCCTGCTGATCTCCGCCCTGGTGACCAAGGAGGAGGTCACCATGCCGCTCCTGGTCCTGCTCACCATCGTCCAGGTCGTCTTCTGCGGTGCCCTGCTGAAGCTCACCGCGGTCCCCGTCATCGAACAGCTGGCCTGGTTCGTGCCGGCCCGGTGGGCCATGGGCGCGATGGCGGGCACGATCGACCTCGGCGCCATCGTGCCCACCACGATCACCCAGGACCCGATGTTCGACCACGAGGCCGGCGTGTGGCTCCTCGAAGTGGGCATGCTGGTCGCCCTGTCGGTGCTGCTCGGCCTGCTGGTGGCCCGGGTGCTGCGCCGGAACGAGCCCGCGATCATGCGGAAGTAGCCGCCGATGACCAGCTCCGGCCAGGTCGAGGAGTTCCGGCCCACCCATATCGTTCCGGCGGAGGGACTGCCGGCGTGGGAGAGCCCGGACGTGTCCCACCCCACCGTGCCGCTCGACGCCTTCCTCCCCGTACAGCTGCTGTCCCGGCGCGGGGACTGGGGGGAGATCCTCTGCGCCAACGGCTGGTCCGCCTGGGTGGACGGCCGGCTCCTGGTGTCGGTGCCGCAGCCCCCGCCGACGGGCGACCGGCCGCTCGCCCGTACGGAGGACCCGCGCCCGCTGTTCAAGCGCACCGCCGAGACCCTGGAGCGCTACCGGCACGCCGCGGACGACCTCGCCGCCGGGCGGACGGACACCGATGTCTTCCGGCGGGCCGTACGGGGGCTGCGCGCCGGGCTGGTCCTGGACGGGGAGTCGGTGTGGCTCTACGACGCGACGGCGGGAAGCTGGCTGTACGGCGACGAGACCGGCCTGACGACCTATGCGGTCGTCACGGCACCGGGGGCCTCGTCCGGGCCGAAGTCTCCGCCGGCGCAGACGGATGTGGGCGGCGCCGGCGCCTCCGGTGACGAACCGCCGAATCCGCCGCCCGCCAACGGGGTCGAGGGCCAGGCCGCTCGGGAGGCGGGCCACGACCCCACGCGGATCGTGGAGACGCGCGATCCCGAAGCCGGGTGAGGCGAAGCCGGGTGATGCCGGGTGAGGCGTGGTGCCGAGTGAGGCACGAGGGACGTGAGGGAGAAGCCGCTCGGCCGGGAGTCACTCCCCGGTCGCGGCGGTTTCGTCGACGCGGCCGCGACGGTGCACGGGGCGGGCCAGGAGGGCGCCCAGGAATCCCGCCACCGCACCCCACAGGAGCCCGAGCCCGACCGTGCGCCACAGGACGGGGTTCAGCTCCACCTGGCCGCTGAGGCCGTCCACCTCCCCGATGCCCAGGAGGGAGAGCCCGAACTGCGCCTGGACCCGCGCGAGCAGGCAGACCGTGAGCGTCGCGAGGGCCAGGGCCACCCCCAGGTGGAGGGCGTGCTGCCAGGGCCGGACGTGCGCGGGGGAGCGTACGGCCGCCAGTACGCCCGTACCGAGCAGCAGGACGGCGGCCACCGCCACCAGCCACCATGCCCGCGCGTCCCGCTCCGCGAGCGAGGCCACGTCGACCGTGGACAGGTCGGAGCCGCGCAGGACCTCGTCCAGCAACTGCGGCATCGGCAGTCCGAACGGGCCGTCGACCTTGCCCTCCCAGGCGCCGCCGAAGCCCAGGGTGAGTGCGAACCAGGCGAGGTTCGGCAACCCGAGCAGGATCACGGCGAACGTCCGCGCGGCGTGGCCCTGGGTGGCGGCCACCACCAGGCCGACGGCGATGCCGAGGACGACGTAGGCGAGGAGCAGCAGGGTCGTGGCGAACGCGGCCGGGCGCAGGGCGGCGTGGAAGCGGACCAGTCCGGACGGGAGCGGCGCGCGCCGCGAGACCATCAGGGCGATCAGCAACAGGCCGAGGATCCACAGCAGTCCGAAGAGGAGCGTGGCGGGCAGGTCAGCCCGGAAGCCCACGGTGGGGCCGGCGTCGAGGAGTTCGGTGATCGCCGCGACGGGGGAGTCGCCGGTGGAGATGCTGAAGGTGTGCCGGGCGAGGAGTGCGGTGCCGGTCAGTGCGAGGAGCCACAGCACGACCAACGGGACGGCCCGGCCGATGAGTTCACGGGGCCGGGCCACCGCCCGGTTGTGCAGGGGGCGCAGGAAGCAGCATCCGGCCGTGAGGGCGCCCGCCAGGCTCACCGAGAGCGGCAGCACCGACAGGTTCGCGTCCGCCCCCGCCAGGAAACCGGCGTCGCCCGACACCTCGACCGAACCGCCGGCCGCCATCACGACGACCGCGGCGATCACACGGGGGAACGCGCCGCCCGGCAGATCGCCCGCGCCGGCGCACGCCAGACCCGCGGCGGCGACCGCGGTCATCACCGCAAAGGCCGCGACGACGGCTACGAGCGCGCCGGGCCAGGCCCCGGCGGACCCCCCGGACGATGGCGACCTCGCTGTCCGGCTCATCCTGCAACCGTGGCACTCCCGGCTTGCGGGCACCACCCGGACGGCGCACACAATGGTCGGCAGGGAACGCACTCCTCCTTGGAAGGAGAGCCCGTGACCACGCAACCCTCCGGGCGACCGCCGTCGTCGGAACGCCCCACCGGGCCGCCCTCCGGTCCGCTCTCGGGCGGGCAGCAGGGGCCGCCGCCCCCACCACCGCCGGCGCCGCCCAGTGGGCCCGCCGGGCCCGGTGGGTCCGGCGGGCCCGGTGGCTCTGACGGGCCCGGAGAACCGGCTCCGGAGAAGAGCCAGGGCCCCTGGTGGCGATCCGTACCGCGGCTCGCCACCGCGCTCGTCGCGGTGGCCGCGGTCGCCGCCCTCGTCGTGGTCCTGACCCGCCCCAGCGGTACGTCCACCAGCGCCGGCGGCGAGGTGTTCCTCCAGCCGGTCGCCTCCAGCGGCCCCGACCCGTTCACCGAGTCCACCGCGGTGAAGGACGCCGCGCCGCCGCCGGACAGTCCGCCCCCGCAGAGCCCGACGACGTCGCCCGGGGGCACCGCCCGCCCCACGCCCAGCGCCACCGCCAGTCCCGGCACCCAGACGGGTACCCGGAGCGTCAGCGGCTCGGCACCGGGCGTGTACGCGGGCACCCGGAACGTCGCCAGCTGCGACACGGAGAAGCTGATCCATGAGCTGTCCGTGCAGCCCGCCAAGAACGCGGCCTTCGCCTCGACCCTCGGCATCCAGGCGGCCGCCGTTCCCGGGTACCTGCGCTCGCTCACCCCGGTGGCGCTGCGGATGGACACGCGGGTCACGAACCACGGCTACCGGAACGGCCAGGTCTACAGCTACCAGGCCGTGCTCGAGGCCGGGACGGCCGTGCTGGTGGACGACCGGGGGGTGCCGCGGGTGCGCTGTGCCTGCGGGAACCCGATCGGTCCGCCGGTGCCGCTCAAGGCCGCGCCGAAGCGCGTCGGGCAGGAGTGGCCCTCGTACCAGCCGGCCAAGGTGGTGGCCATCGCGCCGGCGGTGACCGTCGTGAACAAGATCGTGATCTACGACCAGCGCAGCCACACCTGGTACGAGCGCAACCGCGGCAACCAGCACGGCAAGCCCGACAGGCCGATACCGCCGCCGGTGGTCCCGACGCCGCCGACGACGCCGACCGCGTCGCCGAGGCCGACGAGGCCGACCCCGACCGTTTCCCCGACGAAGCCGACGCCGACCGTGACACCGACGAAGCCGACCTCGTCCGTCACGCCGACCCCGTCGGGGACGCCGACGAAGCCGACCTCGTCGGTGACGCCGAGCCCGTCCGGGACGCCGTCGCCGACGCCTTCGAAGTCGCCGTCTCCG
Organism: Streptomyces sp. NBC_01294; assembly: GCF_035917235.1. Lineage (NCBI taxonomy): Bacteria > Bacillati > Actinomycetota > Actinomycetes > Kitasatosporales > Streptomycetaceae > Streptomyces > Streptomyces sp. NBC_01294. Next base: position 7,379,892 of record NZ_CP108423.1, read on the forward strand.
TCGCCCTCGCCGTCGGAATCGCCTTCCAAGTCGCCGTCTCCGACGCCTTCGCCGTCGGAGTCACCTGCGAAGTCGCCGTCACCGTCGCCGTCTCCGACGGCGTCGCCCTCACCGTCCCCGTCCCCGACGGCGTCGCCGTCACCCTCACCGTCCCCGACGGCGTCACCGTCACCGTCCGCGGCTTCGGCGTCGCCGACTCCGTCGCCTTCGGTCTCTCCGCCGTCATCGCCGACGGCCCCGCGGACCTCGGCGGAACCACCGTCTCCGGCTCCGCCGACATCGGTGCAGCCGGAGACGCAACAGCCGCAGACGCAGCAGCCTGAGACGCAACAAGAGCAGGAGCAGGAGCAGCAGCAGGAGCAGGAGCAGGAGGCGCCTGAGCGCCCGCCCGCACAGGAGGAGCCCCCGGGCGACGGCCAATAGCGGAGAACGTCGCACCTCCTCCCCCTCGTGCCGGGGAGGGGGTGCGCCGCCGCCGTCGCCCGGTCAGGCGCGGCCGCGGCGGGTGAGCGTGTCGCCCGCCGCGCCCGCCGCGCCCACCGCGACGCCGAGGACGACCATGACGACGTAGCTGTAGATCTCGTAGCCGTCGGGGGCGAGGAAGCGGACGAAGCCCATGAAGTGGATCCAGCCGAGCCACTCGTGCAGGAGGCCGCTCGCACCGCCGACGATGAGGACGAAACTGAGCAGGCCCGTGACGGTGGTCAGCGGGGACTTCGGCGTGTTGGAGGTCATGCTCCGACGTTAGGCGGGCGGTCCCGGGCGGAGGATCGGCCTTAGGGCTGCCCGGGGTCGTACTTAAGTATGCGATGCGGGGCGCGGATGCCCGGTCAGGGGTGGGGCGGCGTAGATTTCCGGGACATGCGCCGCATCAACCGCATCCACCGCACCCGCCGGGACTGGGCCGCCGACCTGGGGCTCTTCCTCTTCGCCGCCTGCTTCGCCGCCGTCAGCTCGCAGTCGATCCCGGTGGCGGAGAGCCTCGGCCCGGGGTGGCGGGCCGCCGACCAGGCGGCCGGCGGGCTGGCGTGCGCGGCGGTACTGCTGCGGCGGCGCTGGCCGGTTCCGCTCGCCGTGGTGCTGCTGGTGGCCGGCAGCGTGGCGCACTACATGACCGGCCCGGCGATGGTCGCGGTGTTCACGGTGGCCGCGACCCGGCCGTGGCGCGTCACGGCGTGGGTGGCGGCGCTGGCCTTCGCGCCCCTGCCGTTCTTCCTGTGGCGGCTGCCGGACCTGCCCGAGGACCGGGCGGGGTCGGCGGTGACGTACTTCGCGCTGATCGCCGGGGCCATCGGCTGGGGGCTGTTCCGGCGGTCCCGGCAGCAGCTGATCGCCTCACTGCGGGAGCGCGCCGAACTGGCCGAGGCGGACGCGGAGTCACGGGCCGAGCGGGCCCGGATGGAGGCCCGGGAGGAGATCGCCCGAGAGATGCACGACGTGCTCGGGCACCGGCTGTCGCTGCTGAGCGTGCACGCGGGCGCCCTGGAGTTCAACCCGGGCGCCCCGCGGGAGGAGATCGAGCGGGCGGCCGGTGTGATGCGGGAGAGCGCCCACCTGGCCCTGCACGACCTGCGCGAGGTGATCGGCGTACTGCGGTCGGGGTCCGGGACCGGGCCGGTGGAGGGCGAGCGGCCGCAGCCGGAACTCGCGGACCTGGCCCGGCTGGTGGCGGAAGCCCGGGCCGCGGGCGGGCGGATCGAGGTGGCGGGCCCGCCGGAGGGGGCCGCGCCACCACCCCTGGTGGGGCGTACGGCGTACCGGATCGTGCAGGAGGCGCTGACCAACGTACGCAAGCACGCGCCGGGCGCGGCCGTCGCCGTACGGGTGGCCGGGGGCCCGGGGGACGGACTGACGGTCGAGATCCGCAACACCCGGCCACCCGGACCGGAGGCGGAGCGGGAGGCGCAGCGGGAAGCGGGTCCGGGCGCGGGTGCGGACACGGGGCACGGCGCGGGCCCGGACGCGGCCGCGTCCGCGGTTGCGGGAATCGGCCAGGGCAGCGGCGGGCAGGGGCTGATCGGGCTGGCGGAACGCGCCCGGCTGGCGGGCGGGGAGCTGACGGCCCTCCCCGCCGACGGCGGATTCCGCGTACACGCCTGGCTACCCTGGCAGGGCTGATCAAGGGACGGGGCACGAGACGAGGAAGGAGGCGCGCGTGATCCGCGTACTGCTGGTCGACGACGACGCGATCGTCCGGGCCGGGCTGCGCCTGATGTTGGGCGGCGCCCCGGACATCGAGCTGGTCGCCGAGGCCGCCGACGGGGCGGAGGTGCCCGGCCTGGTCGCCGCGCACGGGCCCGACCTGGTCCTGATGGACATCCGGATGCCCGGAGTCGACGGACTGGCCGCCACCGAGGCGCTGCGGGCACGGCCGGGAGCTCCGGAAGTCCTCGTCCTGACCACCTTCCACACCGACGCGCACGTCCTGCGGGCCCTGCGCGCCGGAGCGGCCGGATTCCTCCTCAAGGACACCCCGCCGCAGGAGATCGTGACGGCCATCCGGACGGTGACGGCCGGGGATCCGGTGCTCTCCCCGGCCGTCACCCGACGGCTCATCGACCAGGTGGCGGGCGGCTCCGGTCAGGACACCCGGGCGGCCGCGGCCCGCGCCCGGCTGGCCCTGCTGGCCGAGCGCGAACGAGAGGTGGCGCTCGCGGTCGGGCGGGGCCTGTCCAACGCGGAGATCGCACGGGAACTCCACCTGGCGCTGCCCACGGTGAAGACCCACGTGTCCCGGATCCTGACCCGCCTCGACCTCAACAACCGCGTCCAGATCGCCCTGCTGGTCCACGACGCGAGCACGCAGGACTCCCTAGGGGCTCGTCCGGGGACGACCCGACCCGCTCGAGGAGGCGACGCGCGGCGTGCGCCAGGAGGCCGGGCCCGGGAGGGAACGGGCGCGGGCCGCCCGGCGTCCCGCAGGGACACCGGCGGGGGAGAGTGAGACCCTGGCTGCATGGCCCGTAGGGGAGAGAACCCCGAGGTCGACTGGCCCGCGCGGCCGGATACGAGCCTTGCGCTCAACCGCATGGGCACCTTCGACTGGGACCTCGACAGCGGGCGGATGCACCTGGATCCCACCGCCCTCGAGGTCCTCGACCTGCGCCCGGAGGAGTTCGACGGCACCCCCGACGGGCTGCGGCTGCGCCTCGTGCCCGGTGAGGAGGCCCGGCTCGACGCGCGGGTCGGGCAGGCGATCAAGGACGGCCGCAGCCACTACGGCGCGTACGTCCGCACCCGGTGCCGGGACGGTTCGCCGGCCTGGACCCACATCCAGGGGAGCATCCTGCGCAACCCGGACGGCCGCCCGTACCGCGTCATCGGGATCCTCCGCGACGCCGCCCACGATCCCGGCGAGCCCGGCGCCGCCGGGGAGGAGGCCGAGGGGCGGCGCCGGATGACCGGCGTCGTCGAGCGGACCACCGCCATCCTCGCCCACTCCCGCACGGTCAACGACGTGACCGACATCCTCAAGGACCCGCAGGCCCTCGGGCACCTGGGCGCGGTCAGCGTGATGCTGGGCATCGTCGACGGCGGCCGCATCCACCTGGTCGCGGAGGGCCAGCTCGGCTCGTACGTCCCCGAGATCGAGTACACCCGGGTCGACGCGCAGTTCCCGATGAGCGAGGCCGTGCGCACCATGGCGCCGGTCTTCCTCGTCTCCCGGGAGGAGTTCCAGCTGCGCTACCCGCTGCTGTGGCCGTACATCGAGCCGCTCTCCGTCCGCAGCGGCGTCTACCTGCCGCTGATCGCCCAGGGGCGGCCCATCGGGGCGCTCGGGCTGCTCTACACGCGCGACGGCGATTTCACCGCCGAGGAGCGGAACCTGCTGATGGCGCTGGGCAGCGGCGTCGCGCAGAGCCTGCAGCGCGCCATCCTCTTCGAGCAGGAGCACGACTTGGCCGAGGGCCTGCAGCGGGCCATGCTGCCCCGCCGGATCCCGGACGTGCCGGGTGCGCTGATCGCCGTACGGTACCGCTCCGCCCGCATGGGACGGGACATCGGCGGCGACTGGTACGACGTGATCCCGCTCGGCGAGGGCCGGGTCGGGGTGATGATCGGCGACGTCGAGGGGCACGACACGGACGCGGCCGCCGTCATGGGGCAGCTGCGGATCGTGATGCGCGCGTACATCGTCGAGGGGCACACGCCCGGCACGGCCATGGCGCGGGCCTCGGTCTTCCTGCGCGAACTGGAGACGGAACGGTTCGCCACGTGCACGTACGCCGAGGTGGACCTCGTCAGCGGCATGCTCCGCATGGTCCGAGCCGGCCACCTCGACCCGGTCGTGCGGCGCGGCGACGGCAGCTGCCACCGGATCCAGGTGGCCGGCGGACTTCCGCTCGGGCTGCCGCGCGGCGAGCAGACCGGAACGGGCTCCGGCTATCCCGTCACCAGCCTCGAACTGCACCCGGGGGACACCCTGGTGCTGTGCACGGACGGCCTGATCGAACGCCCCGGCGCCGACCACGACACCGGCATGCGGGAGCTCATGGCGGCGGTCCACAGCGGCCCGGTCGACGTGGAGGAACTCGCCGACGTGCTGTGCGACCTGGTCGGGGACTCGGGCGGCGGGGACGACATGGCCCTGCTCGTCCTGCGCCGCCGCGGTACGCCCGGCGCGCGTGGCGGCGGTCCGCTGCGCCAGCGGCTGGAACCGGGGGACGCGCATGCCCCGGCGCTGGCCCGGCACCTGATCCGGGCGGCGGTGGCCGCGTGGGGAGCGCGGGACCGGGCGGACGAGATCGAACTGGCGGCGGACGAGCTGATGACCAACGCCCTGGTCCACACGGACGGCGGCGGCGACGTCAGCATGCGGCTCACGGCGCAGGGCCGGATCCGCATCGAGGTCGAGGACACGAGCAGCGCCCTGCCGCGGCGGCGAGAGGCGGGGGACTGGGCGGTGTCGGGGCGCGGGCTGATGCTGGTGGACCAGCTCGCGGACGAGTGGGGCGTGGAGCCGAGGGGCGGAGGCAAGTCCGTGTGGTGCGAGTTCGTGCTGGCCGCCCCGGAGGATGTGGGATGAGGCCGGGCGGGGCCGGGCGGGGACGGGCCAGGCGGGACCAGGCCCCCTGCACGGCCACGGTGATCGGCACGGCCTGATGGCCTCACGGCCGGCTGCTCTCATGGCCGCGTGGCGGGGACCGGGACGCGACAGCCTGCCCTCCCTCCCCGCCCAGGCCAGTGGCTAGAGGCGTACCAGCGTGACCTCGGTGGCCTTCACGCTCGTCCACACATCGGCCCCGTCGACGATGCCCAGTTCGGCCGCCGCCTCCGGGGTGATCTCCGCGACCAGGTCGGGCGCGCCGGCCGACGCGATCAGCACGCGCAGCCGGCTGCCGACCGCGGTGATCTCCCGTACGGTGCCCTGCCAGACGTTGCGGGGGCTGCCGCCCGGGCGGTCCCGGTGCACCGAAACCGCCTCCGGAGCGATGATCGCCAGTGCCTGCGCCCCCTCGGGCAGCGCCTCGGCGACCACCAGCCGGCCGCCCTCCGCGAGGGCGAGCCCGTCCGCCGACGCGATGCCGGGCCAGGCGTTGCGTCCCAGCATGCGGGCCACCCACGGCGAGCGCGGGTGCCGGGTCACCTCGGACGGCGGCGCGTCCTGGAGGGCTCGGCCGTCGGCCAGTACGAGGACCCGGTCGGCCAGCGACACCGCCTCGACGGGATCGTGGGTGACGATGAGGCAGACCCCGCCGAAGCCGGCGAGATGCGTGCGCAGGGTGTGCCGGACGCGGGCGCGGGTGGTCTGGTCGAGGGCGGCGAGCGGCTCGTCCAGCAGCAGGAGCCGCGGGCGGGCGGCCAGCGCGCGGGCGAGGGCGACGCGCTGGGCCTGTCCGCCGGAGAGCTGGGCCGGCCTGCGCTGGGCGAGGTGTCCGACGCCGAGCCGGTCCAGCCAGGCCTGCGCCTCGCGGCGGGCGTCGGCGCGCGGCACCCGGCGGGCGCGCAGCCCGTACGCGGTGTTGGCCAGGGCGCTCAGGTGCGGGAACAGCGCGCCGTCCTGCGGGACCCAGGCGACCTGCCGCTTGTGCGGGGGCAGCGCGGTGACGTCGGTGTCGCCGAGCCGCAGGTCGGCGTGGGCCCGCGGGGTCAGGCCGAGCAGGGCGCGCAGCAGGGTGGTCTTGCCGGCGCCGTTCTCGCCGACGACGGCGATGGTGGTGCCGGGTGCGGCGTCGAGGGTGAGCCGGTTGAAACCGGTGACGGTGGCGTGCAGCGGCCAGTGGCCGCCCGCCTCGTGCGCCGCCGATTCGGAGGCTGAGGGCGAGAGTGAGGGTGCAGCAGTGTCCGTATCGGTGGCCGGTCCGGCGGCGGGGTCGGCGGCGGGGTCGGGCGATTCGTCGATGACCGGCGGCGCCCCCGCGGCCTCGCGGGCGACGGGGGTGCCCGTCCAGCGGCCGCGCAGGGCGATCAGTACGGCCATGGCGATCGCGAGGAGCAGCAGCGAGACGGAGGTGGCTGCCTCGGGCTGGTCCTGGAGCAGCAGGTACACCTGGAGCGGCAGGGTCTGCGTGGTGCCCGGCAGGTTGCCGGCGAAGGTGATGGTGGCGCCGAACTCGCCCAGCGCGCGGGCCCAGGTGAGTGCCGCGCCGGCGATCAGGCCGGGGGCCACCATGGGCAGGGTGACGGTGAAGAACACCCGGACCGGCGAGGCGCCGAGCGAGGCGGCGGTCTCCTCGTAGCTCTGCTTGAGCCCGCCGAGGGCGCCTTCCAGGCTGATGACCAGGAACGGCATGGCGACGAAGGTGGCCGCGACGACGGCGCCCGACGTGTGGAACGGCAGCGTGATCCCGAAGGTCTCCTCCAGCCAGGGCCCGAGCAGCCCGCGCCGGCCGAAGCCGAGGAGCAGGGCGACACCGCCGACGGTCGGCGGCAGCACCATCGGGAGCAGCACGAGGGAGCGGACCAGAGCCTTCCCCTTGAACGGGACCCGGGCCAGCAGCCAGGCGAGCGGGACGCCGAGGAGGAGCGAGAGGGCGAGGGCCCAGAGGGACACGAGGAGCGAGAGCTTCAGGGCCTCGACCACGCCGGGGCTGCCGAGGTGGGCGCCGAGGTCGCCCCATTGCGTGCGGACGAGGATGCCGATGAGCGGCAGCAGCAGGAACGCGACGGCGAGCAGCGCGGGCAGTGCCAGGGTCAACGGGGGCCGGGTGCGGGTGTGGAGTCTGCTCATGAGGGTTCCTGGCCTGGGGGGCGGTGGCTGCGGGGGAAGCGTATGCGGCGGCAGGCCGGTCGGGCGGGCCGGGCCGATCCGGGCGCTCGCGGCGGCGCCCGTGGCGGCGCCGTACGGGCACTGGTACGGGCACGCGTACGAGCCGACGCAGGGACTCGTCGTACGGCCTTGTCCTACGGGCTTGTCGTACGGGCCGCCGCACGCGCCTGGCGTACGGCCTTGTCGTGCGGCCTTGTCGTGCGGGCTCGTCGTACGGGGCGGCGCGCGCGGACACGCCGAGAGGGGCTGCCTGTCCCCCCGAACCAGGCAGCCCCTCTCGGCGTCCGGACGCCGGCGGCGCCTACGCCTTCTGGAAGCCCGCGTCCTGGAGGATCTTCTGCGCCTCCGGGGTGCTCAGCCAGGCCACGAACGCGGCCGCGGCCTCGGCGTTCTTGGACTGCTTCAGCGTGGCGGCCGGGTAGGAGGCCACGGCGTTCTGGTCGTCCGGGATCTCCACCGCGACGACCTTGTCACCGGACTTGGCGGAGTCGGTCTTGTAGACGAGACCGGCGTCGGCCTCGCCCAGCTCGACCTTGCTCAGCACGGCGCGGACGTTGGGCTCCTGGGAGACCGGCTTCACCTCGATCTTCTGGGCGTCGAGGATCTGCTTGCTGTAGCGGCCGACCGGGACCTCGGGCGCGGCGAGCACGACCTTGAGCTTGGTGTCGGCGAGGTCCTTGAGCTCGTCGATCTTGAACGGGTTGCCCTTGCCGGCCGCGATGACCAGGCGGTTCTTCGCGATGACCGTGGCGTCGCCGGTCTCGGCCTTCAGCCCGTCCATGGTCTTCGTGTCGGCGGTGACCAGCGCGTCGGCCGGGGCGCCCTGCTTGACCTGCGCCGCGAGCTCCTGCGAACCGGCGAAGGAGAAGGTGATCTTCGTGCCCGGGTGGGCCTTCTCGTACGCCGCACCCGCGGTCTTGAAGACGTCGGTGAGGGAGGAGGCGGCGAGGACGGTGAGGTTCGCGGCCTTGTGCTCGGCGGAGGCCGATGCGGAGCCGGGCGTGGAGCCTGCGGCCGGCTTCTCGTCACCCTTGCCGCAGGCGGCCAGCGGCACGAGCAGGGCGGCGGTCAGCGCGGCGGTCGCGGCACGGCGGCGGGTCAGGGACAGGGGCAGGGACATGAGCGGACGCTCCTCGGTCGGGTCGGCGGTCGGCGGGTGCCGGGTCCGCGCGGTGGTGACCCGCGCCGGTGACGGGCGGAGCGGGTGGGGATGTAGGTGATGCCGAGCGGGTGGTGCGGGGGCGCGGGGGCCACGGGGGCCGGGGGACGGCGGGCGGGGCCGTCCGGGTTCAGGTGCGGTCGATGTGCACGCTGGTGGACTTCACGCGGGCGGTGGCCTGCATCCCGACCTCCAGCCCGAGCTCTTCCACGGCCTCACGGGTGAGCAGGGAGACCAGACGGTGGGGGCCTGCCTGGATCTCTACCTGGGCGGCCACGTCGCCGAGCTTCACGGCTGTGACGATGCCGGGAAAGGCGTTGCGGGCCGAGGTGTACGGCTCTCCGTCCTCGGTGTGGGCGCCCTGGCCCACCTCGACGGAGAAGGCGGCCAGGTCACGGCCGTTGATCAGGCGTCGGCCGCCTTCGTCGCGATGGGTCACGACCCGGCCGGCGTCGGCCCAGCGGCGCGCGGTGTCCGGGCTGACGCCCAGCAGACGCGCCGCCTGTCCGATGGTGTAGGACTGCATGTGCGACAAGGTAGGGGTACGTGTGGCGCATTTGCAATTCTTTTGGGATGATCTCCATGGCAGATGCCATGCCTGTTGGTGTATCTGCCAAAAGTCATTCCGTTCTGCCGGGCCCGGCTCGCTAGAGTCGGGGCATGGCTGATGAGGTAACGGGAACGGAAACGGGCACGGTGCGGGTCGATGCGTGGATCTGGTCCGTGCGCCTGACCAAGACCCGCTCGATCGCGGCGACCGCCTGCCGGGCGGGCCATGTGAAGGTCAACGGGGAACGCGCCAAGCCGGCGCAGACGATCCGTGCGGGTGACGAGGTGCGGCTCTTCCATGCGGGGCGCGAGCGGATCGTCGTGGTCAAGCGGCCCGTGTCCAAGCGGGTGGGCGCGCCGGTCGCCGCGGAGTGCCTGATCGACAACAGCCCGCCGCCGCCGACCCCGGTGGAGGCCGCCGTCGTCGGCATCCGCGACCGCGGCGCGGGCCGCCCGACGAAGCGCGAACGCCGGGAGATCGAAAGCCTCCGCGGCCGCCAGTAGCCTCCGGCGGTGCGGGGTGCGGGGTGCGGGGTGCGGGGTGCGGGGTGCGGGTACGGGTACGGAACGCCGGCGACCCCCGTTCCTCGTCGGCCCGGCCCGGCCCGGCCCGGCCCGGTCTGGTCTGGTACCCGGGCGCCGCGCTCGGTCAGGACTTGCGGTACGTGTAGGCGTCCGCGGCGGTTGATTCGACCGTTGCCAGAGGGGCGCCCGCGGAGGCGGAGACCACTGCCGCCACCGCGCCCTCCAGGAACGGCGCGTCCACCAGGCGGGAGCCCGCCGGTAGTTCGTCCTCCAGCAGCAGGCTCTTCACCGTCAGGACCGAGCTGCCCAGGTCCGCCAGCAGGGCGATCCCGGCGCCCTGGTCCACCTCCCGCGCGGCCGCGACGATCCGCTCCGCGCTCGTGCCGAGCCCGCCGACGGCCGTTCCGCCCGCCGCGGCCACCGGGGCCACGGGGCCGCCCGCCGCCAGGCCGCGGGCCAGTTCCGCCACCGACTCGGCCACCGCCGCGCTGTGCGAGACCAGCACGATGCCGACCAGGCCGCCGCCGTCCGTCATCGCACCCCGTCCGTCGCGTCGGTGCCGTCCGCCGCGCCGGCCACGTCGGCCAGGGCCCCCAGCAACAGCGCCGACGAGGTCGCGCCCGGATCCTGGTGCCCGATGCTCCGCTCGCCCAGGTAGCTGGCCCGCCCCTTGCGCGCCTGCATCGGCACCGTCGCCAGCGCCCCGTTCTCCGCCGCGTCCCCGGCCGCCCGGTACGACGTACTCAGCGTGGCCACCCCCGGCACCAGCGCGTCCAGCATCGTCTTGTCACCCGGCGCCGCCCCGCCCAGTTGCGCCACCGCGTCCACCCCCGCGAGCAGGGCTTCGCGCAGCTCCGCGTCGGAGACCTCGGCGGCCTCGCCGAGGGACTTGCCGGTGCGCCGCAGCAGCGTCCCGTACAGCGGTCCGGAGGCGCCGCCCACCGTCGAGATCAGAGTCCTTCCCGCCAGCTGAAGCACCTCGCCCGGCGCCGCCGGGGCCTGCTCCTCCAGGGCCGCGCGCACCGCCGTGAATCCCCGTAGCAGGTTGCTCCCGTGGTCGGCGTCCCCGATGGGGGAGTCGAGCTCGGTCAGTCGGTCCGCCTCGCGCTCCACCGCGGCCGCCGCGGCCGTCATCCAGCGCCGGAAGAAGTCTGCGTCACGCATCGGATCTCCTCGCCTCGCCCCGTCCGGCCGGTCCCACCGACACCCTACGTTCAGCGGCCCCAACGCAGCGCCGCCGTCTGCACGGGCGCGTCCCACAGCCGCAGCACCTCCTCGTCGGCCCGGCACAACGTCACCGAACACCCCGCCATGTCCAGCGACGTGACGTAGTTTCCGACCAGCGCCCGCGCCACCGGCACACCGCGCGCGGCCAGCACCCGCGCCACCTCCGCGTGGAACCCGTACAGCTCCAGCAGCGGGGTCGCCCCCATCCCGTTGACCAGCGCCAGCACCGGCCCGTCGGCCGGACCGACCTCGGCCAGCTCCTCCAGTACGGCGCCCACCGCGACCTCCGCGATCTCCCGCGCCGACATCATCGCGCGCCGCTCCCGGCCCGGTTCGCCGTGGATCCCGATGCCCAACTCCAGCTCCCCGTCCGGGAGGTCGAAGGTCGGGCTGCCCTTCGCGGGAGTGGTGCAGGCGCTCAACGCCACCCCGAAGCTCCGCGAGGACGCGTCGACCTGCCGGGCGAGCGCAGCGACCTGCTCCAGCGGCGCCCCCTCCTCGGCGGCCGCCCCGGCGATCTTCTCGACGAAGAGGGTGGCCCCGGTGCCGCGCCGCCCGGCGGTGAACAGGCTGTCGGTCACCGCGACGTCGTCGTCGACCAGCACGCGCTCGACCCGCAGGCCGTCCTCCTCGGCGAGCTCGGCGGCCATCTCGAAGTTCAGGACGTCGCCGGTGTAGTTCTTGACGACGAACAGCACCCCTTGACCGGAGTCCACGGCCCCCGCCGCCCGCACCATCTGGTCGGGCACCGGTGAGGTGAACACCTCACCGGGACACGCCGCCGACAGCATCCCGTACCCCACGAACCCGGCGTGCAGCGGCTCGTGCCCGGACCCGCCCCCGGACACCACCCCGACCCGTCCGCTGTCCCGCACGTCCCGCCGTACGACGACCCGCCGCTCCACGTCGACGTCCAGCTCGGGATGAGCGGCCGCCATCCCGCGCAGGGCGTCGGCCACCACGGTCTGCGGACTGTTGATCAGCATCCTCATGCGTATCTCCCGGTGAGATTGACGGGCGACTCTCTGAGCAGTGTTTTTGCAGGTCAGATCGCTCAGATCGCGATATTGACCTTGGTGGTCCGCGGCGCCTTTCGCGGATCGCGGCGCCGGGTTCGGCCGGTGAGCCGAAACGGTGCAGTTCACCGCGACGCCGTCGCCTGGGGCCGGCCGATGCTGAGGGCCAGGAGAGCCTGGTCGTCGTCCTCCGAAGTGGCGGCCCAGCGGGTGACATCCTGCCGGACGAAGGACACGACGGCTTCCGGGTGGGGTGAGGGGGCGTCGCGGAAGCGTTCTGCGAGGCGTTCGAGGATCGGGTAGAACACGCCATGCTCGTTGCGGGCCTCGCTGAACCCGTCGGTGTAGGCGAGGAGCACCTGGCCCACGCGCAGTGGATGCACGGTGGTCACGGCGGATGCGCCGGCCAGCGCTCCAAGGCCCAGCGGCAGATCGGGTGAGGTCTCGAGCCGGTACGCCCCGTGGGAGCCCACGACGATGGGCGAGGGGTGACCGCGGTCGACGATGTGCACCTCGCAGCTGTCCGGTGGGATCTGCATGACCAGGGCGGTGACGAACAGTTCGGCGTCCGTCTCGCCGTTCCCGCCGACGGTTGGCCCGTTGCGGGCCATGCTGAGCTCCAGGCGGTCGGCGAGCGAGCCGAGGTCCTGCCACTCGTGGGCCGAGACGCGGAAACTCCCCAGTACCGCCGCCACGGTCTGTACCGCGCCCAGACCCTTTCCCCGCACGTCGCCGATGACGGCCCGGACCCCGAACGGGGTGGCGTACACGTCGTACAGGTCACCGCCCACGAGCGTGCCTCCTTCGCCCGCCGAGTAGAACGCGGCGGCGGCCACCAGCCCGATGCGCTGCGGCACCGGCCTCAGCATGGTCCGCTGCACAGCCTCGGCGACCGAGTCCGCACGCACCAGATTCCGGTCGGCACGTTCGCGTTGTGAGGCGAGCATGGTGCTGACGATGCCGATGAGCACGGAGGCGCCGTACAGCGCCACGTGGTGCTGCTCACCGACGTGCCCCGGCCGCAGGGACGCCATGAACACCTGAAGCCCCACACAGACAACGGCGGACAGAGCGGTGATGCGCGGTCCGCGCGTCACGGCGACCAGCGGCGGAACACCCGTCAGGAGGAAACTCACCGGCTCCCGCCCGTTCAGGGCCCACGCCGCGAGCAGGTCTGCACTGACCGCGACAAGGGGCAGCCACCACAGCCATCCCCGACGCGAAGACGGTGCACGCCAGCCCGACCCGATGCTGCGAGACATTCAGGCACTATATGAGGAGGTGTCCGTCCAAGGCGGAAACGACGCAGCCGGGCCCCGTTGTCTGCGGTCGCCCTGCGTCGAGTCGCACCAGTGGGTGGGACACCGAGGGGGCTCCGGTTAGGGTCGCTGCAGCCCGTGCCGAGATGGCATGCGCAGGTCAGGCCCGGTGTCCATCCGTTGGGGCAGTATCGCCGGGCCGACCCCCTGAGGAACAGGACCACGCCGTGACCAACGCCCTTACCCGTCTTCTCGAAATCGCCCCGGCGCCGAGCCGGCCCCGCCACAAGGATTGGGGCGAAGTCGAACGTACCCTCGCGGTCAAGCTTCCCGACGACTACAAGGAGCTCATCGGCGTCTATGGAGGAAGTGACTGGGACGACTACCTCTATGTCCTGGAACCCGACTGCCCCAACAAGCACTACGACCTCCTCAAGTGGGCCAAGTACCAGTTCGAAGACCTGGAAGGCTTGTGGGAAGTCGAGAAGAAGCCGGCAGAACTGGAGACCGAGGGATCCGTGGTCATCCCGTGGGCGACCACGGACAACGGAGAATGCCTGTACTGGCTCGTTCTTCCGGGCGTTGAGCCGAACGAATGGACCGTCATGGTGAACGAGGCGAGGGGCCCCCGATGGGAACATTACTCCATGTCGTGCACGCAATTCCTCGCGTCCGCCCTCACCGGAGAGCTGCAGTCGAACATCCTCTGGTCACAGTTTCCCCTGGCCACCCATCAATTCAGCCGCCTCGGTCCGGTGTGACGATGCGGCGCTCTGCCGACCCCAACGGTCAGGGCGCGGGGCCGATCGCGTCCGACTGCTGACGCCGCGTCGCGCCGGGCGGGTCTCCGAACGGTTCCCGCGGTCGGACCTGCGTGCCAAGGGTGAAGCGGGGCAGACGACTGCAACCCCGTGCAGCCCATCCCGGAGGCCTGTCGATGTCCTGTGTGTCCGTGTCCGCCCTGCTCGTTGCCCGCCTCGACGCACCGGGCGGCCGTGTGCCGCTCCTCGCCCGTGTCTCGTACGACGACGAGGACCCGTACGTGGTCCAGGCCGCGTTCCTCGACGGCCCCACCGTCCTGGCCCGTTGGAACTTCGACCGGCAGATGCTCGCCGAGGGACTCCACCGCCCGGTGGGCGAGGGGGACGTCGCCTTCAGCCCCCACAGGGCGGCCGGTGGTGACGAGCTCCGCGTCGCTCTGCGAAGGCCCGGCGCCGAGGGGCAAGGAAGCGCCGACGCCGTCCTCTTCGTGGAGGCCCGCGCGCTCACCGGCTTTCTGGAGCAGACGTACGCCGTCACGGGCGCGGGGGAGGAGTTCCTCGACCTCGACAAGCTCCTCGACGAGCTCCTGGCCCGCTGAGACCCCTTCTCCGCCGCGCCTGCCCACAGACCCGCGGGCGCGGCTGCCGGCCCGGTCCGGGCCGGGCCGAGAAAGGGTGCGCGCCGACCGTTTGGGTCGACGGAGACCGGCCATAAGCGCGTCACGGGAGTCCGCGGCGGTGAGCGGCGCGGACTCCCGAGCGGACCCGGGCCGCGCGGTGGCATCCCCCCGCCATCGCGCGGCCCGGGCTCCTCCGTACCCCACCTCTCGGTCATGGTCGCCCGCAAAGCGGACGACGCCGGTCCCGGCACCCGTTCGGGTGCCGGGACCGGCGTCACGCTGCGTGGATGGCCGGCTTAGGCGGGGCGGCCGCCGAAGGGGGCGCCGGTGCCGTAGTACGTGCCCAGCTCTGCCCGGTAGCCGGCGTCACCGAGGTGCTTGTCCCGGTGGAACTCGGGGGCGGCCTTGATCTGTTCCTTGGTGCGGTCGACGAAGATCTTCCGCTCCTCCGGGTCGACCTTGACGACCGTGCTCGCCGGCAGCAGGACCTCCTTGCCGAAGATCCATACGCCGGTGTCCACGACCAGGTAGGCGTCACCGACCTCGTCGGAGTGCTTGTCGACCTTGCCGATGCTCCCGTCGGTCGCCTCGACCTTGTAACCGGTCAGGTCCGTACCGGCCAGGTGGCCTGCGGTCGGCTGGTAGCTCCACACATTCTCAGTCACGCGAAAAACAACTCCTCCGGTCAATGGGGGACGGCCGGGAATCGAATTCCCCGCCGATCCTCCTTGTTCCGTACGTCGCTCGCCTGCCCTGCCTCGACCGCCTCACACACCCGGATCGCATGCGGATCCGGGACATGAGTGGCGCGGGAGTGGACAGCCGCCTGGGTATGACACCCCTACCGAGCCGAGGCCATGGCAGCGACCGTGAGCCTGAGAGTGCCGAGCGTGCCGACACCGAGCCGAACGCCGTCGCGGGCCCGGACGAGCGGGTCGAGGAGCGTGCGCCGGATCGGCCCTCGGACCTGCCCGCACGTTCCTGGAGGGCGGTACTGCGCGGCACGGTCAAGGAGTTCCAGGACGACGAGCTGGCCGATCGCGCCGCCGCCCTGACCTACTACGGGGTGCTTGCGCTCTTCCCCGCCCTCCTGGTCCTCGTGTCCCTGCTGGGCCTGGCGGGTGAGTCGACGACCACGCGCCTGTTGGACGACCTGCAGCAGCTCACTCCCGGATCCGCCCGGGCCCTGATCAGGGACGCGGTCGAGCAGTTGCAGGGACACAGCGGTGTCGGTTCGCTGATGGCGGTCGTCGGTCTCGTCGTGGCGCTGTGGTCCGCCTCCGGCTACGTGGCCGCGTTCATCCGCTCCGCGAACGCCGTCTACGACATACCGGAGGGCCGCCCGGTGTGGAAGGTGCTGCCGCTGCGCCTGGCGCTCACCGTCACGCTGATGGTCCTCGCCTGTGCCGGCGCGCTGATCGTGGTCTTCACCGGCGCCGTGGCACGACGCGCGGGCACGGCCCTGGGGGTCGGCGACAGTGCCCTGACGGTGTGGTCGATCGCGAAATGGCCGGTCCTGGTGCTCCTCGTCACGATCATGATCGCGCTCCTCTACTGGGCGGCGCCGAACGCCAAGGGCCGCGGATTCAGGTGGGTGACGCCGGGCAGTCTCCTGGCCCTGTTGATCTGGATGATCGCCTCGGGCGGCTTCGCGTTCTACGTCGCGAACTTCGCTTCCTACAACAAGACGTACGGCACGGTCGCGGGCGTGATCGTCTTCTTGGTCTGGCTGTGGATCACCAACCTCGCCATCCTCCTCGGGCTCGAGTTCGACGCGGAACTGGTCCGCCGGCGGGCGATCGCCGGCGGGCTCCCCGAGGACGAGGAGCCCTACGTCCGGCCTCGCGACACCCGCGCGTGGAGCGACCGGGAACGCCGCAGCATGGAGCAGTGACCCGCGCGGGAGCAGCTGCTCGCGGCGTGGGCCGAGGTCAGGGACCGGTGTCCGCGAGGATCGCGCGGCGGGCCTCGATCGCGGCTGCGAGCAGGCTCTCGTCCAGCATCGTCTCGCCGTCCCGTGTGGCGTCGTTGACCGGTAGGCGGGTACGCCGGTCGATCAGCGCCGTGAGCGACGGCAGCGCGGGCCTCGCGTGCCGGCCCATGCGGGCGAGGCCCTCGGCGTAGTACTCGCCTATTCCGTAATTGCCGAGGTGCGGTGTCATGAGGGCGAGGAGACGGGGAACGGCCGTGGGGCCGGCGTGCCGCAGCCACAGGGGAGCGCAGAGTGCCTGCATGCGGCCGGGGCGCTTGAAGGTGAGGTTGTACAGCTGGGCCGCCTGCCGGAAGGTCAGTGGGCCCGCGTCCAGCAGAGCGCCGAAGAGCTCGGGGGCACGGAGAAGGCGCCCGATGCCCACGGGCTCCGCTCGAAGGACCGCGGCGGCGGTGAAGCGGTCGTACGACGACGACAGCGTCGGCGGGAGGCTGCTCGACGGCCGACGGGGCTTGGGATAGGGGGTGAAGGGGACCGTGGCCGGCAGAGCGCCGTGTGCCCGCATGGCCGCTTCCGAGAGGGAGGCCGTGGTGAGGGCTTCGGCCATGGCCGGGCTGATTCCCCGTCCGCAGTGACGGACGAGCAGGGGCAGGAGTTCGACCGGAGCCGCCCGCCAGTCGTGACACGCCTCCCGGGCCAAGCCGGCGCCGATGTCCAGGGTGGCGGGGTCACCGAGGAGCCGCGCCACCAGGGCATAGACGTGATGCTCGCGCCGCAGCCCGTACAGGACCCGCCCCCAGCGCCATCCGACGCCGTCCAGGTGACGCGCCGCCTCGGGGGCCTCGCTGAGCAACGCCCTGTCGAGCGTCGGCCACTGCTCCGGAGGGGCGGCCCTCAAGGTGGCCAGGTGGGCGAGGAAACGGACGGACGCCAGGGGGTCGTCCTGCAGGTGCGCCACGGATCCGCCGAGCCAGGTGGCGAGCGTGGTACGCGCCACAGGATCGGTGACTTCGCCGAGCGCCTTGAGCGCGACATCGCGGCTTCCGGCCCACACGACGAGCCGTGCGGCCCGGCGCCGGGCCTCCTCGTCGGGGTCCGTGAGCCGAGCCTCAGCTGCCTCAGCCGCCTCGGGCCAAGGGCTCCCGTGCGAGGCAGGCGACAGGAGGTCCATGGCCTCACGACGGACGAATGCGTCGCCGGCCCGGGTCAGTTGAAGGAGCCGGACGGCCACGGGTCCGGTGCGGTCGGCGTGCAGCGCGTCGAGGATCGCGATACGGGAAGGGTGGGCGGGTGTCGTGGCGTCGCCTGCGGCCACGGCCTCGTCCAGCCACTTCATCGGACGGGGCGGTGGCCGCCCTTCCGTGCAGAGAATTCGGTCATGCAGCCGATCATGTCACGCTTCGAGCCGGCGGCGTCCCGTCAACCCTGCGACGAATGACTCTCCTTACCGCTCCCGGGTCGCACGACGAACGCCACGGTCTGGACCGGCCCGCTGTGGCGGAAGTGCAGGACGAAGGGCACGGCGTCGCCCACCTGCCAGCGGCCCTTGACCGTCATCATCACGTCCAGCGTGCTCGGGGTCATCCGCACCACCGAACCGGCCGGGATCTCCGCCGAGGTGACCATGCGCATGGAATCCGCCCCTCCGGCACTCTCGTGCCGGCTCAGCATGGCGCCCTCGGCGGCGGGGGAGGTCACGGAGAGCAACTGGTCCCCGGAGCCACCGGTGTTCGTGATGCGGAAGAACGCCGCCGTGCGCTGCTTGTCGGCGTAGGGCATGAAGACCTGCCCGATGCCGACCTCGATGCGGGCCGGAGTGCCCGCGCCTCCCGCCGTCGTCCACGCGGTCAACGCGACCAGGGCCGTGAGACAGGCGGTCAGCGGTGCGAGTACGGCGACCACTCCCTCGGGCAGTCGGCGGCTGCCGGACCACGTGGGGGAGGGGGAGGCATCCGGGGACGGGGACGGGGACGGGGACGCCGTCGGCGGATCAGCCGGGGCATCGGGCCAGGCATCGGTTGGGGAATCGGGCCAGGCATTGGTCGGGGCATAGGCTGGGGCATCGGGCCAGGCCTTGGTCGGGACATCCGGCCAGGCGTCGGTCGGGGTACCGGTCGCGGGATCGGTCCAGGAATCGGTCATCGCTGAAAGCCC
This sequence comes from Streptomyces sp. NBC_01294, assembly GCF_035917235.1. Lineage (NCBI taxonomy): Bacteria > Bacillati > Actinomycetota > Actinomycetes > Kitasatosporales > Streptomycetaceae > Streptomyces > Streptomyces sp. NBC_01294. Next base: position 7,398,302 of record NZ_CP108423.1, read on the forward strand.
TTTCGGACGGGTCGGGCTCCGAAGCCGCCGGGGCGCTTCGGTGAGGGCTGCCAGGCCCGCAGGCGCAGGCTGTTGCCGACCACCAGCAGTGAGCTGACGGACATCGCGGCGGCGGCGACCATCGGGTTGAGCCAGCCCACCGCGGCCAGGGGCACGGTGACCGCGTTGTAGCCGAACGCCCAGACGAGGTTGGCGCGGATCGTCCCCAGGGTGCGGCGGGCCAGCCGGACGGCGTCGGCCACCGCCTCGATGTCACCGCGCACGAGCGTCACGTCGGCGGCTCCGATCGCCACGTCCGTGCCGCTGCCCATGGCGATGCCGAGATCGGCGCGGGCCAGGGCGGCGGCGTCGTTCACGCCGTCGCCGATGACCGCGACCCGGCGCCCCTCCTCCTTCAGGCGGGTCACCAGTTCGGCCTTGCCCTCGGGAGTGCAGCGGGCGTGGACCTCGGCGATGCCGAGTTCGGCGGCCACCACACGCGCCGTCGCATGGTGGTCACCCGTGGCCAGCACCGGTTCCACGCCCAGCCGGCGCAACCGGTCCACGGCCCGGTAGCTCCCGGGCCGCAGGACGTCCCCGAGGGCGATCAGGGCCTCGTCGAAGCCGTCGACCCGGACCAGGACCGGCGTGAGCGCGGACGCCTCGGCCGCGGCCAGCGCCTGCACCAACGACTTCGGCAGGCCGTCGTCGGCGGAGAGCACGTCGACGCGCCGCCCCTCCACGACCCCTGTGACGCCCGACCCGGCAGTGGCCAGGAAGCCGGTGACCGGCGGCAGCGTGTGCCCGGGCTGCGCGCGCTGCGCGTACGCGGCGAGGGCGCGGCCCAGCGGGTGCTCCGAGCCCTGTTCCACGGCCCCGGCCAGGCGGAGGACCGCTTCGCGCCCGATGCCGCCGGCGACCGCGGTGACGTGGACGACGCTCACGTGTCCGGTGGTGAGCGTGCCCGTCTTGTCCAGGACCACGGTGTCGACGTGCCGCAGTGCCTCCAGCGCCTGCGGACCGCTGACCAGCACACCCAGCTGCGCACCCCGGCCGGTCGCGGCCAGCAGCGCGGTCGGGGTGGCCAGCCCCAGGGCGCACGGGCAGGCGACGACGAGGATCGCCACCGCCGAGGTCACCGCCCCCTGGGGGTCCGCCCCGGCACCGAGCCAGAAGCCGAGCACCGTGACCGCCAGGGCCAGGATCACCGGGACGAAGACCCCCGCCACGCGGTCGGCCAGCCGCTGGGCCCGGGCCTTGCCGGCCTGGGCGTCGGTGACCATCCGGGTGATACGGGCGAGGCGGGTGTCCGCGCCGACCGCGGTGGCCCGTACGAGCAGCAGTCCACCGGCGTTGACGGCGGCGCCGACCACCTTGCGGCCGGGGCCCACTTCCACGGGATCGCTCTCGCCGGTGACCAGCGACAGGTTCAGGGCGGAGCTGCCGGAGACCACCACACCGTCGGTGGCCACCCGTTCACCGGGCCGCACGAGGAACTCCTGCCCCACCCGCAGCTGTTCGATGGGGAGCAGCCGCTCCCTGCCGTCCTCCTCCCGTACGGTCACGTCCTTGACGGCGAGTCCGGCCAGCGAGCGCAGGGCCGCCCCGGTGCCGCGCCGTGCCCGACCCTCCAGATGGCGGCCTGCGAGGACGAAGAGGGGTACTCCGACGGCGGCTTCCAGGTAGACGTGCGCGACCTCCCCTCCTGCCGACGGGAGGAACGTGAACGGCATCCGCATGTCGGGATCGCCGGCGCCGCCGAGGAACAGCGCGTACAGGGACCAGGAGAAGGAGGCGAGGACCCCGAGGGAGACGAGGGTGTCCATGGTGGCGGCCGAGTGCCGCAGCCCGCGCGCCGCCCGCAGGTGGAACGGCCAGGCACTCCACACGACGACCGGGGCGGCCAGGGTGAGGCACAGCCACTGCCAGTTGCGGAACTGCAGGGAGGGCGCCATCGACAGCACGAGGACCGGGAGGCACAGCGCAACGGTGATCAGAAGCCGCTCGCGCTCCCGGCGCTCGCCGTCCGCCGACGGCTCGGCCGGCAGCGGCCCCGCAGACGGGGACTCCTCGCGCGGTGTGGCCGGCGCGGGCACCTCGGCGGTGTAACCGGCGCGTTCCACCGCTGCGACCAGGTCCTGGGCGGACACGGCCGGCGGGTGGCTCACCCGCGCCCTCCCCGTGGCGAGGTTGACCGTCGCGCTCACCCCGTCGAGCCGGGCCAGCCGCTTCTCCACCCGGTTCACGCAGGCCGCGCAGGTCATGCCGCCGACGATCAGATCGGTCGTCGCCAGGGCGACGCCCGCGGCGTCTGTGGTGCCCGCGGTGTCCGTGGTGCCCGCGGTGTCCGCGGTGTCCGCGGTCATCGTCCGCCCCCCGAGTGCGTGCCGCCCATGCCGCCCATGCCGCCGCCCCCCGGAGTACCGGAGCCGGGCCCCGCGTCGGTGCCGCTCGGGTGCATGCCCGGGGCGACCGGCCCGGCGGCCGACCCGATTCCGTAGGAGAGGGCGAACATCGTCGCGAGCAGCACGACGAAACCGGCCAGGGCCGGTGGCGGTGCCCAACGCGGCCAGGCGGCGTCGGTGCGGCTTTCGGATTGTCGTCCGGCCATCGGTTCTCCAGGTGTGCGGTACCTCTGTGGGACGGCGACCGCCGCCCGCGGGCGGCGGTCGGCGGTCGGCGGACCCTCGTCGGACGGTCGGACGCCTCCTGGTGTGGCGGGTGGAGGGGGAGGTGAAGGCCGTCCGCGGGGGAGCCGCCGGGGAGGTAGTCGTGCACCACCCGTGATGAGTTCCCCGGCCGACTCTGATTCCGGTTCCGGTTTCGGTTCCGGTTTCGGTTTCCGACTCCGAGGACGCCGCCCGCCCCGCCGCCGCGCCGGGCTTCGCAGGAGTGGATCATGGTGGATCCGGGTAGTTGCAGAACGTGATCACGGTCGGCGTCGAAGAAGAGTATTTGCTCCTGGATCCGGTAACGGCTCTGCCCGTCCCTCTCGTGGAGGACGTGCGGCGTACCGCTGGTCTCGGGCCGCTCGCGGAGCGCGACGAGGTCCAGGACGAGCTGCTGCAGGCCCAGGTCGAGGTGGCCACACCCGTGTGCTCGAGCCTGGAGGAGGTGGGCGGTCACCTCCTGCGCCTGCGCCACGCGGTCGCGTCCGCCGCCGAGGAGAACGGCTGCCGCATCGCCGCCACCGGAGCCGCGCCGCTGCGGGGGGCCGGGATCGTACCCGTGACGCCGACGCCGCGCTATCTGAAGATGGAAGGCGAGGCGCGGCAACTCGTCGACGAGCACTTGATCAGCGGGATGCACGTGCACGTTGCCGTTCCCGACCAGGGGACGGGCGTGGCGGTGTTGAACCGGATCCGGGTGTGGCTGCCGACGCTGCTGGCGATGTCCGCCAACTCGCCCCTGTGGGACGGGCGGGACACCGGCTTCGCGAGCTGGCGGACCATCGTGTTCGGCCGCTGGCCCGTGAGCGGATCCCCGCCGTACTTCGACGGCGGCTCCGACTACGAGCAGCGCCTGGAGGCGCTGGTGGCCTCCGGGGTGATCGCCGACAGGAAGCAGGCGTACTGGCAGGCACGGCTGTCCGACAGCTACCCCACTCTCGAGGTGCGGTGTCTGGACGTCCAGCTCCGAGCCGACGACGCCGTCATGCTCGCGGGCATCGTCCGTGCGCTGGTCACCACGGCCATCGCCGAGGAGAAGGCCGGCCTCCCGCCGGCCGTGTGCGCGCCGGAGCTGCTGCAGGCCGGAAACTGGCACGCCGCCCGGCACGGATTGAACAGCACGCTGGTGGACGTGCAGGGCCGCCCCCACAGCAGTGGTGACGTGCTGTGCTCACTCCTCGGCCACATCACGCCGGCCCTGGAGGACTCCGGGGACCTCCGGCAGGTGAGCGCCCTCGTCCACCGGCTCCTGCAGGAGGGCACGCCGGCGGACCGCCAGCGCCGCGCCCTGGCCGAGGGCGGCCTGCTGGGGCTGCTCGATCTGATCAACGCGGCGGCACCGTCCGACTGAGGTCCGGGCGGTGCCGTGGGCGGTTTGACCCGAGCGAGAGGTCAGGCGCGGGGGTGCTGCGGGTCAGCGCTGTCGTCGGGCGTCTGCCAGGCGTCCTGGCGGGCCTGCGCCTGCGGGCTCTGCTCGGCCGGCCGCGCCCCGGGGTCCCGGCGCCGCGCAACGCGTCGGGTGCCGTACCAGAACGAGGCGATCAGTAGCGCGGCCACGATCACGCCGGCGATGATCAAGAAGAGGGACGAGGAAGCGGTGGCCGCAAGGGGCGCTGATGCGATCATGCGCCGCGCCTACCCGGTATCGCCCACCTTGCACGTCCCGCGCCTCGGCCGTCCGGCCCCGCAAGGCCGTCGTGGTCATCCGGCCGAACAGGGCGAACGGCTCGTCGCCCAGGCGGCGCACCGGCAGGGCCGGGTTCCGGGTCGGCCGCAGGCCACCCGCGGCGCGGAGCTTCTCTGCCAGTCGGAGGCCGGAGACCGGAGCGGACCGGCGGGAAGGGGGTGGACAGGGGCTGCCCCAGGTCCGGGCCGACACGGATCCGATCGCCACCGCGTCAGGCGCGGCGGATCACCTGGTGCTCCTCCTCCACGATCCGGGCCAGGCGGGCCAGCATGCCGCGGTGCCGGAGCTGGAGAAGCGTTTCGGTCGCGGAGTTGTGGAGGGTGGCGCCGATGCCGCGCAGTGGGTGCTCGTCGCAGATGACGAGGGTCTCCTCGCCCCACGGCCGGAGCTGGAGGAAGATCCTCGCGGTGCCGAGGGCCTTGAACGAGGCCTCCAGTTCCAGCTCCTTGCCGCGCTCCCGGTGGCGTACGGTCGTCACCCCGTCGGTCGACCAGGGCCCCATCCGCACGGTGTAGCGCAGCCGGGAGCCGACCTCCGGCCAGGCCGCGTCGAGGGGCGTGGACTCGGACGGCCCCACCACCCATTCCCCGTACCGGGTCGGATCGGCCAGCACCGCCCAGACCGCCTGCGGGGGACGATGGATCAGCTGATGACGGACAGCCATGAGGGGAGTCCTCCTGCCGGGGCGGACGGAGAGCGGGGTCACCGCGTCGTGGCTCGTCCTCGGTTCGTCGACGGGGTGTCAAGGTCATGGTGCGGGCACCCCGCCCACCGCGCATCCCACCTCCGCCGGACGAGGGGCGGCGCTTCCCGGTCGGCCGACCTCAGGCGTCAGCGGGGCGCGGACCGACGGCGGGGACATGGGCTGCTGAGTTCCATCGAACACGAGGAGGCACCGTGACGGAGCTGGACCCCTTCACCGACGTACTCGACGGCCCGGTCTACGTGGTCACGGCCGCTTCAGGCGGTGAGCGGGCGGGCTGCCTGGTGGGGTTCGCCTCGCAGTGCTCCATCGACCCGCCGAGGTTCACCGTCTGGCTGTCGACCGCCAACCACACCTACCAGGTCGCGCGCGAGGCCGAGTACCTGACCGTGCACGTGCTCCGCGGGGACCAGCACGCGCTGGCGGAGCTCTTCGGCGGGGAGACGGGCGACAGGGTGGACAAGTTCGCACGGGTGGGCTGGAGGCCGGGAGAAGGGGGCAGTCCGGTGCTGAACGACGTGCGGACCTGGTTCACCGGCCGGATCGAAGGGCGCATCGAGGGCGGCGACCACGTGGGTTTCCTCCTGGCGCCCGCAGCAGTGTGCCCGCCGGCCGAGGACACGTCGCCCGCGCTGCTCCGGTACCGGGAGGTACGGGACTTGGAGCCCGGCCACCCGGCCTGACGGCTGATAAGGACGGTATTCGAGGGTAGACGGCATCCAAGGCGCCACGGCGGATCCAACCGTTCCGCCGCATTCCCAACGTGAGAACGAGGGCATCATGGTTTTCGCCGGACTCATCCTCCTGCTCATCGGCTTTCTGACCGGAATCTCCATCCTGTGGACCATAGGGATCATCCTGCTCGTGGTCGGGGCGGTGCTGTGGGTCCTGGGCTCCGTCGGGCACGCGGTGGGCGGCCGGCGCCATTACTGGTAGTCGGTCCCTGAATGCCTTGCGGGGTGATCGGGTTTGACACTCGGAATCCCGGTCAGGAGCAGGACGTACGCCTTCTATTCCCCCAGGGAGTGATCAGCTGTGTCGGACAAGGAAAAGAGCCGGGCCAAGGCTGAGCAGGCCAAGGGAAAGCTCAAGGAGACGGCCGGCCGCGCGGTGGGCAACGAACGCCTGACCGCCGAAGGCCGCGCGGAAAAGGCCAAGGGCGACGCCCGCCAGGCCAAAGAGAAGATCAAGGATGTCTTCAAGGACTGACGCGTAGCAGCATTGCCCGTTGAGGTCCCGCACCCACGAGGGGTGCGGGACCTCGGCATGGGAACGGCCACCCCGTTCACCGGTCCATGTGTCCGGGCGATCAGGGCGGGCAGACGCGAGAACAGGGACGACGGCCGCGGGCACGGAGCCGTCCGTCCCCATCGAACACCGGACACGAAAGCGTCAACGGTCGGGGTGAGGCGACAGTGAGCATCACGGGAGCAGCCACCGGCGGTCCTCCGCGGCATACGGGAGCACCGGTGATGGGCCAGCGCCGCAGACTCGCCCTGCACAGCATCCGGGGTGCGGTCGGCAAGGGCCGCGAGTTCACCCGCCAGACCCTGCGCGACTGGGGCTGGGACCGGCACGAGAGCGCCGAGGACGCCCTGCTCGTCGTGTCCGAGCTGGTGACCAATGCCGCCCTGCACGGGGGTGGCTGCCACGAGCTCGTACTGACCGCCGGTGAGGCCCTGCGCATCGACGTGATCGACGGCGAGACGGTGCTGCCGCGCGCCCGGGCGGCCGCGGGCCGGCCGGGTGTCCCCGGCGGGCACGGCCTGCACATAGTGCAGCGGCTGTGCGACCGGTGGGGCTCGTACCCCCACGGCAGCGGCAAGGTCGTCTGGGCGGAGATTGAGGCCTCCCGGCTGGCCACCGGGCGCCGGGGCCCGCAGGCCCCGCCCCGCGGCCTCTGAGGTCCGGGCGCGTGCACCTGCCCGCGCCTGCGCCCGCGCCGTCGAGGCCTTGCCTACGCCGGGCCGTCCCTGCGTACCGGGCCGTCCCCAGGGTAGACGCGCCCGCATGACAGGGAAGTACGCGTGGTGGCGCGGTGCGCAGCCGGAGGAAGCGGCCTTGCCGGCCAACGGGAGGCAACGCCGTCCGGCGCACCGGGCCGTCCGGGCGCTGGCCGTGGTGGCCGCCTTCGTCGGGACCGTCCTGTTCAGTGCGGTCCTGGCCCGGCTGACGCTCGAACCTTCCACCGCCTCTGCGGCGCTCGTACACAGCAATGTCCGGCCCGGCCATTCGATCAGCGCCTACCTGAACGGGCCCTCGACGACCGAGGCCGTGCGCCAGCTGGGCGGAAACGTGCTGCTGGGCCTGCCGTTCGGGGTGCTCCTGCCCGTTCTGCTGCCCACGGCCCGGGGGTTGCTGCGGGTCGCCGCCGTGATGGTCTGCCTGATGACGCTGGTGGAGCTCACCCAGGGCGCGCTCGTCACGGGACGCGTCTTCGACATCGACGACGTCATCCTCAACACGGCCGGAGCGCTGCTCGGATACCTGCTGATCGGCCGGCGGCTGGGGCGGGCGGTGCACCCGCGCCGCAGCCACTGGTGGCACCGCTGGACCCGCCGCGGCGCGGCGAACTGAGCTGCCCCGACCCGCCCCGCCCCGGCTCACCGAGCCGGGGCGGGGCGGGGCGGGTCGGGGCCGGCGCCCCTCGCGCTCAGATCTCGCCGCGCCAGGCGCCCGTCTCGACGCCGCGCGACTCGATGAACAGCTTGAACCGCTTCAGATCACCCGCGACCTGGCGCTTGACGAAGCCGAGCTTGTCGGCGGCCGTCTCGGCCAGACCGTCCGGCACCCAGTTCATGTGCAGGACGACCTTGGTGGTGGTCGCGTCGATCGGCTGGAACGTGACGAGACCGGCCTGGCGGGCCTCCCCGTCGACCGTCATCCATGCGACGCGCCGGTCCGGGAGCTGCTCGGTGATCCGTGCGTCGAACTCGCGCCGTACACCGTTCACGTTCGTCACCCAGTGGGTGAGCGTGGTCGTGCGCTGGTCGATGCTTTCGACCCCCTCCATGAAGGCCGGGAACTCCTCGAACTGCGTCCACTGGTTGTAGGCCGTGCGTATGGGGACGTTGACCTCGACATACTCCTCGACGTGCGACATGCGTACCCCTTCCGTGGCGTCCGGACATCTCCAGGCGCGGCTACCCGCCCCTGAAGGCCCCATGCACCGGCCCTGGATGGGGAACGCATCGGCGAACCATCACCACACAAAGCCGAGTTGGCTGGGTGGCGGGTCGGTGGATGGTGCCGCATCGCCCGGGGCGAAAGGGGAGTCGGTGGGAGTCGTGTCAGCTCCCTCCCAGAGGGCAGGCGCGGGAAAGTCCATGCCGCCTCCACCCACTGGGGAGTTATGAACAGCGCTCTACGCCTGCCGACCGTCCTGGGCGGCTCGATCCTGCTCACCCTCGCGGCCGGTTGGGCCGTCGACATGCTGTTGCGCCGAGCCGACGCACGCCACCCCGAGACCCCCTTGTGGAACCTTCTGCGCCGCTGCCGCCGCGCCCTGCAGATCGTGCTGCTCGCCGCACTGTTCAAGGGCGCCTACCGGCAGACCGCGTGGCCGCCGCTGCAGGACAACGCGGCCGCCGTGGGCCGGATCCTCTCGCTCGCCCTGATCGGTGCGGGGGCCTGGCTGATCGTGGCCGTGGCCTCCGCCGTCGTCGAGTCGGGGTACGCCCGCTACGCCACCGGCACCCGCGACCCGGCCCGGGTGCGCCGGGTCCGCACCCAGGTGACGCTGATCATGCGGGTCGTCACGGTCGTCGTGGCCGTCGTCGCGGCCGCCGCGATGCTCCTCACCTTCCCGAGCTTCCGCGCACTCGGCACCTCGATGCTCGCCTCCGCCGGAATCATCGGAATCGTGGCCGGCGTCGCGGCCCAGTCCACCCTCGGGAACCTCTTCGCCGGCTTCCAGATCGCCTTCGGCGACATGGTGCGCATCGGCGACACGGTCGTGGTCGCGGGCGAGTGGGGGGTGGTCGAGGACATCACCCTCACCTTCCTCGCCGTACGCACCTGGGACGAACGCCGCATCACCATGCCCGTCTCGTACTTCACCACCCGCCCCTTCGAGAACTGGTCCCGCGGCGGCGTCCAGATGACCGGCACCGTCTTCCTCCACTGCGATCACGGCGCGCCCGTGGACCTCATCCGCGACAAGGTCCACGAGATCCTGCACGACTGCCCGGAATGGGACGGCCGCGGCTGGGACCTCGCCGTCACCGAGGCGACGCCCTCCACCATCGTGGTGCGGGCCATCGTCACGGCCAAGGACGCCGACGACCTGTGGACGGTGCGCTGCGCCGTACGGGAACGGCTGATCGCCTGGCTCGTGGAGAAGCACCCGGACGCCCTGCCGCGCGTCCTCCTGGGCCCGGCACCGGGAGCGGGGGACGCCGCGGCCGAGCGCGGCCGGTGACGGCACGCGGTGACGGTGGCGTACGACTCAGCCGTACGCGACCGTCACCTCGCGGAAGCCCAGGGAACGCAGCAGTCCCTCCAGCATCGACGCGGTGTTCTTCTCGGCGCGCTCGGCGAGGCCGCTGTCACGGGCCGCCTCGTCGATGTGCTGCACGGCGAGCTTCTGCACGGCCTGCTCGCCGGCCGGGTTGTCGGAGAACAGATCGCCGAGCCGGTCCAGCAGGCCCCGCTGCTTCGACACCGCGTACGAGCGGTGCGGGTCGAGGGCGGCCGTCCCCAGTACCGCGTGGGGCAGCCGGATCGAGGCCTTGGTGCGGTCGCCGTTCACGGTGACGTTCCGCTCGTCCAGTGCGCCCAGGTCGACGTAGCCGCCGACCGTGCCGGAGCCCACGTACAGGGTGCGCGTTCCACGGATCGCGTCCGGCAGCAGCGCCGCGTCCTTCTCCAGGTCCACGACCACCTGGAAGTTGCCGACGGCGCCCTCGTAACGCGCCATGTCCTGGATGGACTTGAGGAGCGCGGGACCGGAACGGTCCCGGGTCTCCTCGCCGAAGAGGCCGCCGAATCCCGGAACCAGACTGAAGCGCTCCACGAGCACGATCAGTACCACGAGCACCGCCACGCCGGCGACGATCCGTCCCCACCACGGGCGCCGCGAGCCGCCCGGCCGATCCGAAGAGGTTTCCATACGTCGCGGATACCCCGTGCAGGCGGCTCCAGCACGATTCCTAGCGGTGCCGGGCGAGGGTGTGCACGAGCACGAGCAGTGCGAAGGCGATGACGACCAGGTGCACCCAGGCAGGGCCCGGTGTCGGGGTCAGGGACAGCGAGGTGAGCTGATGTGAGGTCATGACGCGCTCCTGCCCGCGGCGGCCGGATTGACGCCCCTCGTCACGGGGACGGCGGGCGGGCCGGAGGGACCGGGCGGACTCGTCGGGCGGGGCGGCCCCGGCGGACCTCACGGCCCGGACCTCTTACCGGCCGGTGGGCCTGCCGGACACCAGTCGGGAGGCGTCGACCTCGGCCCAGACGGACTTCCCCTGTTCGTGCGGGTGCGCGCCCCAGCGATCGGACAGACGCTCCACGATGTACAGGCCGTGGCCGCCCGGGATGCCGCGCTGCGGGGAGGCGTGGCGGCGGGGCAGCGTCGTCGTGCCGTCGGACACCTCGATGCGCAGGGCCTCCCCGGCCGTGAGCACGAGTTCGTGACAGCCGTCCGCGTGCAGCGAGGCATTGGTCAGCAGCTCGGACACGAGGAGCAGGGTGTCCTCGGCGGTCTCGGTCCCGTCCCAGCCCCAGTCCCGCAGGGCCTGGCGCGTGAAGTCGCGGCCCTTGCCCACCGCGCCGCGCACACCCGTCAGGGCGAGCCGACGGCGCTGCCCTCCGGCGGGAAGGCCGGCGCTCATTGGACCGCCCGTTTCCGGACCGATGGTCTCCACTGTGGTCATTCACCCCCACGTTCACACTGGTCTGTGCTCTCGGCTTCTGCCCGGGACAGTGTAAGGCGCCTCCGGTCTCAGGGCGTTGCCATGTGGAGCCGCAGCGTGAACCCGCTGTCCGCGGCGCGGACCTCGACCAGGTCACAGAGCTGGTGGATCATCCACAGACCACGGCCTCCGTGGGGCGACGCCAGGGAAGGACGGCGACGGCCCGCCAGGGGGTCGGCCAGGAGGCCGCCGTCCTGGATCTCGGCGACGACGTCCGCCCCGGTGCCCGCCCCCGTGCCCGCCCCGGTGCCCGCCGTGGTCCACAGCCGCAGGGTGCCCTTCCCGCCCCCGTGGGAGAGGGAATTGGCCGCCGCCTCGCTGATGGCCAGGATGAGATCGCCGCGCCGTGCCGGGGACAGGGCCGTTCCGCGCGCCCAGGCCTCGGCGTACTCGCGCACCTCGGCCAGCCCTCCGTGGGAGTACTCGACCCGGAGCACCTCGCCGTCGTGTTCGGACAGGGGGCGATCGCAGTCCGCGGAGACCGTGGCGGCGTCGGTGTAGGCCGGGCTCAGCAGGTCCCGGCCCTGCTCGATGAGCGTCGGGTGGGTGCGCCGGGCATCGGCCACCACCGCGGGCGCCAGCCCCCGTACGTCGTACGGGCACAGGATGCTGGTCGGCCGGCCCGCGAAGGCCGTGTTGATGAGGGCCTCGTGACGGGTGGCCTCCCGCACCTCGGCGGCGGAACGGCCCGGCCAGATCGGCTCGCCGACGATCCGGGCGGCGCGGCCCGCGTGCCGGTCGGCGAAATCCTGCAGGGCGGCCAGAATGCGCCCGGGATTGCGGCCCAGCTCCGTCATGTCCGTCCAGACGATCTCCGCCGTGCTCTCGCCGAGGGTCTCGCGCAGGGCGTCCAGGTGCGGGCCCGGCACGGCGACGAGCACCGGTTCGTCGGCCGACAGGGCCGCACGGACGAAGCCGCCCACACCGGACAGGTACTCGGGGAGGTCCCGGTAGAAGAGGGCGGGGTGGACGAAGGCCCCCGGCCCGGCGGGCGCAGGAACAGTGATCATGCTGCGACCTCCAGCGCGGCGCATTCGTCCGGGAACATCTCCACTACCTTGCGCAGCGAGTATGGCGGGTCGTGGAGCAGCAGACGCCGCCCCTCGCCGCCCAGGGCGGCCGACGCCTGCACCAGCGCGGCGACCGCGGCCGTGTCGAGAAAGGCCACGGCGGACAGATCGAGATGGACCACGGGACCGGGGATCCCGGTCACGACGCCGAGCGCGGTGGACAGGGCTTGCCGGGTGTCGAAGTCGCAGCTGCCGCTCAGGCGTGCGCCGGGGCGGTCCTGCAACGGCAGGGCGGTCAGCGGGGTCGCCGCGCCCGCGCCCGAGCCCGTACCCGCACCCGTCCGCCTGTCCGCGCACCGCGCGACCGCGTCCGCCCCCGCCGCGTCGTCCTGGCGCGCCGGGGCGCCCGGGACGGAGGCGGAGCGGTCGTGCCGGTGGAGGGAGGTCATTCCCGGGCCTACTCCGTGAGCATGCCGGCGCGCAGCCGGGCCAGGGTCCGGGACAGGAGGCGCGAGACCTGCATCTGGGAGATGCCCAGCTCCGTACCGATCTCGGCCTGGGTCTTCTCCTGGCCGAAGCGCATCTGCAGGATGCGCCGGTCGCGTTCGTCGAGCTGTTCCAGCAGGGGCGCGAGCGTGTGGAACTCCTCGAAGAGTTCCATGGCGGGGTCGACCTCGCCGACGCGCTCCGCCAGCGGCCGGGTCGTCCGGCTCGTCGTGGACGGTACGTCGCTCTCCGCGCCGGAGGTGTCGAGGGAACCGCTGGTGTAGCCGTTCGCGGCCACCAGCCCGTCGATGACCTCGTCCTCGGACAGTTCCAGGTGCTGGGCGACCTCCTTGACCGTCGGCGCCCTGCCGAGGACGTCGGTCAGGGACTCCTGGGCCTTGGCGAGTTCCGTACGCAGTTCCTGCAGGCGGCGCGGGACGTGCACGGCCCACGTGGTGTCGCGGAAGTAGCGCTTGATCTCGCCGGTGATGTAGGGGAGTGCGAGCGTGGAGAACTCGACTTCGCGCTCGGGTTCGTAGCGGTCGATGGCCTTGATGAGGCCGATCGTTCCCACCTGGATGATGTCGTCCATGTCGAGACCGCCGCCGAGCACGCGGGCACGGAAGCGCCGCGCGGCGAACTGCACGAGGGAGAGGTTCATCTCGATCAGGGTGTTGCGCGCGTACTGGTACTCGCGCGTCCCCTCCTCCAGCGTGCGCAGTCTCCGGAAGAAGACCCGGGACAGTTCGCGTGCGTCGGCGGGTGCCATCTCACGGGCGTTCTCCACCCGCACCAGGTCAGCGTCCTGCGTTGGCGCTCCCGCAGCAACCCGGTCACGAACAGTGACCTGCGGGTCTATCGCACGAATAGGGCCTGTCGCGGTGGCCGAGCGAGACATGGTGGCCGCTCCCTCCCGATTGACTAACGGCTGCCGGGGCGCTTCTGCCCCGGGTTCGAGGTTCTACACACCTTCGTGAGATCAGTCTCTTCTTCGGGTCGCGCCGTGCCGCAGAAGCGGCTCCGCCGCGCCGGGAGACGCCCGCTCCGGTGGCTCGAGCAGGCATACTCCCTGGGGACAACGTACAGGTGGCGATCCGGGGAGGCGGACATGACCGGAGCAAGGGACGCGTACCAGGACGGTGTGGTCGGTGAGGGCTACCCGGCCGCGGACGGCTGGGTGGTGGCGGCCCGCGGGGAGCTCGACCAGGACACGCTGGCCCCCCTGGAGGAGGCCCTCACCTCCGCTGCGGACCGGCACCGGCTGGTGGTCCTGGACGCCGGCTCCATCACCTTCGGTGACTCCTCCTTCCTGAACCTGCTCCTGCGGCTGCACCACCTCACCGGGCTGCGCATCGCCGCCCCCGGCGAGCAGTTGCGACGGCTCTTCGCCGTGACCGGTGCCGATACGGTCCTCTCCCTGCACGCGAGTGTCGAGGACGCCCTCGGGGCGTGAACTCGCGCCGGCGTGACGACCCTCACCTGCGGGCCGTGACCGTCCCGGTCCGGTACCCGACCGTCCCGGTACCGGAAGGGTCTTGTCGTCCCCGCGGGCCCGTTAGCCTTCACCGGACCGGTTCCGCGGCGAACGGATCCCGGCGGAGCCGGTCGCTCCGGCGGGGCCCGAGGCCAAGGGACCGGCCTGTCCCGCGTGTCGGAGCGGTTGGTATCGAGAGTGAGGTTGGCGGATGGCCGAGCGGGCGGGCACGGATGCACAGAGCGGGGTGTCGGCACTGCCGGGTGAGGGCGGGATCGGCGAGTCGGAGCTGCGCCAGCTGCTGGCCGGTCTGACTGCCGTACGCGACGGGGATTTCCGCACCCGGCTGCCCGATGCGGCCGACGGGCTGCTCGGAGAGATCGCCACCGTCTTCAACGGGATGGTCAACCAACTGTCCCTGTTCACTTCCGAGGTGACGCGGGTGGCCCGCGAAGTGGGCACCGAGGGAACGCTGGGCGGTCAGGCCGACGTACCGGGAGTCGGGGGCGCCTGGCTGGACCTCACCGATTCGGTCAACTTCATGGCCGGAAATCTCACGGCCCAGGTGCGCTCCATCGCCCAGGTCGCGACCGCCGTGGCCAAGGGCGACCTCTCGCAGAAGATCACCGTGACCGCCCGCGGGGAGATCCTGGAGCTGAAGGAGACCATCAACACGATGGTCGACCAGCTCTCCGGGTTCGCCGGAGAGGTCACCCGGGTGGCCCGCGAAGTCGGCACCGAGGGCCGGCTCGGCGGGCAGGCGGACGTGAAGGGCGTCTCCGGGACGTGGAAGGACCTGACGGAATCGGTCAACGTCATGGCCGACAACCTGACCGCCCAGGTGCGTTCGATCGCCGAGGTCACCACCGCCGTGGCCCAGGGCGACCTGACGCAGAAGATCCGGGTGGACGCCCGCGGGGAGATCCTGGAGCTGAAGGAGACCATCAACACGATGGTCGACCAGCTGTCCGCGTTCGCCGACGAGGTCACCCGGGTGGCCCGCGAGGTCGGCACCGAGGGCAACCTGGGCGGCCAGGCCACGGTCCGCGGGGTCTCCGGCACCTGGAAGGACCTCACCGACAACGTCAACGTCATGGCGTCCAACCTGACCGGTCAGGTGCGGTCCATCGCCCAGGTGGCCACCGCCGTCGCCCGCGGCGACCTCTCGCAGAAGATCACGGTGGAGGCGAAGGGCGAGGTCGCCGCGCTGGCCGGGGTCATCAACACGATGGTCGACACCCTGTCCGCGTTCGCAGACGAGGTGACGCGGGTGGCCCGCGAGGTCGGCACCGAGGGCCGGCTCGGCGGCCAGGCGCAGGTCCCCAACGTGGCGGGCACCTGGAAGGACCTCACCGACAACGTCAACTCCATGGCGAACAACCTCACGGGCCAGGTCCGCAACATCGCCCTCGTCACGACCGCCGTCGCCAACGGAGACCTGTCCAAGAAGATCGACGTGGACGCCCGCGGCGAGATCCTGGAGTTGAAGACCACCATCAACACGATGGTGGACCAGCTTTCCTCCTTCGCCGCGGAGGTCACCCGGGTCGCCCGCGAGGTCGGCAGCGAGGGCCGGCTCGGCGGCCAGGCCGAGGTCGAGGGCGTCTCCGGTACCTGGAAGCGCCTGACCGAGAACGTCAACGAGCTGGCCGGCAACCTGACCCGCCAGGTCCGGGCCATCGCCGAGGTCGCCAGCGCGGTCGCCGAGGGCGACCTGACCCGCTCGATCACGGTCGACGCCTCGGGCGAGGTCGCCGAACTCAAGGACAACATCAACTCCATGGTCGGTTCGCTGCGCGAGAGCACGCGGGCCAACCAGGAGCAGGACTGGCTCAAGTCCAACCTGGCCCGCATCTCCGGCCTGATGCAGGGCCACCGGGACCTCGCCGCCGTCGCCGAACTCGTCATGGACGAACTGACGCCGCTCGTCGCAGCCCAATACGGCGCCTTCCACCTCGCCGAGGACCGTCCCGGCGGCACCGTGCTCACCCTCGTCGGCTCCTACGGCCGTCCCGCGGGCGCCGAGGAGCGCACCGTCTTCGCCCTCGGCGAGTCCCTCGTCGGGCAGGCGGCCCGCAGCCACCGGATCATCGCCACCGACCAGGTGCCCGGCGACTACGTCATCTCCTCCGGCCTGGGCCGCACCACCCCGGGCGGCCTGATCATCCTGCCGATCGTGGTCGACGACCAGGTCCTCGGAGTGATCGAACTCGCCTCCTTCACCACGTTCACCCCCGTGCACCGCGACTTCCTCGCCCAGTTGATGGAGACCATCGGCGCCAACGTCAACACGATCGTCGCCAACGCCCGGACCGACGAGCTCCTCGGCGAGTCCCAGCGGCTGACCGGCGAACTCCAGGCCCGCTCGGAGGAACTCCAGGTCCAGCAGGAGGAACTCCAGCGCTCCAACGCGGAGCTGGAGGAGAAGGCCGCCCTCCTCGCCAGCCAGAACAGCGACATCGAGGCCAAGAACCTGGAGATCGAGCAGGCCCGGCAGGAACTGGAGACCCGCGCACAGCAGTTGTCGCTGGCCTCCACCTACAAGTCCGACTTCCTGGCCAACATGAGCCACGAGCTGCGGACCCCGCTCAACAGCCTGCTCATCCTGGCCCAGTTGCTCGCCCAGAACCCCACCCGCAACCTCACCCCCAAGCAGGTCGAGTACGCGGGCATCATCCACTCGGCCGGCTCGGACCTGCTCCAGCTGATCAACGACATCCTCGACCTGTCCAAGGTCGAGGCCGGCAAGATGGACGTCCATCCCGAGCGGGTGGACCTGCCCCAGCTGCTCGAGTACGTCGACGCGACCTTCCGGCCGATGACCACGCAGAAGAGCCTCGACTTCACCGTCACCACCGCCCCGGGCGCCCCCGACGACCTGCTCACCGACGACTCGCGGCTGCGCCAGATCCTGCGCAACCTGCTGTCCAACGCCGTCAAGTTCACCGAGCGCGGCGGCGTCGAGCTCCGCATCGAACCGGCGAAGGCCTCGGAGATCCCCGCCGGGCTTCCCCGGCGCGGGCCGCTGCTGGCCTTCCGGGTACGGGACACGGGCATCGGCATCCCCGAGCAGCAGTTGGAGTCCGTCTTCGGAGCCTTCCAGCAGGCCGACGGCACCACCAGCCGCAAGTACGGCGGCACCGGCCTCGGGCTCTCCATCAGCCGCGAGATCGCCCAGCTCCTCGGCGGGGCCGTCGCCGCGGAGAGCGCGCCCGGCCAGGGCAGCACCTTCACCCTCTACCTGCCGGTCAGCCGCGCGGACTACGAGGACGCCCCGGACTCCGGCGCCGCCCACTCGGCAAGCCCTACGGCGTCCTCGCGCGGCGACGTGTCCAGGGCGGCCGATCCGGGCCGTGCGGGCCGTGCGAGTACTCCTGAACTCCCCGCCCAGCGGCGGGCCCGCCGCCTGCTCGTGATCGAGGAACGGCCCAACGGCCTGCTCACCCTCGTCGCCGAGAGCGCCGACCGGGACGTCGCCCCCCGCCATCAGGTGACGGGCGAGCGCGGAGGCAGCCACGTGGTCAACGCCACGAGCGCGCGGGAGGCCGCCGCGGCCCTGGCATCCGATTCCTTCCACTGCGTCGTCCTGCAGCTGGACATGCCAGACGGTGAGGCGCTGCGCTTCCTCGACGCGCTCGACGGCGACCCGGCGCTCTCCTCGCTCCCCGTCCTCGCCCACGACAATCCCCGGGTCGGGACCGGTCAGGAGAAGGCCCTGCGGGAGCGGTCCGCGGCACGCCACGTGGAGATGCTGTCCAGCCTGGACGAGCTGCGGGAACGCATCGCGCTCCACCTGTCCGCCGAGCAGCCGGGGGACGTGCCGCCCCTCGTGCAGGGAGACGCGCAGCGGCAGCAGACCACCCACGTGCTCGACGGCGACCTGGCCGGCCGCACCGTCCTCGTCGTCGACGACGACGCACGCAACCTCTTCGCCCTCAGCGGGATCCTGGAACTGCACGGCATGCGCGTGCTCCACGCGGAAGACGGCCGCAAGGGCATCGACGCCCTGACCGGCAACGCGGGTGTCGACCTCGTCCTGATGGACGTCATGATGCCCGAACTGGACGGCTACGCGGCCACCGCCGAGATCCGGCGGATGCCGGAGTTCGAGGGCCTGCCCATCATCGCCGTCACCGCCAAGGCGATGCCCGGGGACCGGGAGAAGAGCCTCGCCGCGGGATCCAGCGACTACGTGACCAAACCGGTGGATGCCGACGACCTCATCGCCCGCGTCCGGCACTGGCTCACGCGATGACCGCGGACACACAACGGCACGACGATGCCGGCGCGCACCGGACGACGGCCCGTGAGCAGCAGGCGGCGGGCGCCGTCCCGCACCAGGCCCCGACCCCGCTCGGACGCCTCGTCGCCACGGTCGAACGGCTGCGCCGGGAGGTGCTGGAGGCGCACGCGGCAGCCGACGGCAGGGCCCTGGTCGAACTGGCCAAGGGCGTCCTGATCGGGCAGCTGAACTGCACCCCGGCCGCGGCGGCACGGCAGCTCGACGTGCTGTGCCGCGAGAGCGCGACGTCCCTCCTGGAACTGTCCGCCGACATCGTCAACCAGGCGTCCCGCGACCGGGTCAGCGAGATCGCCGCCGAGTTCGTCGAGCGCGCCGGTACGGTCGACGACGCGGCCGAGCCGCAGTCCACGGTGTCGGTCCGGCTGCGCACCGCCGAGAGCGGCATGCTGGCCGCCGCCGCCGATACCCAGGCAGTGGCCGAGTCGCTCCTGACGAACGCCCTGGGGCCCCTGGGAGCGGTCGCCGTCGCCGTGTGGACCGCGGTGCCCGACGGCTCGCTGGCCCTCGCCGGCCACGCCGGGTTCCCGCCCGGGGAGGCCGCGCGCTGGCGGCACGTCCCCCCGGGCGTCTCCACCGTCGCCCGCCTCGCGCTGGGCGAGCGCCGACTGGTCACCCTCGCCGACCTCGCGCGCGAGGGGCTGCCCTCGATCGGTCACCTCCAGTGGCCCGACGGCGGACGGATGGCGGTACCGACGGGGACGGGCGGACGGATCCACGGCGTCCTCGAAATCTGCTGGCCGCAGCCCCTGGCGCCGCAATCACCGCAGATCGAACGTCAGGTCGAGGCCCTCGCCGAGCTGTGCGCCCGCACCATGGACGTCTCGCCCCCGCGCGACCCGGCGGCCGCCGAGGCGGTGCTCCCGGACGTCGTGGAACTCATCGACCTCGCCGAGGGACTGCAGGACCCGGCCGTGGTGCTCACCCCGGTCCTCGACCCCGACGGCAGGCTCGGCGACTTCCGGATCCGTCACGTCGGCAGCCGGTTCGCCGACCCGGTGGGACGCCCGCGCGGTGACGTCAACGGCGCGCTGCTGCTGGAGGCCTATCCGATGGCCGCCGGCGAGAGCGGGCTGTTCGACATCATCGAGCGCGTGCACGCGACGGGCGAGCCGTTCCGGGCCGAACGCATGAGCCTGACCGCGCTCGTCGACCAGATCCCGCTCACCTCGGTCGCGGACATCAGCGTGAGCCGCCACGGCGCCGCCGTCCTGCTGATCTGGCGGATCGAGGACGAGACCGCCCGGCTGGCCAACCTCCTCCAGCACGCCCAGCGCCTGGGCCGGATCGGCGGTTTCGAGGAGAACCTCGCCACCGGGGAGACCACCTGGAACGCGCAGCTCTACGCGCTCCACGGACTCCCGGCCACCGAGCCCCCCGTACAACTGCGGGAGCTGCCCGGCTACGCGCATCCGGACGACTCCGCCGCCCTCGGCCGCTTCCTGCGGGCGGTGCTCCGCCACCGCCGTCCCTCCTCGGTCAACTTCCGCCTCCGGAGACCCGACGGAATCACCCGCCACATCCGTGTCGTCGCCGAGCCCGTCCTCGACGCGGACCAGCGGCTGCTCGCCGTGCGCGGTGCCTACCAGGACATCTCCGCCCAGCACTGGACCGAGGTGGCGCTGGCCGCGACCAGGGACCAGCTCGCCCACACCGAGGCCGAGTCCGCCGAACGCAACCGGCTGGCCCTCCAGCTCCAGCACGCCATCATGCCGCCGTCCCCACCGGCCATCGAGGCGCCGGGGCTGCGGGTCGCCGTCCGCTACCGGCCGGCGGAGACCGAGTCGCTCGTCGGCGGCGACTGGTACGACGCAGTGGTCCTGCCCTCCGGGCTGATCATGCTGTCCGTGGGCGACGTCGCCGGTCACGGCATCGAGGCGGCCACGGGCATGGTCGTGCTGCGCAACGCCCTGCGCGGCCTGGCCGTCACGGGCGCCGGGCCCGCCCAGCTGCTGTCCTGGCTCAACACGGTCACCCACCACCTGGCCAAGCACGTGACGGCCACCGCCGTCTGCGGCCTCTTCGACCCGAAGACCAGGGTGCTGCGCTGGGCGCGTGCGGGCCACCTGCCGCCCGTACTCGTCCGCGAGGGCGAGGCCGAGGCCTTCCCGCTCATCGAGGGCCTGCTCCTCGGTGCCCTGCCCGATGTCACGTACGTGGAGCGGGAGATGCAGCTCGAACCGGACGACACCCTGCTGATGTTCACGGACGGTCTGGTGGAACGGCGGGACTGCTCGGTCCAGGACTCGCTCGGCCACCTCGTGAACGCGGCGGCAGCCTCGGCCGGGGACCTGGACGGGAAGCTGGACCGCCTCCTCGCCCAGAGCCGGTCCGACACGGACGACGACACGTGCGTGATCGGCATCCAGGTCGGCTGACGCGTCCGCGTGCATTCTGCGTCAGAACAACTCCTCTGTCACTCAAAGGTGTTCATCTAGTCGTATGGAACTATTGATCGGTTGATCCTCGGCCAAGCTGTGCCAAAATCGGCACAGCAACGGAGCGAGGCAGGGAGCCGCCATGCCACCAGTCGACCCGGCCTTCGGTGAGGAAATGCGCCGCCGGAGGACCGCATCGGGGATGTCACTGGCCGATCTGGCTGCCAAGGTCCACTACTCGAAGGAGTACCTGAGCAAGATCGAACGGGGCATGGGCAATCCCAGCGACCAGCTGGCGCAGTCGTGTGACGCGAAGCTGCGCGCGGGAGGGCTGCTGTTCGGACTGCTGAACCGCCCGTTACCGCACGCGGGGGACGTATCCGCCGTGTCCGCGGCCGAGATCGGCAGCCCCGGTCCCTGGTCGCTGCGGCTGCGGGCCGACGGGGCGAGCGACTTCACCGCCTGCGATCCCGCCGCCCCCGCCGAGGAGGGGGCCACCGTCGCCGCCAAATGGGCCCTCACCCCGGGTTTCCAGGAGAGCGGCTCGGTGGAGGAGACCCTCACGGTCTTCCGGACCCTGTTCGACCAGCAGCGCAGACTCGGCCAGTGCTCCGGTCCGGCCGTCGTGGCGCCCATGAGCATCGCGGCGACCGCCGCACTGCGCGGCCTGGGCCGCAGCACGCCGCCCGACCGACGCGGCGCCGTCCTCCAACTCGCCGCGCACTTCGCCGAGTACACGGGCTGGATGGCGCAGGAGGCCGGCGACGACCCGGCCGCCCGGTGGTGGACCGGCCAGGCCGCGGGCCTGGCCAAGGCGGGCGGGGACGATGAGATGGCCGCGTACGCCCTGTTGCGCCAGGCGGAGATCGCCCTCTACCAGGGCGACTCGCTGTCCACCGTGGCCCTCGCGGGCGCCGCCGGAGCGCAGGCGCGCGGCCGCCGGACCAGGGAACTGGCCGCGCAGCGCGAAGCCCAGGGGCACGCGCTCTTGGGCAACGAGAGCGAGTGCCGGCGCGCCCTGGACCGGGCCGGCGAACTCGCCAGCGGCACACGGCCGCAGGGCGACGGCGGTCCGGCCCTGGGCGGCACCCACCTTCCCGACCTCACGGCCTTCGTCACGGGCTGGTGCCTACGAGAACTCGGCGAGGCCGAGGAGGCCGTCGCGCTGCTCGACATCGGGCAGGACGGCATCGCGCCGCACGCGCTGCGCGCCCGCGCCCGTCACGGCGCCCGGCTGGCACTGGCCTTGGCCGACGCCGGAGAGGTCGAACGGGCCTGCGCGGTGGCCGCGTCGGTCGCCCAGGACGTCATGACCACCGATTCCGCCACCGTCCGGACCGACTTGAAGCAGCTGCGGTCGTCCCTGGCCCCCCGGCGCAAGCACCCTGCCGTCAGTGACACCCTTCCCGTCATCGCCGCGAGCCTGCGCGCGGGCGCGGACCCGCGGGGAGGCGGTGGCTGAACCGCCGTCACGCAGGCGGGGCGGAGGGAAGACGTCCACACCCCTGCCGGTCCTCCTGCCCTCCCGAACACCCCTGCCGGCGCGTGACTTCCGGCCACCCCGCACCCGCCCTCCCGCCCTCTCGCGTCCCCTTCCAGCCCCTTCCAGCCCTGATGCCGCCGGCCCTTCGGCGGCAACGGCCATCAGGGACGCCTCGATCGTCGCTCCCGACCCCCATGTGCCCTGTTGCCTACGGATGTGGTCACAGGCAACACCATTGACCGCCCATAAAACGGCTGAGAATGTCGGGTTTACCCACCGAGCTCAACCCTCGGGTTCACCCACCGGATCCGTCGTTCGGATCCGCCCCTCGCAGACCCCCGGCCGGCGCCCGACGCCCCGTCCCGAGCCGCCCGAGGACTGCGCCCTGCGGGCGCCCCCACCGCACATTCCTGAACGCCGGGTGCGCTCCCCCTCTCCGAAACGAGGACGACATGGCCCCCTCCATCTTCATCAACTTCCGCCGTGCCGACACCGATCGCATCGGCGCGCACCTCGACACGGCACTCCAGAACGCCTTCGGCAAGGACGAGGTGTTCCGCGACCAGCGCTCCATCGCCAAGGGCGCCCACTTCCCCGACGAGATCAAAAGGAACCTGAGGAAGTGCGACATCCTGCTCGCGGTCATGGGCAAGCAGTGGGCCTCGCTCACGGACGCGACGGGCAGCCGCTACCTCGACCACAAGGGCGACTGGGTCCGCACGGAGATCGCGCTCGCCCTGAAATGGGGCCTGGTCGTCCTCCCCGTCCTGGTCGACGGCGCCGAGCTGCCCGAGGAGTCGGAACTGAGCCATGACATCCGAGCACTGACGACCCGGCAGGCCATTCCCTTCCGCCCCCACCACGAGGAGATCGACCTCCCGCCCCTCATCCAGGCGATCCGCAAGGCCGTCCCCACGCTCCGCCCCGCGCGACCGGACGACTCCGGTACCGGAAACCAGGGAGCCGTCACCGGCAACCGTTTCGACCACTCCGCGGTGGTCATCAACGGCCGGGGCAACACGGCCCGGAACTACAACCTCACCTCCGACCCCGAGGACGAGACCGAGAACCAGGGACGCCCATGAGCACGACAGACCAGCCTCCGGCGGACCACACCCCTGAGCACGGCGCCGCTGCCGAACCGGGCGCGGACGCCCCGTACGCCGACAGCGGTCCCGCCGACGCGACGGTCCCCGGGACCGAGCCCCCGAACGGCGATCCCGCCGGTCCCGCGCCCGACGCGACGCCCGGCGGCGGACCGGACGACGGGGGCTGGAAGCCCTGGGACAACCGGGAGCCCCGGGACGCCCAGGACGCGGGACCGGCGGCGGCCCGCGAACCGTCGCCGCTCCGTCCCGCGCAGCAGGACGCCGACCAGGTCGAGACGCTGGAGGCGTACAACAGCGCGCTGGCCCACAACGGCAACGCCATCACGCTGAACGTGGGTACGTCCCAGCCCGCCGAGTTCCAGCGGATGACGCTCGACGCCACCGAGACGGCCCGCCTCCACCAGCTGCACCAGCGGGTCCCGCGACAGGAGCGGATGGCCGACAGCCTCCGAGTGCACCACCTGGTCGTCCTGACCGGGCCGAAGGGCAGCGGGCGGGAGCAAACGGGCCGTGTCCTCCTGGCCGACCGCTGCGGCAGCGACCGCCTCAGCGTCCTGCACGGCGAGGAGGCCAGGCTGACGCAGGCCCTGATCGAGCGCAACGGGTCCCGTCTGCGGCAGGGGCACGGCGTCCGGGTGAACGTGGGCACCCGCAGCCCCGGCCAGGCCACGCTCGAAGCCCTGCGCCTGCGGGCCCGCGAGCGCGGGGCGTACGTGGTACTGATCGTCGAGGACGCGCGGACCGACCCCGGCGACCTGGGCCCGTACGCCGTCCACCACACCAGGCCCCAGCTCGCGGCGGTGCTGGAAGCACACCTGAAGGCGGAGCTCGCCGAGCACCGGACGCAGTGCACGGAGCCGGGCGGCTGCACCCGCGGTCGCACGCAGGAGTTCACGAGCCGGGTCCTTGCGGACCCGCGGGTGGACGGAACGCTCGCCGCGGCCTCCTCGGTCCACTGGGTCGCCCGTTTCGCCCGGGACCTCGTCTCGTGCCTGCACGGACCCGAGGAAGCCCTCGACACCCTCCTCGACACGCCCCACGGCGACCTGAGGAGCCTGGTCAGGCGGTTCCTGAAGCTGTCGGAGCCGGCGGCCGACCCGGGGGCGCCCTCCCCGGCGGCCGACCCGCACCAGCAGGCGCTGCGCATCACCTACGTGCTCGGCCACAACCTGCCGCTGTCCGACGTCATCCGGGCGGGCACGCTGCTGAGCGGCGAGGTGCTGCGCGCCGAGAACCGGGACACGGCGCCCGCCCGGCCCGTCTTCGAGGCGGACCTCGACCACCTGGTACCGCCGGGCAAGGGCATTGCCGCCGAACCGGGCGCCGGAATCTCCGACAACCCCCGCCGCGCCCGGCTCTCGGACCCGGAACTGATGCCGGCCGTCATCGAGGTCATCTGGCACGACCTTCCCTGGCTCCGAGAACCGCTCGTGGGCTGGCTGAAGAGGCTGGGCTCCGACGGCCTGGAGCGGGTCCGTGCGCGGGCCGCGGTGATCGCGGGCCACCTGCTCCGCCACGACTTCGACAGCGTCTACCGGTACGTGGTGAAGTTCTGGGCGCTCAGCAGATCGGTGAACGACCGGCGGTGCGCCTCCCTGGCCCTGGCCGTCGCGCTGGCGGCCGACGACCCCTGGCTGACGGAACGCGTCGACAAGCAGGTCGCCGACTGGGCCGGCAGCCCCAGGACACCGTTCCAGGACAGCGCCGCGCGGGCCTACGGCACGCCGGTCGGCACCCGGGACGTGCCGGGCACCCTGCCCGCCCTGCAGGCACTGGCCGGCAGGCCGGCGCTCGTGCCCTACGCCTCCGTCGCCTACTCGACCGCCGCGCTGTACCTCGCCCCCGACGGGGCGGATCCGGTCGCCGAGGCGCTCGGCCGGTGGATCCGTTCGAGCAACGACAACCTGCCCCGGCACGCGGTGCGGACCCTGCTCGTCCTCGGCCCGTTCGCCGTCGGGCCCGAGCTGGCGTACCGGCCGACCCTCGCGCAACAGGCGATGAACGACCCCGAGCGCGAGGAGACGCTCCTGCTGCTGTGGCAGCGCGCGCTGATCGACCCGGCCCACTCCGGTCAGGCATGGCAGCTGCTGCGGCAATGGCTGCTGGCCGCCGACGAGGACGAGGAACTGGCCGCGTTCCTCGAGAAGTTCGGGCTGCGCATCTGTGTCGACCGGCTCCTCAGCCGGGCCGTCTTCCACCTCCGCCGCTGGGCACGGCAGCAGCCGGAAGCCAGATGCGTGGCGCAGCTCCTGCGCTCGCTCGGCGGAGCGTGACACGCGGCTCACCCGCCGCGCGCACCCACCCGCATCAGACCCACCCGCACCCGACCCACCCAGCCCTCGGGTCCGGAACCCGCCACGGGGTTCCGGACCCCGACATCCGACACCCAGCAGCACATCCCCGGGAGGACCAGCCATGGGACGACGGCCCAAGGGCCTGCTCACCACGGTGCGCGAGGCAGTACGCACGTGGTGGCACTCGAAGTTCGACGACATCCCCGCGGAGGAGCCGGATCCGACCGGGTCCGACGCGGACGGCTCCGCGCCGGCGGCACGCAAGGACGTGTTCGTCCAGTCGCTTCCCCAGGAGACCGCGCTCGCCATGGCCGCCCGCGACGACGTGTTCTCCTTCCAGGTCTTCCCCACCTTCCAGTGGAGCAGCCAGGCCATGTCGCGGGAGACGCTGAAGACCCGCGTCCAGCAGTACGAGGGGACCGCGCGCGAGGAACTGCTCCGGGTCGCCTGGTCGGCGGCCCGCGCGTGCGACCCGGCCGACCCGGCCGCCGCCGAGACGGCGGTCAACGCGGTCCTGTCGACCGCGGGCAACTGGTGCTTCGACGACGAGAACGGTCTCATCCGCTGCACGCCCACGGTCCGGGTGCGCGTGGACCCGGCCCTGCGGGAGCACGTACTGCCCCACCACCTGGACGAGTTGACCCTCAAGGAGACGCAGAGGCTGGGCCTGATCAGGGCCGAGCGGGCGCTGACGCTCACCGAGGCCTGGCTGAAGGTGATCAGCGAGCTGGAGCTCCTCGGCGAACTCGACGCGCATCAGCGGCGCCTGCTGGTCCCGTTCGCGGCCACCTTCGCCGACCAGGAGTTCCGCAAGGTGATGGAGGCGCTGCGCGGGCACCGCCGTACGAGCATCGACGCGCTGGTGACGGCGCTGCACGCGGCCCGCGGAGACCACCAGGAGGCCGGCCTGTTCGAGTTCGCCGACGCCTACGACAAGGCCCTCAGCGCGTTCTGCCGGGAGGTGGGCGTCGGCCCGTTCTCCTGGGTCGAGAACGCCGTCGCGGCCGACGGCCGGAACCAGTGAGGCGCCCGCCGCGCCGCCGCGCGTCCCTGCCGTCCGCCACCGCCCGGACGGTCAGCGCCCTGGCCGTCCTCGGCGTGCTCGTCGCAGGACTCGCCGGCTGCGGTTCGGACGATCCGAGGGAGGGGTGCGGCTGGATGGAGACGCAGACCTCCACCCCCGACGCCGACAGCACCGTGATCCTCGTCGACGGCTCGAAGTCCGTACGCGGCGCCGCATCCGGTACCCGGGGTCTCGACTACGGGCGAGTGGTCGGCGACCTGCTCGACAAGAAGGACGAGAAGGGCGAGGTCATCTCCATCGGCACGTTCGGCGGCCCCGCCGGACAGGTCGAGTGGACCGTCGAGAGGCGGCCGGCCGACTGGAAGCGGAGCAACCCCAACCCGGACAACCAGGAACAGAACCGGCAGGACGCGAACAGGTGCCTCAAGGACGACATCACCGAGGCCCAGCAGAAGGCACCCGCCGACGGCGGCACCGACGTCCTCGCCGCGCTGGCGGCCGGCGCGGACATGTTCGAAGGCGTCCAAGGCGTACGGCGGCTGCTCGTCCTGAGCGACGGGCTGGCCACCACCGGCTGCGCCGACCTGCGTTCCGCGAGGTTCGGCTCCCCACAGGAACTCGACTCCATCGTCTCGGTGTGCGCCGCCCCCGGAAAGTTCGGCGAACTCCCCGATCTGCGCGGGGCGGAGGTCACGTTCGTGGGCCTGGGCCGTTCCGCCGGCGGGCAGCCGGCCGCGAACAGCGCCCAGCGCGCGTGGCTCGGCGAGCTGTGGAAGGCCCTGTGCGAACGCGCGGGAGCCGCCCGCGGGTCCTGCACCAGCAGCAACACGCCCGTCGGCAAGGAGAAGGAGTCCGACCGGGCCACGACCGGTTCCGTGCCGGACGACCCGGTGGTGCCGTACGGCGACGGCACGTCCCGGACGTACGCGCTGTCCGGCGAGGCCCTGTTCGACAGCAACTCGGCGCAGGTGCTCCCCGCGGCCGTGCCCATGCTCACCACCCTCGCCGCAACCGCACGAACGACCCCGTCCCTCGAGCGTGTCCTGGTCGACGGGTACGTCGATCCGCGCGGTGGCTCCGGCAACAACCAGTCGCTCTCCCAGGCCCGCGCGGACGCGGTGGCGAAGGTGCTCGTCGACCACGGGGTGCCCGAGTCGCGGGTGGAGTCGCACGGCCGGGGCCTGTCGCCGGGCTGCCCCACGGCCGCGGCCACGGAATCCATGTCCCGGGAGCAGAGGCTGCAGTGCGACCGCAGAGTGAACGTCGAGATCATCGGGAAGTGAGGTCGGGCATTCCGCTATGAAAGTCAACGGCAGCAATCGTTCGGAGCAGACGGGCGGCCCGCGTGACGCGCCCATACCCTGCCCCCAGTACAAGGTCACCACCGGCATCCAGATCGGCCGCCCTCCGGCCGGAGCGCCCGCCGACCCCGTGGACAGCCGCGAACGCGCGGTGCTGATGCGGGCGTTCAGCAGGGCCAACACCGGTCTGAGCGCGGCGCAGGAGTCGCTGGGGAAGCTGGGCACGACACTCCTGGAGACGTTCCAGGCCACGCTGACGGCCATCGACGCGGTGGAGCGGTTCACGGTCGGCCGGGCGGCGGGCGAGGCCCGGCGCCAGGCCGGCGCCGTACGCGCCCGGCACACCGCGGACGGGCCGGAGGGGCTGCGCCGCAACCGGCGGCTGTGGGGGCGGCTCCAGTGGTTCATGCTCGGGTGCAGCGCGCTGTTCGACTTCCCGTTCGTCGGCGCGGCCACGGCGCAGGTCCTGAGCGTCGGCCCTGGCGGCGTCTGGGACACCATCGTCTACGGCCTCACCTACCTGGTCACGATCGGTGTGTCCGTGCTCCAGTTCGCCCTGGGCCACCTGCTCGGGAGGTCGCTCTTCAGGTGGCGGGTCCGCGCCGGCCGCCGCCCCGAGCGAGTGCGGCGCGGCGCGCGCGCCGCCCTATTGCACTGGTGGCGGCCGGACCGGCCCCGGGTCGAGACCCGCCGGCCCGACGACCTGCCGTGGCCCGGACTGGCCTGGCCCGTCGTGGCCAACCTCGTGTTGATCACCTTCCTCGCCGTGACCGCGTACTCCCGGGCGAAGCAGAGCAATTCGTCGGCCTTCGGCGACGGCGGCGAGGCCATGGCGGTCTTCCTCATCGTCTCGCTCAGCCTCGCCACGCTGGCGACGACGGTCCTCGCGCACAATCCGTACGCGGAGAGCGACGAGGACGCGAAGGCCGCCGCGGCGGCCGTCGAGGAGCGGGTGGACGCCCTGGTGCCCGAGGCGCGGCGGCTGCTCGCCCGGCACAGCACCTCCTGGCACCAGCTGCGGGCCGCTCTGGAACAGGCCAGGGCCGACGCGCACCACGTCGTGGACGACGCCTGCGCCCTGATCGTCGAGGAGCGGGCCGCCACCGGCGTGGCCGGGACGCTGGAGCTGCCCCTGCGGGAGTACGCGTGGCCGGTGGACGAGGGACGGAGCGGGCCCGCCACACCGCGGCTGCAGCTGGAGGTCCTCGAACACGGCGACGCCCTGATGGTCCGGTACGACCCGAGCCTGTTGGAGAACTGGCTGGAGGACACCGTCGAGGAACTGAACATCCAGTTCGAGCTGCCGGACATCGAGCCGCCGGTGATTGAGCTGCCGGACGTCGAGGTGCCGGGCGCCGAGGTGCCGGGCGCCGAGCCGACCGGCATCGAGCCGAGCGCCGGCGATCCGGCGGACGCCGGGTCACGCGGTGCCGAGCCGCCTCCCGCAGAGGAGGGGGCGCCCGGCACCTGACCCGGCAGCGACCCTTCGGCGGCGCCGTGCGCCCGGTCCGGCTCAGCGGTCGGCCGGACCCGCCGTCCAGGGCCGTCGCTCCCGGCCCGGCCGGCCGCCCGTGCCGGCTCGTCCGGCCCGCGGGTGCGTCCAGGGCAGGTGGATCCCGTCCCCCTGCCGGCGCGGCACCACGTGGACGTGCAGGTGCCGGACCGTCTGGGTGGCCGCCGCGCCCCGCGAGGTGATGACGTTGCAGTCGCCCACCTCCGCGGCGAGCTCGGCGGCATGCCGCATCGTCATGGCGGAAACGGCCGGATCGGCGGCCACGTCGGGCACGTGGGTCTTGGGGAGCACGAGCACGTGCCCTCGCGTGACACCCCCTCCGCGCGGCGTGATCGCCAGGGCGTCCGCCCAGTCACGTACCACCTGCGCCGGCGCGACACCCCGCACGATGCGGCAGAACGGGCAGTCGGTCCGGGACCGGCGGTCGGGGACGGACGCGCCTTCCGTCCGACAAGGGTCCTCGACGTGGTGGGACATGACTCCTCCGATACCCATCGCCCCGCATGCGTGCACCCCGTCACCGTAGGGGGTTCCCGGACGGAACCCGAGAGGCCGTGCACGATCAAGCGCACGTCCCGCGGACGCGTTCCCACCCCTCTCACCGGGCGGCGGGAGCGGAGCCGATGGTCACCCGATGGACACCACGTGCGCCCACTCGGGCGGCGCGTCCGGTGTGTACGTCTGGTCGGGATCGTCCTCGTCCCACTGCGACTCCCGGGGGAACAGACCCACCACCGTCCGGCAGGGCGGTCGCGAGGCCGGCCAGGACGTCTGGCCGTCGGTCAGGACCACGATGACGTCCGGTCGGGGCCCCGACCGCAGGGCCTTGGCGAAGCCCGTACGCAGGTCCGTACCCCCGCCGCCCAGCAGCGGGATGCCCTCCCCGCTGCACAGCGGATGCACGATCCGGGCCGCCGCGTCGCACGGCACGACGGTGATCAGGTCGCGCCGGCCGCCGACGGCGCGGCAGATCGCGGCGACCTCCAGGAGAGCACTGCCCAGTTCGGCGTCACTGACCGACCCGGAGGTGTCGATGACCACCGAGACCCGGGGCGGCCTGCGCAGCAGGCTCGGCAGGACGGCGCCGGGCACACCGGCCGAGCGGCGCGAGGGCCGGCCGTAGCTGTAGTCGTGGGCCCCGCCCGAGCCGGAGGCCGCCGAGCGGACCGCGGCTCCCAGCAACGCCCGCCACGGCTGCGGCGGGTGGAACGCCTCCTCCGCCCACCGCTTCCACGCCCGCGGGGCGTTCCCGGGACGGCCGGTGATCCCCTGCGCCACCCGGAAGCGCACCGCGTCCCGCGCCTGTTCGCTGAGGCCGTCCGCGCCGTCCGGGCCCAGGTCCCACTCCCGGTCCAGCCCGTCGGCGCCGCTGCCGCAGTCCAGCCAGACCAGCTCCTGCGTCATCGGGCCGAGGCTGAACCGGCTCAGGTAGTCCTCCATGAGCAGC
Organism: Streptomyces sp. NBC_01294; assembly: GCF_035917235.1. Taxonomy (NCBI): domain Bacteria; kingdom Bacillati; phylum Actinomycetota; class Actinomycetes; order Kitasatosporales; family Streptomycetaceae; genus Streptomyces; species Streptomyces sp. NBC_01294. The sequence continues at coordinate 7,429,068 of NZ_CP108423.1, forward strand.
CCCGGGGGCATGCCCAGGGACTCCGGCCTCACGACGTCCTCGGGGCACGTCAACCCGTCCCCGAACACGTCGTCGTTGATCTCGCAGTCCGCGGCGATGTTCATCCGCAGCCGTTCCCCCGGGCCGGTCCGTCCGCTCTTCCGGGCGATGCGGTCACCGCGCCCGTGGTGGTCGCGCAGCAGGTGCGACACCTCGTGCACCCAGACCCCGGCGAGCTCCTCCACCGGCATCCGGTCGACGAACGCCGGTGAGACGTAGCACCGCCAGTGCCGGTCGACGGCCATCGTCGGCACCCGCCGCGACTCGACGGTGTGCAGGGCGAACAGCGCCGTCGCCAGGTACGGGCGGACCCGGGCGGCGTGCAGCCGGGCGGCGAAGAGCTTGTCGCGGTCCAGTGCCCCCGCCGTGTCCGGGCTCATCGGCCGGCCCGAGCGGGGGCCGCGGCCCGGGCCGCCGTGCGGTCCGCCGCCCGGTCCGCCCGCTGGGACAGGGTCACCACTCCGGCGAGCCGCTCGATCGACGCCGGAACGTCCCAGTCCGCACGGCGCAGTGCGGCAAGCGTGGTCGCCGGGACGACCACCAGGTCCGGTGCTCCGGTCTCCACCGCCCGGACCAGGAGCACCCACGCCGCGTCCCACCGGGACTTCTCCGGGCGGTTGCGGACGGCCGCCACCACCGAGTCGAGCACCGCTTGGCGCAGGTCACCCCGATCGGGGAGGACGGCGCCCGACGGGTCGGCGAGCAGCACCTCGGGGTCCGGAAGGTCCAGCCGGTCCAGGGAGGCCAGCAGCTCCAGCCCCGGACCGTCCCCCACGGTGCCCCTGACGAGCAGGGAGAGGACTTCCCTGGAGGAGCCCGCCGCGGTGGCGAAGGCGATCAGACGCAGGGTCATGTCCCAGCTGCGCGGGGACGGCCAGGCGCCGCCCCGGCGCGCTTCGTTGCCGGGCAGCAGGTGCACGAGCGCGGGGCGGGCGGCGAGGAGCGCGCACACCGCGCGGCGGGCGTAGCCGACGGCCGCCGGCAAGCCCTCCGCGTCGAGGCGCGGCAGGGTCGCCCGGGGCCAGGTCCCGCCGAGCCCGCGGACCACGACCTCGGGGTCGTGGGTCCACTGGAGGTGGACGAACCGGTTGGCCAGGGGAGGGCTGAGCTCCCAGCCGTCGGCCGCCGAGGACCGCGGATTGGCGGCGGCCACGATCCGGACCCCGGGCGGCAGTTGCAGGGCGCCGATCCGCCGTTCGAGCACGAGGCGGAGCAGTGCGGCCTGGACGGCGGGCGGCGCGGTGGACAGCTCGTCCAGGAAGAGCAGCCCGCGGCCGGCCCGGACCAGGCGCACGGCCCAGTCCGGCGGGGCCATCGGGACGCCGTGCTCCGCGGGATCGTCTCCGACGATGGGCAGACCGGAGAAGTCGGACGGCTCGTGCACACTGGCGATCACCGTGGTCAGCGGCAGGTCCAGGGCCTCGGACAGCTGCGTCAGGGCCGCGGTCTTGCCGATGCCCGGCTCACCCCACAGGAGCACGGGCAGGTCGGCGGCCACGGCCAGGGTCAGGGCCTCCAGCTGGATGTCGGGGCGCGGCTCGGTGGTGGTCTCGCGCAGCAGGTCCAGCAGCGCTCCGGCGACGTCGAGTTGGGAGGCGTGGGCCGGGGGGGAGAAGGCGGTTTCGCAGGCAACGGACGGGGCGCCGACGGCAGCGGACAGGGTGTCAGAGCCGGCGGAGGTGGCGTCGGGTGCAGTGAGCGGGGCGTATACGGGCATGCGTGATCACCTGTGGGTTTCGTGAAGACGTGAAGAGTCGGTGGGTGCGGGGACGGAAGGTCCCCGGTCAGCGAGAGTTCGCCCGGCGCGGGTGGGAGCGGTCGGGGTGCCGGGGGCGGCGGGCTCGCACGGGGGTCCGGCCCGGACCGGGTCCGGCCAGGCCCGCACGGAACAGTCCGTAGGTGATCCGCCGCTGGGCGGCCGCCTCCAGCGCGTCCCGCAGGGCGCCGGTGCGCAGCGTCGCGTCGGCACCCAGCAGGCCCTCGACGACGGCCAGCGCGCCGGCGGTGTCGCCGTGTTCCAGGCGTTCGCGGACGCCGGTGAGGCAGTCCGGACGGCGGTGCGCCGTGTCGATGGCCTGCAGGCAGGGGAGTGGCGTGCCGGTCAGCGCGACCAGCAGTTCCTCCCGGCGGATCTCCGCCGGATCGTGGTCCAGCGGCACGAGCACCCCGTCGACCAGGCCGATCCGGTGCTCTTCCCCCCGGCAATCGACGAGGCGCGGCTGTCCCGCCCGGTCCGCGGGCGCGGACGCCCCGGCCGGCGAACGATCCGGTACCAGTGCCGAGGCCACCAGCGGGTGCAGTCGGTCGACCTCGATCGAACCGGTCCGGATCAGCTCCAGATCGGGCAGTACCCATGCCGCGGCGTCGGGCAGGACCGGCAGCGCCGGGACGCTGCCGTGCGCGGGCGCCGCCGCGATCCGCACGACGGGCGGCCGGGGGCCGTTCCCGTTCCGTTCCGCTTCCGCGGCCAGGTCCAGTACCAGCCGCTGCCCGGCCCCGAACCGTACGGTGACGGTTCCGGTCCCGCTGGGCCGCCCCTCGGCGCGGAGCAGGATCTGCGCCTCGGCGGCCCACCGGTCGACGGCGCAGCGGTGCCCCTGCGGGAGCGCCTCCAGGAGCTCCGGGTCCAGTACGGAACGGCCCCCGCCGGGTGGCCGGTCGGCTCCGGACCGGACCCGCAGCTCGCCGGCCCTGCGGGCGTCCCACAGGTGGCGGTGCAGGTCGAGGCGGAAGCGCCGGTCGGGGCGGTCCCGGCGGCGCGGATCACCCGAGAGGCCCGCCTCGGAGCGCGATCCGTCCCACAGCGCGAGGCTGATCCGCTGACCGCCGTCCGCCCAGGCCGGTGGGGTCCGGGCGACGAGGTACACCGGGCGTGCGTCTTCGCGCCCGGCCGTGTCGTACCGGGCCAGGGCGAGGCTCAGCCCCGGGCGCAGCAGCCCGTCGGGAGCGATGCGCGGCATGTGCCAGCGCAACAGGTCGGGTGCGAGGTGGCGGAGATCGGCCCGGATCCGGGCCGCGAGGTCGTGGCCGTGCGAGCGCGCCACGTGGCGCAGGTTGAAATCGACGTCGATGCCTGCGGCGGCGCACGCGCCGGCCCAGTCCCCGACGGAACGACGGGCGGTCGCAGACTCGATCATGGACGGCGGTACGGCGTACTCGCGTACCCGTAGCCAGAAGGAAAGGCGGGAATCCCCGTACGCGGCATGAGTGAGCATCAGCACTCACCTTGCGCGGACGGGACCCCCGATCTGTGAGCAGAATGAGTGGTCATCGCGGTGATCGTATAGGCCCGGATCGCGATCGGCCAGGTGTTTCCGGTCGGATGCCCCGGGCCCCCGGGCTCCTGGGCCCTCGCGCTCCCGGGCCCCCGAGCCCGAGCCCCCAGCCCCCGGTCCTAGCGAATGCCCTCGGGCCAGCGGTGGTGGTGCTGGTCGATGACGTAGTGGTGGCCGTGCCGCCAACCGCCCCCGGCCGGGCGGGCGTCGGCGAGGTGTGGGTGGCCGGGCGGCAGGTCCGGGTGGACGTGTTCCAGCAGGTACGGGTCACGGGCGGGCCAGATCACGGCCGCGGCCACGGTGGAGGCGAGGGCAACGGCCCCCAGGACCACGGCGGTCAGCGGCAGGCCCGCCTCCGTGCCGAGCCGCCCGGCCAGGGGATAGGTGAGCAGCCAGCAGCCGTGGGAGAGGGAGAACCGGGCGGCGAAGGCGGCGGGCAGGTCCGCGTCGGCGCTGGAGCGGCGGATCACGCGGCCCCCCGGAGTCAGGACGGCGGAGCAGGCCGCGCCGATCGCGGCCCAGAGCACCAGGAGCGCGGGCCAGGACCAGGCGGCCGGGGCGGTCGCGGTGAGCGCCGCCGCGGCCGCGAGGATCACCGGGAGGGCGAAGGCGGCGCGGACCATCACCGCCCGGTCGGTGGCGCGCCGCAGGAGGCGGGGCAGAGCCGTCGCGGTCAGCATGGAGCCGGCGCCGTACGCGCCGAGGGCGAGCGACACGGCGCCGGCCGGGCGGTCGAAGTGGTCGCGGACCAGGGAGACGGTGTTGACGAAGACGATCGATCCGGCCGCGGCGACCGCGAGGTCGAGGGCGAGCAGGGCCCGCAGCCGGGGAGTGGCCCGGAAGAGCCGGGTGCCGAAGGCGGCCTTGGCGTACACACCGCCGGTCCGCTCCACGGGGGCCGGCCTCGGCAGCGCGGTGGCGACGACGAGCGCGGCGGAGGCGAGGAAGCCGACGGTCGTGCCGGCGAACAGCCACTCGTAGGAGACCAGGCTCAGCACGGCCGCGGCCAGCGCCGGACTGAACAGGCTCTCCAGGTCGTAGGCGAGCCGGCTCATCGACAAGGCCCGGGTGTAGTCGCGTTCGGCGGGCAGCACCACGGGGAGGGTGGCCTGGAAGACCGGGGTGAAGGCCGCCGATGCCGCCTGGAGCAGGAAGATCAGGAGGTGGACCTGCCAGACCTCGCTGACGAACGGCAGGGCCAGCGCCACGCCGGCGCGGGTGAGGTCCATCGCCGCCATGAGGGTGCGGCGGGGCACCCGGTCGGCGACCGCTCCGATCACCGGGGCGATGGACACGTAGGCGATCATCTTGATCGCCAGGGCGGTGCCGAGGACCGCGGAGGCGCTGTCGCCCGCGAGGTCGTACGCGAGAAGGCTCAGGGCGACGGTGGCGAGCCCGGTCCCGACCAGGGCGACGACCTGGGCGGTGAACAGACGGCGGTAGGTGCCGTTGCGCAGTACGGACAGCACGGTCCCCGTCCCGGTCGGCGGATCGATGACACCGGGTCAGCGTAGCCAATATGTGCGTACCTGTGCACGTGTTGGAGCCGGGTGCGCGCAACGCCTCACCCGAAGGGCCCCGGGGGTCGGGTCAGTCGTGCGGCGGCAGCGAGCCGAGCTGGTGGTCGGCGACGTTCAGGGCCTCGTCCACCAGCCGGCGCAGATGTCCGTGGCCCAGGGCGTACACGACCCGGCGCCCGTCCTTGCGGGTGGTGACCAGCCCGGCGAGGCGGAGCTTGGCGAGGTGCTGGCTGACGGAGGGGCGGGCGGCCCCGCACGCCTCCGTGAGGGTGGTGACGTCGGCCTCGCCGCGGCCGAGCCGCTCCATCAGCGCCAGGCGGGTGCGGTCCGCGAGCAGGGCCAGCACGGACGCGGCCGTCTCCAGCCGGTCGACCCGCTCCTGCGAAACCTGTGCACCTGCCAGATGCGTGCCTGCGCTCATGCGCTCATCGTAGGGCGGCCGGAGGGCGAAGGGTGCACCCGTGCGCGCCTGTGCACGGGCCCCGCCAACCCCGCGGGAGGGGTGACGGGGCCCGTGCACAGGCGTCGCGCGGCGGATCAGCCGACGGCGGGCGCCGTCTGCCGTGCCGTTGCCTCCGCGTCGTCGGCGCGCGCGGCGAGGAGCCGCTGGGCCAGGACGCCGAAGACGATGGCGAACACCGCCCACAGCACCAACTGGACGGCCAGCGAGGCGATCCGGAACTCCCACAGCAGGGCGGCGGGGAAACCGGGCTTGACCGCGTCGTCGTTCGCCGGAAGGAACACGAACGCGAGGGCGGTGGCGAGGATGAAGCCGCCGCTCGCGGCCAGCGTCGCGTTCCAGTTGCCCAGGCGCGGTGCCAGCCGTCGCCCGAGGATGATCGCGCCGATGCCGAGCAGCACGCTGAGCAGGATCATCAGGAAGAACAGCGTGGTGCGCTGACCGATCGTGTCCGGGTTGCCGACCGCCGGCGGGGTGGCCGGGTACTTCAGGAACGGCACCAGGTAGACCGTGGCGAAGGCACCCGCCGCGGTGAGCGCCGCCGTGGCCCGCGGGCTGAACCCGCCCACGCGGCCGAGGGCGAACGAGAAGGCGAGCGCGGCGATGCCGCCCAGCGCGACCCCGTAGACCAGGACGCCGGTGGCCAGTCCGACGGTGGACTGCACCGGTCGGCTGACGACCTCTTCCTCCTCCTCGGCGGCTTCGCCCGACGCGGCGTCGCCGCCGTGCCCGGCGTGAGCGCTCGGGGCGCCCGCGGCGTCCTGGGCGGCCTGGGCCTCCTCCACGGCGATGGAGCCGCGAACCGGGGGCTCACCCACCACGTAGGCGACGGCGAAGGCGAACAGTCCGGCGATCAGGCCCGCGAGCATGCCGCGGACCAACAGACCTCTGACAGTAGAGGCGTACATGTGCACAGCCTCTCAGTGGCAGGGGAAGCCGAGCAGATGACGACCGTCGTGCACCCACTCGTGCACGCCTTCGCCGGCGAACACGGACGTGGCGCCCTGTTCGGCACCGACGAAGTACAGGGCGACGAGCATCAGGAGACCGACGAAGAGCGCCCAGGGCAGCACCGCGCGCACGGGCAGCGGAGCCGACAGGGAGCCGGCGGGGGTGGATACGGCAGCGGAAGCGACAGCCTCGGCCATGATGGAACCTCCTCGGGGAACAACGCGTCCCATACGGTGGTGCAGGACGACGGTCCTCGGGTCTGACTCGCCGCGGCGCCATCCTGGGGATGCCGCCGCAGCACACAGTGGCGCGACCATGCCGGATTCACACCGGGCTTCCGTCTCGCCGTCGTCGCTATGTGTAAATGTCGCCGTGACGGTACCGTGCGTCGGGCCTGCGGCCAAGATGGTGAGTCCCTGATCACACGTCTACGCTGCAGGAATGCCCTTGGGGCCCGTGCCACGGGCCCGGGTTTGTCCAGCAGTTGGACCGGCGGGGCTGCTAAAATCACCGCGTTGGCCTTCGGCGTGCGTGCCCCGTGCATGCGTCCGGAGGCTTTTTTCATGCCTTCAGACCACTCCACCGAACCTGCCGCGCCCCCGATGCCGGCCGCCACCGGCTATCGCGCGCTGCTCCGCAACAGAGAATTCGCCGGGCTGTACGCCGGCTTCGCCCTCACGACCGCCGCGGGTACCTTGTCCGGATTCGCACTCGGCTCACTCGTCAGCCGGCAGACCGGGTCCCCGTTCCTGACGGCCGTGAGCATGTACGGCGCCACCTTCGCGACGGTGCTCGGCGCGCTGACCCTGATGTCGGTCGCGGACGGAAAGCGCCCCCGCCGGACCCTCCTCCTGCTCCAGTTCGCCTCGCTGGCGGGCGTCGCCGCCCAGGCGGTCCCGGGGCTGCCGTTGGCAGCCCGGTTCGGCCTGCTGCTGATGCTCGGCTTCTTCCAGTCCCTCGGGACCGGCACGCGGTTGGGGCTGCTCGCCGAGATCGTGCCCATCTCGGGCTACGCACCCGCCCGTTCGCTGATGAACATCACCTCGGGCGGCACGGCGGTCCTCGGCTACGCCGTCGGCGCGGTACTGCTGCGCTGCCTGAGCCCGTACGGGGTCTTCCTCACCGCCGCCGCCCTGACCGCCCTCGGCACGGCCGCGGTGGCGACCACCGTCCGGGAACGCTCGATCCGGCTCACCCGCCGCCCCGGACTGCGCCGCACCTGGGCGACGAACGCCGAGCTGTTCGCCGACCCCGGCCGACGGGTGCTGCTGCTGAACCTGTGGGTCCCCAACGGTCTGATCGTCGGCTGCGAGGCCCTGTTCCTCTCCTACGACCCCGGCCACGCCGGCACCCTGCTGGCGGCGGGATCAGCGGGCATGCTGCTCGGGGACCTGACCGTCGGCCGGCTGCTCACCGCCGACCGGCGGCGCCGCCACGCGTTCGCCCTGCGGCTGCTGCTCGCCTTCCCCTTCCTGCTGTTCGCGTTCCACCCGCCCGTCCTGGTCACGGCAGCCGCGGTGTTCGTCGCGAGCGCCGGATTCGCGGGCACCCTCCCCCTCCAGGAGCAGCTCCTCGCACGGACCCCCGACCCGGTCCGCGGCCAGGTCCAGGGAGTCGAGTCGGCCGGGCGGATGACCTGGCAGGGCCTCGGCGCAGCGATCGCGGGCGGACTGGCCCAGTACCTCGCCCCGGGCGCGGCGATCGCCCTCGTCGCCGCGCTCTCCCTCGCCGTGACCGTCCTCTCCCGGCCGTCCCGCCGCGAGCGGTCCGGCGGCCACCGCTGAGGCGGCCACCGCTGCGGCGGGGCGGGGTCGGACCTACGGTGGGAACACGGCCCGCGCACGGGTGACTCGTGACGTGTGACGTGTGACGTGTGACGTGTGACGGCCGACGTGTGACGGGTGGCGTCCGACGCGAGCCGTCCGATGTGAGCTCCGACGCGAGCCGTCCGACGCGAGTCTGGTGAACGGGAGTCAGTGATGGCCGGTGAGGTTTCCTTCTTCGAGCTGGGCGCGGGCGACTGCGAGCAGGCCCGTACGTTCTTCGGCGGCCTGTTCGGCTGGGAGTTCGAGCCGGGCCCGACCGAGGGCAGCGGGTTCGCGATCCGTACACCCAACGTTCCCGGCGGCCTGCACGGGAACGACCCCGGCGCGAGCCCGTACCTCTTCTTCAAGGTCGACGACATGGGCGCGGCGCTCGACCGGGTCCGGGCGCTCGGCGGCTCGGTCGACGCCGTCGACCTGGGGAGCGACGAGGAGACGATCGCCCGGTTCGGCCGCTTCCAGCTCTGCCACGACGACCAGGGCACGCCCTTCGGCCTCCACCAGCCCCCGGCCGGCGGATGACGGGGGGGCAACCATCGGCGGGTTATTCGTGCACGTGTTCGGTTAGTGGGGCTAGGCTGGGGTCATGCACGCAGTCCAGGGCCTTCAGGGCTCCCTCTTCGACCAGGGCGACGAGATCGGGCTCGGCCCCCTGGGCGGCATGCGGCGGACCGTGCTCGGCGCCGGGGCCTGGGTCGACCACCTGCCCGGCTGGCTGAGCGGCGCCGACGCGCTCTTCGAGCGGCTGGCCGCCAACGTTCCGTGGCGCGCCGAGCGCCGGCAGATGTACGAGCGCGAGGTGGAGGTGCCCCGGCTGCTCGCCTTCTACGCCGGGGGCGAGCCCCTGCCGCACCCTTCGCTCACCGAGGCCCGCGAGGCGCTGACCGGCCACTATGCCGCCGAGCTCGGGGAGCCCTTCACCACCGCCGGCCTGTGCCTGTACCGCGACGGCCGTGACAGCGTCGCCTGGCACGGGGACCGGACCGGCCGTTCCTCGACCGAGGACACCATGGTGGCCATCGTCTCCGTCGGCGACCCGCGCGATCTCGCCTTCCGCCCCCGCGACGGCGGGGCCACCCTGCTGCGGCTGCCCCTGGGCCACGGCGACCTGGTCGTCATGGGCGGCTCCTGCCAGCGGACCATGGAACACGCCGTACCCAAGTCGGCGCGGGCCGTCGGACCGCGCATCAGCGTCCAGTTCCGGCCCCGGGGCGTCCTCTGACCTCGGCCCCCGCCGCCCCTCGGAGGCCGGAGTTGCGGCCCCATCGCAGGGCGGCCAGGCTGGTGCGCATGGATCTGGGCGCATTCTCCGTGAGTCTGTCCGTACGGGACATCGAGGCCTCCAGGGCGTTCTACGGGAAGCTCGGCTTCGCCGAATACGGCGGGGACGCCGCGCAGAACTGGCTGATCCTCAAGAACGGCGACCATGTGATCGGGCTGTTCCAGGGCATGTTCGAGAAGAACATGCTGACCTTCAATCCGGGCTGGGACGGCAACGCCGACCCGCTGGACTCGTTCACCGACATCCGCGAGCTGCAGCGGGAGCTGAAGGCGAGCGGCGTGGATTTCGTGACGGAGGTCGACGAGTCCGGCTCCGGCCCGGGCAGCTTCCTCGTCCTCGACCCGGACGGCAATCCGGTCCTCCTCGACCAGCACGTCTGATCCGGGGATCCGGAGCCGCCGTATGACGGGATCCGGATCCCCGGATCACGAAAAGGTGGGCGGCTCCGCGAGATCGGGCGGAGGGTGCCTTACAGTGCGCCGGGCTCCTTCGCGGACCGGCTCGACGCCGCCGCGTGCAGGGAGCGCAGCGCCAGCATCAGGACCCCGATGTCGTCGAGGTACACGGGGTCCGGAATCAGGTCCACCGGTGAGACGGTGTAGATCACGGCGACCCAGAACAGGGCCTTGTCGCGCAGCGGGATCCCCGCGTCGAGCAGCAGCTGCCGCGCCTTGAAGACCCGTACGAGCAGCACGGCCGCGGCGATCGCGAGGCCCACCGCGACGATCGCGGCCAGGGTGAGCCAGACCTTTCCGTCCATGACGCCCCTATACCCCGATACGGGGCCGCGCTACCCGAGCGGCGGCCGGATCCATTCACGCCCCCTGTCCGCGCAGCCGGCGTCCGACCTCGCCCAGTCCGTCGGCGAGCGCGTCGAGCTGCCCGGGGGTGAGGACGTCGACGAGGACCTCGCGGACCGTCGCCACATGCCCGGGTGCGGCCTCCTCCAGCTTGGCGGCGCCGGCGTCGGTGAGCGCGGCGAAGACGCCGCGCACGTCGGAGGGGCAGCTGTGGCGGCGCACCAGCCCGGCCTTCTCCATCTGGGTGACCTGGTAGGTCAGCCCGCTCTTGGAGTTGATCAGGCCGTTCGCGAGCTCGGTCATCCGCAGCTCGCGGCCGGGCGCCGCGGCGAGCCGCACGAGGATCTCGTACTGGGGGTGCGAGAGCCCGGAGTCGTCCTTGAGTTGCTGGTCCAGACGGCGGTTCACCAGGGCCGACGCGGCCAGGAAGCCGCTCCAGGCCCGCATCTCGCGGTCGTCCAGCCATCTCGGTTCAGCCATGCCTCCAGACTACACGGGTTGTTCCAATTTGAATCAATGGTTAGGGTCGACGACTAGCGGTTCGAATTTGAACAACTTTCCCTGCCTCCCCGGGCCGCTCGACCGGAAGGATCCCCACGATGACCAGCCCCTCCGTCACCGCCACGAAGCCGCAGGCCGCCGCCCCGGACGCGCAGCTCCGTCCCGCCGCCGCCCTCTCCACCCCGGGCCACGACACCGGCCTGCTGCTCCTGCGCCTCGTCCTCGGCCTGACCATGGCCGCACACGGCACGCAGAAGCTCTTCGGCTGGTTCGGGGGCGGCGGCATCGGCGGAACCGGGCAGTTCTTCACCGCCAGCGGCTACCCGGCGGGCGACGCCATGGCCGTCCTCGCCGGCCTGACCGAGACCCTGGGCGGCCTCGGCCTCGCCCTCGGACTGCTCACCCCGCTCGCCGGCGCCGCCGTCGTCGGCACGCTCATCAACGCGATCGCCGTCCACGGCGCCGGCGCCTTCTTCGCCCCGAAGGGCATCGAGTACGAGCTGCTGCTGATCGCCGGCGCCGCGGCCCTCGCCCTCACCGGCCCCGGCCGGTACGCCGCCGACCGCTTCCTGCCGGTCCTGCGGAGCCACCGCCTGGCACACGGCGCGCTCGCCCTCGCCCTCGGCGTGGTCCTCGGCGCGGTGCTGCTCCTCGTACGCGACTAGCGCACTGGGGGGTGTCCGGGGCCCGAGCTGATTGGCCCCGGACATTCGCGGGAAGAGCGCACAAATGACACAACCCATCGAAGACTACGCACTCATCGGCGACCTGATGACCAGCGGACTGGTCGGCCGCGACGGGTCCATCGACTGGCTGTGCCTGCCACGCTTCGACTCGGCCGCCTGCTTCGCCAAACTCCTCGGCGACGAGGAGAACGGCCACTGGCGCATCGCACCCCTCGGCGCCGCCGACGGCGAGCGGTGCACCCGCCGCGCGTACATCGACGGGTCGCTGATCCTGGAGTCGTACTGGGAGACCGACACGGGCACCGTCAAGGTCGTCGACTTCATGCCGCAGCGCGACGTGGCCCCCGACGTCGTCCGCATCGTCGAGGGCATCACCGGCACCGTCAGGATGCTCAGCACCCTGCGCCTGCGGTTCGACTACGGACACGTCGTGCCCTGGGTGCGCCGCAGCGACGGTGACCGGCTCGCCGTCGCCGGACCCGACTCCGTACGGTTCCGCAGCGAGCCCCCGGTCCGCACCTGGGGCGAGGCGAACAGCACCCGCTCCCAGTTCCCGGTCAACGCCGGCCGGCGCGTCGCCTTCGTCCTCGGCTGGCACGCCTCGCACGAGCCGCCCCCGCCGCCCACCGACCCCTTCGAAGCGCTGGAGTGCAGCCTCGCCGACTGGCGGGAGTGGACCGCCCAGTGCCGCTACGAGGGCCCCTTCCGGGAGGCGGTGACCCGCTCCCTGATCACCCTCAAGGCCCTCACCTACGCCCCGACCGGCGGCATCGTCGCCGCGGCCACCACCTCCCTCCCCGAGGAGATGGGCGGCATCCGCAACTGGGACTACCGCTACTGCTGGCTGCGGGACGCCACCCTCACCCTCGGCTCGCTCCTCTCCACCGGCTTCCTCGACGAGGCCCGGGCCTGGCGCGAGTGGCTGCTGCGCGCGGTCGCCGGAGACCCCGCCGACCTCCAGATCATGTACGGGATCGCGGGCGAGCGGCGGATCCCCGAGAGCGAGCTCCCGTGGCTGCGCGGCTACGCCTCCTCCGCCCCGGTCCGCGTCGGCAACGCGGCCGTCGACCAGCTCCAGCTCGACGTGTACGGCGAGGTCCTGGACGCCCTCCACGTCGCCCGGTCGGCCGGACTGCCCGCCGAGCGCCACGCCTGGCAGATCCAGCTCGCACTCCTCGACTTCCTGGAGCGCAACTGGCAGCGCCCGGACGAAGGCCTGTGGGAGGTCCGCGGTCCGCGCCGCCACTTCGTGCACTCCAAGGTGATGGCGTGGGTCGCCGCCGACCGGGCCGTGCGGGCCCTGGAGAAGGACCCCTCGATCCCCGGCGAGCCGGAACGCTGGCGCGCCATGAGGGACGAGGTCCAGCGCGACGTGTGCGCCAACGGCTACGACCCCGAGCGGGGCACCTTCACCCAGTACTACGGATCCCGCGAGCTCGACGCGGCGACCCTGCTCATCCCCCGGGTCGGATTCCTGCCGCCCGACGACCCGCGGGTCATCGGCACGGTCGACGCGGTGCGCGCGGAACTCGGCAGCAGCGGCCTGGTCCGCCGCTACAGCACTCAAGGCGCGGCCGTCGACGGGCTCCCCGGCGACGAAGGGGCCTTCCTGGCCTGCTCGTTCTGGCTGGCAGACGCCCTGTACCTGACGGGCCGGGAGAAGGAGGCCCGCGACCTCTTCGAACGGCTGCTGGCCGTGCGCAACGACGTGGGACTGCTGGCGGAGGAGTACGACCCGGTCGCGGGCTGCCAACTGGGCAACTTCCCGCAGGCGTTCAGCCACGTCGGCCTGGTGAACACCGCACTGATCCTGGCGGGCGGCGGGGTGCGGAGCACCGACGTCGGTTCCGTCGGTTCCGTCGGTTCCGTGTGAACGGCAGCCGATTACGGGCCACTGTACGAGCCCTCTCGGCCGGGGCGGCCCCCACGGCGGGCGCGGGCCCCACGGCGGGCGCGGCCGCCGCGGAAGCACCCGCCGTCCCGCAGACCGCGGATCTCGCTCAAGGCGTCAGCCCGGCGGCGAGCTCCACGGCCTGCGCGGCGTTCACCCGCCCGAAGCCGTAGTCGTCGTTGTGGCCGTTCGCGTCGTAGACGACTCCCGGACCTCCGATCCGGTCGGCCGACTCGTGCATCACCGCGCGCAGTTGGTCACGCGTGAGCTCGCGGTTCACGGACAGCGCCAGCGCGGCGCACCCCGCCGCACAGGGAGCGGCGAAGCTGGTGCCCGTGTCGGTGCGGTATCCACCGCCGGACCCGGTGCTCACGACGTCGACGCCGGGGGCGATCAGCTCGACCTCCGGACCGCGTGCCGCGTTGTCCTCCAGGTCCCTGTTGGTCGACCGCACCACCGCGATCACATCCGGATGGGAGACCACTTCGTCCTTGCCGACGTCGACGTTCCTGCCGTTGCTCGCCGCCCAGAAGATCAGGAGCCCCTTCCCCTGCCGGCCGTTCGTGGCGGCGAATTCAATGGCCATCTCCAGAGTGCTGCCCATGTCCCACGCCGCGATGTTCGGGCCCAGGCTGCTGACCAGGACGTCCGCCCCGTGCTCCGGGCCACTCCCGGAAACCTCCGTCGAAGGGTCGGCCGCGTAGGCCACGGCGCGCGCGAGCGTCGTCTGCGTACCGACCTGATCGTCCAGGCACGCCACCAGCATCAGCTCGCACTCGGGGGCCGCCCCGGCCCCGCCCGCACTGTCGTTGAGCCGGGCCCCGGCCATTCCGGCGCAGAAGGTGCCGTGATCGCTGTCGGGCATCCCCGAGGTGTTCTGGGTGAAGGTCGCACCCACCAGGCTGTTGCCGAAGAAGCCCGAAGCCCGGTCCACCCCGTCCGTGAGGTCCACATGCTGTGCGTCGAAGCCGTTGTCGATGACGGCGACCCGGATTCCGGTCCCGAGGGTACGGTCCCACGCCGACTCGATGTGGACGTCGGCACCCGGAGTGCCCCCGTTGGCACCGGCGTTCTGCCACTGCCACTGACGGGCATACCGGGGACCGGCGGGGCGGAAGCGCGCGGGAACGTGCTCCACGAACGACGGTTCGGCAAAAATGAACCGGTCGTTCCCGTGCAGCTCCACCGAGGCCGCCAGGGCGTCCTCCGCCGCCGGGGCGCGCACCTCGTACAGGTTCTCCGCGAAGCCGAGCTTGCTCACGACTTCCAGACCGGCCGCCTCGAGCTCGCGCTCGGCCTCCTGCTGCGAGAGCGCGGGCTGCAGTCGGACGGTCAACGCGTCGGTCGCGATGCCGATCCTCCCGTTGGGACGCCGGATCACCTTGCCGACCGCCTCGGCCCCAGAGATCTCCGCGCCGGCGCGGAACGCATCACGGGTCTGCCGGTTCGGTTTGACGAAGACCCAGCGCGCCTGGGCGAACGCTTCGGTGGTCTCGTCGTCGACCCCGGCCTCGTGCATCTCCGTCAGCGCGCTCGTTCCCAGTTCGCCCTCGGCCTCGGCCCTCGCCGTCCTCTGGCCGTCCTGACCCATCCTGACCGCGACCACATCGTCGAGTTCTTCGGCTTCGACGAGATGGCCACGCTGGTAGTACTGACGTGACATCGCACTCGCCTCGTTTCAGCGACGCGGACGACCTGGCCGGTGACACCACGGCCCAGGGATCCGCAGCCTGAGGAACACCCCCCTCTCCTCCAGTCTCCGCGTCCCCCCGCCCTGCGGCAACTTCGCGCCCCCGGCGCCGACATGCAGGTCCATCCGCAGTGAGACGGCGGGGGTGGGCGTGGGACCGGCGTCATGAGCGAACCGGTGCGGGAGCAGGGGTCTTCTACGGGTTCCCGCCCTTACAGGACGCCAGCAGGAGGGCGATGTCGTCCGGCCGGTCGATGCTGCTGACCGCCTCGCTGATCAGCCGGTCGGCGGTCTCCGTCAGCGGGGACGGCCGGGCCGCGGCCAGGGCCGTCCGCAGCTGTTCCACGCCGACATCGATGTCCATGCCCGGCATCTCCACCAGCCCGTCGGTGTAGAGGGCGAGCACCGAGCCCGTCTCCAGCCGCAGTTGCGTGACCGGGTACGAGGCGTCCGGGTCGATGCCGAGCACCACCCCGCCCGCCAGGTCCAGCACCTCGGTCCGGCCGTCGGGGTGGCGCAGCAGCGGCTGGGGGTGGCCGGCCCGGACGGCCCGGACGGAACCCGACGCGGGGTCGAGCAACACGTAGCAGCAGCTGGCGAACTGGCCCGGATCCAGGTCGATGAGCAGCTGGTTGGTGCCCCTCATGACCTGCTCCGGCGTGCTGCCGCTGAGCGCGAAGGCCCGTACGGCGCTGCGGAGTTGACCCATGGTCGCGGCGGCGGCCACGCCATGGCCCTGGACGTCCCCGATGACCAGGGCCAGCAGGCCGCGGCCGGTCTCGACGACGTCGTACCAGTCGCCGCCGACGTCCATGCCCAGGGTGCCGGGGAGGTAGCGGCCGACCGTGTCCACGTTCTCGACCACCGGCAGCCGGTGCGGCAGCAGGGCCGACTGCAGGCCGCGGGCGAGGGCCGCCTCGCTGTCGTAGCGCCGCGCCCGCGCCAGGGCCTGCGCGATCAGTCCGGCCAGCGCGGTCAGCACCGTACGCTCCTCCGGGCTGAAGCCGCGGGGCGAGTCGAAGCCGAGGATGCAGGAGCCGACCGGCCGGCCGGAGGCGATCAGCGGCAGGAACGCGCGGGCGCCGACGTCGGCGTCCAGCGGAATGCCCGGATAAGCGGCGGCCAGGTGTTCCATCGACTCGAAGAACAGCGGTCGGCCCGTGGTCAGCGTCTCGACGCCCGGCAGCCGGACGTCGAGCGCGACCCCGTCGAACCGGTCGAGGAAACCCGTCGGGAAGCCGGTCTCCCAGGCCAGGTGAAGGTGCCGTTCGTCGAGCAGGTAGATCGCCAGCTGCCGACCTCCGAAGGCCGGCAGCAGCTCCTCGGTGACCACGGCCGACACCTGCCGGGCCGTGACCGCCTCGGTCAGCGCGATGGCGAGGGCCACCGGCCGGTACAGCGCGGAGGCCCGGTCGGCGGCGGGTGACCCGAGGCCCGCACCCGGCAGGGCCATCGACGTGGGCGCGTAGGAGGGCTTCTCGGTGCCGCCGATCGTCAGGGTCACGCCGTCGGGAGCGGGGTACAGGTCCACCGACAGCCACTCCCCGGGCGGGTGCCGGCCGCGGCGGGCCGGAAAGTGCACCGGCTCGCCGGACATGAAGACGGCCCGGAAGTGGTCGTCGTAGGCGGGATTGCCGAGCCAGGGCAGCGCCTCCCACAGCACCCTCCCGCGCAGCTGCGGACCGCCGAGGCCGAGCAGTTCCTCGGCCGCCCTGTTGACGAAGCCGATCCTGCCCCGCCGGTCCAGGGAGAGCACCGCCATCGCGAGCCGGTCCACGGCCTCGCGGGCGCCCTCGGCCCCCGCCTGCGGCGGCGGCGCCGGCACGTCCACCGGGTCGCCCTCCCACGTCACCGGCGCCCCGGCCGCCGTGAGCGCGGCGAGTTCCTGGGCCAGCCGGTCCGCGGCCTCCCGCAGCCGTTCCCGGTCCGCGGCCCCGACCGGGACGCCCGGCGTCGCCGCGCGCAGCACCAGCAGCACGCCGAACCGTTCGGCCCCGGCCGTCACGGGCTCGTACAGCGAGGCGAAGGGGAACGGCAGCCCGGCCATCAGCTGGGGGAAGCGGCTCATGGCCGACTCGGCGTCGGGCAGGTGCACGGCCTGCCCGGAGCGGTAGGCCTCCCCGACCGGGTAGGGGCGGTTCACCTGCATCCGCCACCACGGCCGGTACAGCGGCAGCGGCAGTCCCGTGAACACGGCCAGCAGCAGGAGCCCCTCGCTGTGCGAGCGCAGGTAGACCCCGCCCGCGAACCCGCCGACGGCCTCCACGGCGCTCACGGCGCCGCGCGCGAGCGCCTGGGCCGTGGCATCGGGGGCGGGGCCGCCGCTGTCCGCTCTCGCGATCACACAGTCAGGATGCGCCCTGGAAGGCGGCCACTGCATCCCGGCCGCCCCGGTGGCGCGCCTGGCTGCGCGCCTGTGCCCGCGAGCTGATGCCGACGGGCCGGCAGGGGCCGGAGCGGCCGCGATAGGCCGACCGAAGCCGGCCGCTTCCCTCGTCCGGGGGACGTACGGGTGTACGGGCCGCCCCCCGGACGCGCCGCGGGGCACGATACGCAGGCGTCCCACCCCCCGGCAGGCCCCCGGAAGGCAGAGCATGCGGTTCCAGTACGACACCATCGGCGAGCGTTACGCGGAGTCCACGAACACGGCGGCCTTCTCGGCGGCCGACACCTACACCCTGCACGGCGCCCTCGACGCGCTCGGCGGGGTGCGCGGGCTCGACGCCCTCGACCTGGCCTGCGGATACGGCTACAACACCCGGCTGCTGGCGCGCGGCGGGGCCCGGCGGACCGTCGGCGTGGACGTCTCGGAGGAGATGATCCGGCTGGCCCGCGCGCACGAGGCGACGAAGGACCGCCGCGACGTCGAGTACGTGGTCGCCGACGCCGCCGGCCTTCCGCACCTCGGCCCCTTCGACCTCGCCACGGCCGCGTACGTCTTCAGCTACGCGCCCGACCGCAGGCACCTGCACGCGATGTTCCGGTCCGTCCGCGCCAACCTGCGCCCCGGCGGGCGGCTGCTCGCCATCGTGCCCAACGCCGGGGCGTTCCCGCGCGTGGACTGGTCGCCGTACGGGGTCCGTATCGTCGACCGGATCCCAGACGGCGACGCACCGCTGCTGAAGGCGCAGTTCCTGACCGAGCCGCCGGTGCCCTTCGAGTTCCGCGAGTGGGCGCACGCCGACCTCGCCGAGGCCGCCGTCGAGGCGGGCTTCGTGACGGTCGGCTGGCAGCCGAACCGGACGCCGCCCGCCGACCTCGTGCGCGACGAGGCGTACTGGACGGCGTACCGCGCCTGGCCGATCAGCTCACTGATGACCTGTACGGCGTAAGGGCCCCGGGCGCCGCCCGGCCAGGGCCGTCAGGGCAGTCGCGGCCTTCACAGGTCCGCCGTCGCCCTGATCAGCTCCACGATCCGGTCGCGCGCCGCCCGCCCCTCCGGCACCGGCATCAGCGGGTACCCGTGCGGCAGCCCGGCCTCCTCGTGGAACTCCACCTCGACCCCGTCCGCGCGGGCCCGGCGCAGCAGCTCCCTGCTGTCCGTGGTCAGCACGTCCCGGGTCCCGGTGAAGACCGTCAGCGGCACCAGCCCCGCGAAGGATCCGTGCAGCGGGCTCACGCGGGGGTCGTCGGGGGCCAGGGTCCCGGCGTACAAACGCCCGGCCTCCAGCAGTCCCGGGCGGGCCAGCATCGGATCGGCCGCCTCGATGGCCTCCTGGTCCGGATGGCTCATGCTCACGTCCAGCCAGGGCGAGATCAGCACGATCCGGGACGGCTGGGCCCCGGTGGCGTCGCGCAGCCGCTGCGCGGCCGCCAGCGCCAGCCCGGCCCCGGCCGAGTCCCCGATGAGCACCGTCCCGCCGCCGTCGCCGCTCGCGATCAGGCCGCTCAGCAGGTCGGTGGCGACCGGGACGGTCCGGTCGGCGGTACCGCGCGGAGCCAGGATGTACGCCGGTACGACGACCCGCGCCCCCGCCTGCGTGACCAGGGTCCGGATCAGCGCCCAGTGCGGGCGGACCAGCTCGTTGATGTAACCGCCGCCGTGCACGTACAGCACCTGGGCCGAGGGCTCGGTCCCGAGGGGGGAGACGTCGTACACCGGCCAGGCTCCGACGAAGGTCCGCGAGATGTCCGCGACCCGGCCCAGCCAACGCGGCGGCAGATGCGACGCGGGCCGGCGGGCGGACTGCGCCACCCGGGTCCGTACCGCCTCGGCGCTCGCGAACCGTCTTCGCCGTCCCGTCGCGATCAGCGCCGCCGACAGCGCCCTGCTGCGCAGACTCGGCACGCCCCTCACCTCCCCTTTTTCCCCGTGCCCTCATCGGCACGGGCCCCTTCCCCGTCCAGGGAGGAGCATAGGCGTGAAGCTGCGCTGTCGACCCGCTTAAGAAAGTCTCGATGGACTGATCACCGCGCCGATCGGCAGATTGGTGCCCGTCACCGACGCCGTCCGGGCCCGCACGCCCGTGGCGCGTTCCCTTCCGCAGGCCTGGAGCCACCCCATGAAGGCACTCGTCAAGCACAAGGCCGAGCCCGGCCTGTGGCTCATGGACGTCCCCGAGCCCGAGTACGGCCCCGGCGACGTGCTGATCAAGGTGCTGCGCACCGGCATCTGCGGAACCGACCTGCACATCCGGGCCTGGGACGGCTGGGCGCAGAACGCGGTCAAGACCCCGCTCGTCCTCGGCCACGAGTTCGTCGGCGAGGTCGCCGCCCTCGGCGCGGGCGTCCGCGACATCGAGATCGGCGCGCTGGTCAGCGGCGAGGGCCACCTGGTGTGCGGCAAATGCCGCAACTGCCTGGCCGGCCGCCGCCACCTGTGCCGCAGCACGATCGGGCTCGGCGTGGGCCGCGACGGCGCCTTCGCCGAGTACGTGGTGTTGCCCGCGCAGAACGTGTGGGTGCACCGCACCGCCGTGGACCTGGACGTCGCCGCGATCTTCGACCCCTTCGGCAACGCCGTGCACACGGCGCTGTCCTTCCCGCTGGTCGGCGAGGACGTGCTGATCACCGGCGCCGGCCCGATCGGCATCATGGCGGCGGCCGTGGCCAGGCACGCCGGCGCGCGCAACGTGGTGATCACCGACGTCAGCCCGGAGCGCCTGGAGATCGCCCGCAAGGCCGGCGCCACGCTCGCCGTGAACGTCGCCGAGTCCTCCATCGCCGAGGCGCAGGCACGGCTCGGCCTGCGCGAGGGCTTCGACATCGGCCTGGAGATGTCCGGCCGCGCCGAGGCGATGCGCGACATGATCGACAACATGACGCACGGCGGCCGGATCGCCATGCTGGGCCTGCCCGCGGCGGAGTTCCCCGTCGACTGGGCGAAGGTCGTCACCTCGATGATCACCATCAAGGGCATCTACGGTCGCGAGATGTTCGAGACCTGGTACGCGATGACGGTGCTCCTGGAGGGCGGGCTCGACCTCAGCCCGGTCATCACCGGCCGCTACTCGCACCGCGACTTCGAGGCCGCCTTCGACGAGGCGTCGACCGCCCGCAGTGGCAAGATCATCCTGGACTGGACGGCGTAACACCCCTCCGCCCCACCGAACCATCTCCCACCGGCCGGGCCCCGCACACCCTCCCCCCTCCGCG
This sequence comes from Streptomyces sp. NBC_01294, assembly GCF_035917235.1. NCBI lineage: Bacteria > Bacillati > Actinomycetota > Actinomycetes > Kitasatosporales > Streptomycetaceae > Streptomyces > Streptomyces sp. NBC_01294. The sequence goes on from NZ_CP108423.1 coordinate 7,449,581, forward strand.
GGGCCCGGCCCCCTCCGCCGCACAAGGAGAACGCAGCATGTTCGAGACCGTCCGCGACGACCTCCGCAGCACCCTCGACGAGATCCGCTCCGCCGGTCTGCACAAGCCCGAGCGCGTCATCGGCACCCCGCAGAGCGCGTCCGTCGCCGTCACCTCGGGCGGCGCCGCCGGCGAGGTGCTCAACTTCTGCGCCAACAACTACCTCGGCCTGGCCGATCACCCCGAGGTCGTCGCCGCCGCGAAGGACGCCCTGGACCGCTGGGGCTACGGAATGGCCTCCGTCCGCTTCATCTGCGGCACCCAGGAGGTGCACAAGGAGCTGGAGGCGCGGCTCTCCGCCTTCCTCGGCCAGGAGGACACGATCCTCTACTCCTCCTGCTTCGACGCCAACGGCGGCGTCTTCGAGACCCTGCTCGGCGCCGAGGACGCGGTGATCTCCGACGCCCTCAACCACGCCTCGATCATCGACGGCATCCGCCTCTCCAAGGCCCGCCGCTTCCGCTACGCCAACCGCGACATGGCCGAGCTGGAGACGCGCCTCAAGGAGGCCACCGAGGGCGGCGCCCGCCGCAAGCTGATCGTCACCGACGGCGTCTTCTCCATGGACGGCTACGTCGCACCCCTCCAGGAGATCTGCGACCTGGCCGACCGCTACGACGCCATGGTCATGGTCGACGACTCGCACGCCGTCGGCTTCGTCGGCCCCGGCGGCCGCGGCACCCCCGAGCTGCACGGGGTCATGGACCGCGTCGACATCATCACCGGCACCCTCGGCAAGGCCCTGGGCGGTGCCTCCGGCGGCTACGTCGCCGCGCGCGCCGAGATCGTCGAGCTGCTGCGCCAGCGCTCGCGCCCGTACCTCTTCTCCAACTCCCTCGCCCCGGTCATCGCGGCGGCCTCCCTCAAGGTCCTCGACCTGCTGGAGTCGGCCGGCGACCTGCGCGAGCACCTCGCCGCCAACACCGCGCTCTTCCGCACGAAGATGACCGAGGCCGGCTTCGAGATCCTGCCCGGCGACCACGCCATCGCGCCCGTGATGATCGGCGACGCGGCGGAGGCGGCCCGGATGGCGGAGCTGCTCCTGGAGCGCGGCGTGTACGTGATCGGCTTCTCCTACCCGGTGGTGCCGATGGGCGCGGCGCGCATCCGCGTCCAGCTCTCGGCGGCCCACTCGACGGCCGACGTGGAGCGCGCCGTGGCGGCCTTCATCGACGCCCGTGCGGCGCTCGGGACCACTGGGGCCTGAGGGGCCTCTGCACCCTGAGACAATGGTGGGGTGATCGACCCCCGCCGGCTGCGCATCCTGCGGGCCGTGGCGGACCACCGTACGGTGACCGCCGCGGCCGCAGCCCTGTACCTCACCCCCTCGGCCGTCTCCCAGCAGCTCGCGGCGCTGGAACAGGAGACGGGCCACGCGCTGCTCACGCGCAGCGGCCGCGGCGTCCGGCTCACCGCGGCCGGTGAGATCCTGCTCGGCCACGCCCACGAGGTGCTGGCGCAGCTGGAGCGCGCGGAGGCCGAACTCGCGGCGTACGCGGGCGGCTCGGCGGGCGAGGTCACCGTGGCCGCCTTCGCGACGGGGATCGCCGAGGTACTGGCCCCGGCCATCTCCCGCCTCGCGCTGGAGCACCCGGGGATCCGGCTGCGGGTCCGGGACGCGGAGGGCGACCAGAGCCTGCCCCTGCTGCTGGACGGCGAGGCGGACCTCGCGCTGGCGGTCGAGTACCGGGGCGGCCCGGGCGCCGACGACGCACGGCTCTCCGTCCTCCCGCTGTACGCGGAACCCTTCGACGCGGTCCTGCCCTCGGGACACCCGCTCGCCGACCTGCCCGCCGTGGCGCTCGCGGACCTCTCCGACTCGGACTGGGTGGGCCAGTACCCCGGCAACCCGTGCCACGACGTCACGCTGCTCGCCTGCGAACTGGCCGGCTTCCAGCCCCGGTTCGTGCACTCCTCCGACGACTTCCGCGCCGTGACGGCGCTGGTGGGCGCGGGGGCCGGAGTGGCCCTCGTACCGCGCTCGGCGCTGCGCGGCATCGACCTCAAGGAGGTCCAGGTCCGCCCCGTGACCGGCCCGGCCGCCACCCGCCGGGTCTTCGCCGCCACCCGCCGGGGCGGCGAGACCCACCCGCTGATCGCGCCCGTCCTGGCCGCCCTGGTCCGTGAGGCGGAGCGGCTCCCGGCGCACTGAGCGTGCGGGGTCACGCCTGCCGTACGGGTGAACTGATGTGCCAACCCTGAGGAGGCGAGCCGGACCGGCCGATGACCCGGGGTGAGCCGCAGGAGCCGGACCCCGACCACGGAGACATCATGGGCCGCGTCACCGCCGAAACCCCTCCCGAGTACCTCAGCCAGACCGCGGAACCGGTGCGCGAGCACCTGGCCGCCGCCACACAGCTCGAAACCTTCCTCCAGGGTGCGGGCACCCTCAGCCTGGAACAGCGGATGCTCCTCGTCGACCAGGCGCTCGTGCTGCTGGAGCAGAACTACGTACACCTGCCGTTGAAGGTCGCGATGCACGCGGTCAACCCCGTGCAGCGGCTGCGCCTCATCCGCCGGCAGCTGGAGCAGCAGACGGCGGCCACCATGCCGCCCGAGTGGATCTTCCACGCGGAGATGTCCAAGGTGTTCCACTCGGTCCGGGACCTGCACACCAACTACCAGCTGCCCGCGCCGTTCGCCGGGAAGATCGCCTTCCTGCCCTTCCGGGTCGAGGAGACCACCGACGGACCGCGGCCGCGCTTCCTGGTCACCCGCATCACCCAGGGCTTTTCCGCGCCGGGGTTCGCGCCGGGCGTCGAGATCACCCACTGGAGCGGCATCCCCATCGAGCAGGCCGTCGAGCTCAACGCCGCCCGGTTCGCCGGGAGCAACGTGGCGGCCCGCCGCAGCAGAGGCGTCCAGTCGCTGACGGTGCGCTCGCTCTCGGCCCATCTCCCTCCGTTCGAGGAGTGGGTGACCGTCAGCTACCAGGGCACCGACGGCACCGCGCGCGAGCTCCGCGAGAACTGGCAGATCGTGAACAACCTCCCGCCGATGGCCGGCCCGGTCGGTGAAGCCGCCCTCGTCATGGGCATGGACTACGAGGCCGACGAGATCAGCCGGGCCAACGTCATGCTCTTCGCCCCCCACGTCGTCGAGCAGCAGCAGGCCGTGGACTCGGGACAGGCCCCCGACTCGGCGGCGGGTGAGGTCGCGAGCACGATGCCGCAGGTGTTCACGGCCCGCACCGTGCAGACCCCCTCGGGCACTTTCGGGCACGTCCGCATCCACACCTTCTCGGTCGACAGCGCCGATGCCTTCGTCCAGGAGTTCGTCCGGCTCATCGGCCTGCTGCCCAAGAACGGTCTGATCGTCGACGTGCGCGACAACGGCGGCGGTCTGGTCTGGGCGTCGGAGCTCACGCTCCAGACCCTGACGCCGCGTCCGATCACGCCGGAACCGTTCCAGTTCGTCAACACCCCCCTCAACCTGCGCATCTGTCGCAGCAGCCGCAGCCTGAGCCCCTGGGTGCCGTCGATGGAGCAGGCGGTCGAGACCGGCGCCACCTTCTCCGCCGGCATCCCCCTCACCCCGGAGGCCCGCGCCAACGAGATCGGTCAGCAGTACTTCGGCCCGGTGGTCCTGATCACCAACGCCCGCTGCTACTCCGCCACCGACATCTTCGCGGCCGGCTTCCAGGACCACGGCATCGGCACCGTGCTGGGCACCGACGACAACACCGGAGCCGGCGGCGCCAACGTCTGGGGGCAGGGCCTGTTCCTCACGGACTTCCCGGTCGCCGCCTCGCCGTACCGGCCGCTGCCGAACGGAGCGGGCATGCGTGTGTCGATCCGCAGGTCCCTGCGCGTCGGCGACCGGGCCGGCACGCCCCTGGAGGACCTCGGCGTCGTACCGGACGAACGCCACCGGATGACGAGCCGGGACCTGCTGGAGGGCAACGTCGATCTGATGGCGCGGGCCGGTGAACTCCTCAAGGCCCAGCCCGTGAGGGAGTTGACCATCGCCGACCTCACGCGCGCCGACGGCTCGCTCCGCCTCAAGCTGACGACCGCCAACCTCGACCGCGTCGACGTCTACCTCGACCGGCGGCCGCGCACCTCGGTGGACATCCCCGACGGTCAGGCCGACGTCACGGTCCCGGGCGCCACCTCGGCCCGGACGGTGCGCGTGGACGGCTTCGCCCGGGGCGAGCTCGTCGCCAGCCGCAGCAGGCCGCTGTAGCGGGTGGGAGGTGGCCGGGGCCGGGCTCCGGCCGCCGCCCCTGACGCGTCGGCGTCACCGGCCCTGACACATCGGCATCACCCGCCCCTGACACACCGGCATCACCGCCCCTCACACCCGCAGTACCTCCACGCCCGCCGCCGCGAACTCCTGCGCGACCTCCGCCGCCAGGCCGGTGTCCGTCACCAGGACGTCCACCGACGAGGTCGCGCAGATACGGGCGAAGGCCCGCACGCCCAGCTTGCTGGAGTCGGCCGCGATCACCACCCGGCGGGCCCGCTCGCACAGCAGGCGGTTGACCGAGGCCTCGTCCTCGTGCCGGGTCGCCGCGCCGTCCGCCGGGTCGAAGCCGTCCACGCCGAGCACCGCGGTGTCCACGGCGAGCTGACCGAGGACCTGCTCGGCGAGCGGGCCCGTCAGCTCGAACGACTGGGGGCGGGCGACGCCCCCGGTCAGAACGATCTTGAACTGCGGCCGGATCACCAGCTCGCCCGCGATGTTGAGGGCGTTGGTCACCACCGTGAGCGCCGGCGAGCCCTGGGCCAGGTCCGGGCGCGCGGCCAGCGCCCGCGCCACCTCGGTGGTCGTGGTGCCGCCCGTCAGGCCGATCACCTCGCCCGGGGTGATCAGGGCCGCCACGGCCTCGCTGATCCGGCGCTTCTCGGCGGCGCGGCGCGAGGTGCGGTAGCGCAGCGGGAGTTCGTAGCTGACCCCGTGCAGGACCGCCCCGCCGCGGGTGCGGACCAGCAGCTGCTGCTCGGCGAGCTGGTCGAGGTCCCGGCGGATGGTCGCGGCGGACACGCCGAGGGCCTCCGCCGCCGGTTCCACCTCCAACCCGCCCCGCTCCACCAGCAGGTCCAGCAGTGTCTGCCAGCGTTCCTTGCGGGTCATCGGCCGCCCCCTTCGGTGTTCTGCGACATTCGTTCCACGACGCTCGCCGGCGGCCTCCATTGGCCTACCCGGCGACACTAACTCAGCCGCCCCACCCGTGAATGCTTGAAGTTGCGCGAAACTGGCGGCTACCTTGCAGGAACACGCAAGAACACGCGTTCAGACCGGCCTGTCGCACGAGGGAGCCTGTATGAGTCACGTCGCGTACGAGTTGGGCACGCAGCCCGTTTGCTGGGAGCGGGCCGCCGAACTGGCCCCGGCCCGGCGGGCGGTGCTCCCGCAGCCGGGGGAGCGTACCGCGATCATCGGGTGCGGCACCTCGTACTACATGGCCCAGGCGGCCGCCGTGTTGCGTGAGGAGGCCGGAGCGGGGGAGACCGACGCCTTCCCCGCGTCGGAGTTCCCGCGCCACCGCCGCTACGACCGGGTCGTCGCCCTGACCCGGTCCGGCACCACCACCGAGGTACTGGACCTGCTGGCCGGGCTGCGGGACGCGGGCGTGCCCACGACCGCGGTCGTCGGGGATCCCGCCACCCCCGTCATGACCCTCGCCGACGAACTCGTCGTCCTCGACTTCGCCGACGAGCAGTCCGTCGTGCAGACCCGCTTCGCGACCACCGCCCTCACCCTGCTGCGCGCCCACGTCGGCCTGCACACCGCCTCCGTGGTCGCCGACGCCCGCACCGCCCTCACCGAGCCGCTGCCTGCCGAACTGGAGGGCCGGGGGCAGTTCACCTTCCTCGGCCGCGGCTGGAGCGTCGGCCTCGCCCACGAAGCCGCGCTGAAGATGCGCGAGGCCTCGCTGTCCTGGGCCGAGTCCTACCCGGCGATGGAGTACCGGCACGGGCCGATCAGCGTCTCGGGGCCCGGCACCGTCACCTGGTCGCTGGGCGACGCCCCCGACGGGCTCGCCGAACAGGTGCGCGCCACCGGCTCCCACTGGGTGGCCGGGAGGCTCGACCCGCTCGCCGAACTGGTCCGCGTGCACCGCCTCGCCCTCGCCGTCGCCGCCCACCAGCAGCTCGATCCGGACGCACCGCGCCACCTCACCCGCTCGGTGATCCTCACCACCGGAGAGGAGGCGGTCCGATGACCCTCGTTCCCGCGGGCACGCTCGTCCTGGAGGCGGCCGCGAGCGGCCGCGCCGTCGCCGCCTTCAACATCATCACCCTGGAACACGCCGAAGCCGTCGTCGCCGGTGCCGAGGCGGCCGGGCTCCCGGTCATCCTGCAACTGAGCGAGAACGCCGTGAAGTTCCGCGGCGGACAGCTGCTGCCCATCTCCCGCGCCGCCGTCGCCTGCGCGGAGGCCGCCGGGGTCCCCGTCGGCCTGCACCTCGACCACGTCAAGAGCCCCGAGCTGCTCCGCCAGGCCTGCGACGCCGGATACAGCTCCGTGATGTACGACGCCGCGCAGCTCCCGTACGCCGAGAACCTGGAGACCACCCGCTCCGCCGCCGACTGGGCGCACGCCAACGGGCTGTGGATCGAGGCGGAGCTCGGCGAGGTCGGCGGCAAGAACGGCGCCGCGCCGCTCGACCCGCACGCGCCCGGCGCCCGTACCGACCCCGACGAGGCCCGGCGGTTCGTCGCCGACTCCGGGGTCGACGCGCTCGCCGTCGCCATCGGCAGCAGCCACGCGATGACCAGCCGGACCGCGGCCCTGGACCGCGCGCTGCTGGCCCGGCTGGCCAAGACGGTGGACGTGCCGCTCGTCCTGCACGGCTCCTCCGGGCTGCCGGACGCCGAACTGGCGGCGGCCGTCGCGGGCGGCATCCGCAAGGTCAACATCGGCACCGCGCTGAACCTGGCCATGACCGAAGCCATCCGCACGCACCTGACCCCGGCGGACCCCCGGCCGTACCTGACGGCGGCCCGGACGGCGATGACGGCGACGGCGAGGGCTATGATCGGCGCCCTCAACTGACGGCATCGGGGTGGGGCGAGGCGGGGGCGGGGCAGACGATGACGGAGCAGCCGCAGCGGGGGCGCACGAACAGGCGCCGGTTCCTCCTGATCGCAGGCCTCGCGCTGCCGGCCGTGGGCGGCCTCACGGCATACGCCGCGTGGCCGCAGCCGTACCGGCACGAGGTCCGCACCGAGCCGGAGCCGCTGAACCGGCGGTTCGCGCCGTACCTGGGCGGGCTGACCGACGCGCACTGGCTGGGGTACGACATCGACGGGACCGGCGACGACCGGACCATCCCGAGCCCGGACTACCGGGTCCGCCTGGTCGGCGTCGCCCACCTGCCGGCCGGCGGCGCCGCCGCGATCGTGAATGACCCCGGCCGCACCTTCGTGCCCGCCGCACCGTCCGCACTGCCCGCCCCGCTGAAGCCGTACCTGCCCGCCGCCGCGGCGTGGCGGCACAGCCCGGAGTTCGACGCGTACGCGAACCACAAGGGTTCGGGCTCGGACGCGTCCTCGTCGGGCCGGTACCTGTTCGACACGGCCCTCGACCTCGTCCACTTCGACGTCCTGTACGCCTCCACCTGACGGGCGGGCCGGGGCGCACGGCCGGGTTCCGGTTTCCGGGAGTGGGCCGCCGGGTGTCAGCGGGGTGAGAGTCGGGCCTGGTGGCACTGGATCTCGTGCCACTCGGCCCGGTCCGGGCGCGCGCCCCGGGCGAGGGTCCGGGTGCCCTCGGCGGCCGCCAGGACGTGGTCGGTGGACAGGACGAAGGCCACGAACCAGGTGGTCTGCCCGGGCTCCACGGTCTCGTCGTAGTACCAGTCGGCGGTGACCTGGGCACCGCCGGCGAGGAACGGCCGCTGCAGGAAGTCCTGTACGGGGAGCGGGAAATGGCCGAGCACGCCCTGCGCCTGCGCGTCCAGCTCCAGCCGCAGCACCGCCGCTCCCGGCAGACCGGGGGCGGCGGCCCGCCCGTCCGGCGACGGCCGCCCGTCGAAGGACCGGCTGCGCAGCGAGCCCGGCTCCACCCGGACCCGCCGCCCCCGGAACTCCGCCACGCCGTCCCGCAGTACCTGCCCGACCCGGCACAGCCCGCGGTCCCCGACCATCAGCGCGGAGGGGCGCCCGTCGGCATCCGGCCCGGCCCACCAGGTCAGGGGGCGGCCGGCCTTCTCCGTCAGCCGGGCCCGCACGTCCTCGGGAAGCAGCTCCCAGTACTCGTGCCGGGCGGGGATCCCGGCCTCGACGGGAAGGGCACCCGGCTCGTGGATCTGCGTCACCGCCCGGGTGTGCCCGGGATCCTCGCGGCGCCATGCTTCCTGGTCCATATCAGCCCATTGTGCGGCAGGCGCCCGAACTGCGCGATGTTTTCAGGGCAGTTCGCGGCGTCTCGGGCCCGCCGGCCGTCAGATGCCGACGGCCCCGTCGATCCGCTCGCGCAGCAGGTCGGCGTGCCCGTTGTGCCGGGCGTACTCCTCGACCATGTGGATCAGGACCCAGCGCAGGGACACCTTCCCCCGCCAGGCGTCGACGGCCTCGACGTCGAGGTCGGGCGCCTCGGCGGCGAAGCGTTCGGCGAAGGCCACTTCCGTGCGCCACGCCTCCCACGCCGCCTCGACGGCCGCGGGGTCGGACACGGCTCCGTCGAAGTCCCCGTCGGGATCGTCCGCCGAGGAGAACAGCGGCGGCGCGTCCTGCCCCGCCAGGACCTTGCGGAACCAGCGGCGCTCCACGTCGGCCAGGTGCCGCACCAGCCCGAGCAGGGACAGCGTGGACGGTTCCACGGACCGCCGCACCAACTCCTCTCCCAGCCCCGCGCACTTCAGCTCCAGGGTCGCCCGGTGGTCCGCGAGGAAGGCGGCCAGCATCCGCCGTTCGTCCCCGGTCGCGGGGCCGCTGAAGCGCTGGTCCCGCTCGGGTTCCACGAAGAATTCCGCTCTGCTGCGTGGGCTCGTCATAGCCGGGAGTATGAACGCCACCGCCGAACGGCGGGCACGCGGGTCCCCCCGAATCCCCCCACCCCTTCCGAATTTCTGGAACTGGTTCTACTCTGACCGCCGCCACCCCAGCGACCGGCTGGACCGCGAGATCCCGGAGGGGCCGTGCACCTCGAATACACGCCTGAGCAGCAGCAGTTGCGCACCGAGCTGCGCGCCTACTTCGCCGAGCTGGTCCCTGAGGACGTCTACGCCCGTTACGAGGACCCGGCCGCGCAGAAGCGGTTCTACCGCGAGACCATCCGGCGGCTCGGCGCCGACGGCTGGCTCGGGGTCGGCTGGCCCAAGGAGTACGGCGGCCGCGGGATGACCCCGATGGACCAGTTCATCTTCTTCGACGAGGCCGCGCAGGCCGTCGTGCCGCTGCCGCTGATGGCGCTCAACACGGTCGGGCCGACCATCATGCAGTTCGGCACCGACGAGCAGAAGGCGTACTTCCTGCCCAGGATCCTCGCGGGCGAGATCGACTTCGCCATCGGCTACAGCGAGCCCGACGCCGGCACCGACCTCGCCGCGCTCAAGTGCAAGGCCGTCCGCGAGGGCGACGAGGAGACCGGCACGTACGTCGTCAACGGGCAGAAGATCTGGACGACCAACGGCGACACCGCCGACTGGGTCTGGCTCGCGGTGCGCACCGACCCGGACGCCCCCGCGCACAAGGGCATCACCATGCTCCTCGTGCCGACCTCGGACCCCGGCTACTCGTGCACCCTCATCAACACCCTCGCGTCGCACGACACCACCGCCAGCTACTACGAGAACATCCGCGTTCCGGCGAACCGCCGCGTCGGCCAGGAGAACAAGGGCTGGCGGCTGATCACCAACCAGCTCAACCACGAGCGCGTCACCCTGGCCGCGCACGGCACCATGGCCATCCGGGCCCTCCACGACGTCCAGCGCTGGGCGTCGGCGACCAAGCTCGCCGACGGCCGCCGCGTCATCGACCTCTCCTGGGTCCGCGGCCGCCTCGCACGCACCCACGCCCGCCTCGACGCGATGAAGCTGCTCAACTGGCAGATGGTGGGCGCGGTCCAGGCCGGCACCCTCACCCCGCAGGACGCCTCCGCGGTCAAGGTCTACGGCTCCGAGGCCCGCCGGGACGCCTACGCCTGGCTCATGGAGGTCGTCGGCGCGGCCGGTTCCCTCAAGGACGGCTCCGCCGGCGCGGTCCTGCACGGCGAACTCGAACGCGGCTACCGCAGCGCCGTGATCTTCACCTTCGGCGGGGGCAACAACGAGATCCAGCGCGAGATCATCTCCTGGATCGGCCTGGGCATGCCCCGCGTCCGCCGCTAGTGCTGTTGTGAGGTTGGTCCTGTTTGGCGGACAGGTTGTTTGTGGTGTTCAGGCTGCGGTGTTTTCGTACTCGGCTGGGCTTTGGTAGCCGAGGCTGGAATGGAGTCGGCGGGTGTTGTACCAGCCTTCTTTCCGACCGCGGCAGCCAGTACACCAGCCATGCGCGCCGGCACGTTCATGACTGACGTTCGGGAGGGAGCGACCCTCAGATTGCAGAGACGCCTCTACTTGTATGCAGATCGAATCGCCACAGCATGCGATGGTCCCCAAGGGCTGAGTGTTTCCGTGTCCGAAGTTGTCTGTGAAGAGGCGGCATCCGAGAGCGTCCCTAGAGCCATGGATCTCGCTGAGGAGTATCGGGTGGCGCTTCATGGCTACTGCAGCGGCGTTTACAACGCACGTCGGCACCGGGCGTCGCGAACATCGGCCGACACAAGCTGACTCGATGTCTACGTGATCAGGCACAACGAGAACGCCAAGCCCTACCGCTGGACCTACAACGCCACCCCACTCGAGGCCGCCTGATCAACACCCTCCATGAACTTGTAACGAGCAGCACCAGGAAGGCCCGTCAACGAGTTGGTCGCACGTTCGAGCCTCTTCCGCTCCGCGCGGGACGCCGTCCACTGAGATGAGGGCCGCCTGATGTGATCACGCGCCCAGCGACGAGACCGGCCGCGAGCAGAATAGTGCCCCATGACGGATCAGCGGCCAGACGGATCAGCGCGGCGGCGGTGAGAAATTCCAGCAGCACCGGCAGCGCGGCGCGACTCCCGTAGACGACCAGGGCCACCAGAGCGCAGATCGCACCGGCAGCGGCGACCAGGAGTGCCGCGGTTTCGTTGACGCTGTTCATCCCTTGGACTCAGGCGGGAGGCAGTTGATCTTGGCGGTCCTTTTTGCTCGTCTCCTGGCGATCCTGTTCGACTTCCGCGCTTTCCCGGTCGATCTCTTTGGCGAGGAAGTAGTTGAGCGCTGTTCGGATCGCAGCAATCGCGGCGAGTTGTCCGATGTCGGTGAAAGTCGGCGCCACGGCCGTGCGCAGAACATCGGCCGCCAGCTGGAACTCCAGCCCCAGCGCGATGAACCTGCTGAGGTTCAGGCGGATCTGGTTGTACTTCCGTTCCCTCCCGTGGTCCTTGACCAGCACCGCCAGGAAGCGGCCGAATGCCCAGACGGCGCCGACGAAGATGATCAACGCGCCGATGCTCTCCACGATGCGTGCCAGGAGATCGATCGCGTCGCTGAGCCACGATTCCGGGAGCACCTCGATAGACATGATCACGTCTTTCGGCATACCCGCGCGGGACCCCGTCTCTGCGCGGAGGCGGTGAACACGGCTCGAACAGCCCACCCCGGAGTGCAGCGAAGTGGGTTTCAGTAGCGACGGATGGACGCTCGTTCGGCACAGTCGGTCGGGGGCTGGTTGCCGCTGACGCTGAAATCCGTGCAGGTGAGGAACAGGTAATTGAACTCCCCGAGCAGGTAGGCCAGGATTCCCACGGTGATCGTGGCGCCGACGGCTCCCAAGCGGTGAAACAGGGAGAGCGTCGCGTAGTCAGGCACCAGGATTTTCGACAGCAGCCACGTCAGTATCGGGGCGCCAACCAGGGTCAGCGCCATCTCGAAATATTGAATGAAGTGAAAATCGCCTCCTCTCGGCAACATGATGGCCAGGATGATCCATGTGGAGGGCAGTGCAAGGGCAATCCAGCCACCCCAAGGAATTGCACCTCTGCTGCGTAGAACCACACCCGAGAACAATACAGTCGTGGCCACTGCCCAAATGGTCATCAAGGTGTTGAAGTAGATTGCACCGTATGCGCCGAGCGTAAAAGCAGGCCACCAGATGACGAGCGTTCCAGCCACCGATGCAGTGGAAATGGCACGCAGAGTGGGGTCGATTCCTGGCGGGCTCACCGTCACCTCAGGGCTCGGATCGGGAGGCACTCCACCAGCCACTTTCGCTCCCACTGTTCAGCACAGCATGCCCGGACGAGTCGCTCAGCGCACCCATTCGTGCGACGTAGGCCACGCCTCCCGTCGACGATAGAGGGACGCGTCTTTCGGGTGACAGCGACTCACCGACCGCGAAGTGAGGTGATTCGGCTCGCGCCCAGAGAAACGCCGGCAGACAGTGCCGGAAATCGCGGTCACGGCCGAGGCCGTGGTGGAGGGGCGAGCTGGTCCTGATGGAGACCCCGATGTGGCTGCACTTCCATGTCATGCGGTGTTGTGCCGCCGATATCGGGTTGGGATCCCGACAATGACGGGGTGAAGGCGAGCCGGTTGTCATTGTGGAATGCGGTACCGCTGTTCGGGCAGCTGAGGCACTGTTCGTTGCGCTCAGTGCGCGGGGATGTCGTGGCCGGGTTCGCGGTCGCGGTGACGCTGGTGCCCCAGGGCCTGGGTTACGGGCAGTTGGCGGGTTTGCCGCCGGTTGTAGGGCTGTACACCGCTGTCGGGGCGATGGTGGTGTTCGCCCTGGTGACGTCCACACGTGTGATCGCGGTCGGCCCTTCGTCGACCCTGGCCATCATGACGTTCACTGCAGTGAGCTCCCGCGCTGACGGCGACGCCGGGCGGGCTGCGTCACTGGCGGCATGTCTGGCGCTGATGACGGGGGCCCTGCTGTTGCTGCCCGGGCGGCTGCGCGGGCTGACCAGTCTCCTGTCGGCGCCGGTGCTGCTCGGATATCTGGCAGGGACGGCTGTGCAGGTCATGGCCAGTCAGGTGGGCAAGCTGGTGGGCGTGAAGACGGACAGTGACCATCCCATGGTCAAAGTGTGGGAGGTGCTCACCCATCTGGACCAGGTGCAGTGGGTGACCGCCGCCGTCGGTGTGGCCACTCTCCTCGCACTCGTCCTGCTCAAGCCGGTGTTCCACGCCGTGCCCGTCCTGCGCGCGGTGCCCGTCACACCCGTGGTCTGTGTGGTGGCGGTCGCCGTATCGGCCGCTGCGGATCTGGCCGGTCACGGCGTGGCGATGACCGGCCGTATCGCCGGCGGCCTGCCTGCCCCCGGCTGGCCGGGGGTGAGCGCCGCGGACGTGTGGGCGCTGCTGCCCGCCGCGGCCGGCATGGCCATGATCGCGTCGATCGAAGGGACGGCGGCCCTGCACCGTACAGCACTTCCCTCTGCGCCGCGGATCTCATTGGTCCGGGAGTCGGTTGCGATGGGTGCGGCGAGCGCGGGCGCGGGCGCCTTGGGTGGCTTCGCGGCGATGCCGGGTACGCAGCGCACCCTGTCCGCACGCGGCGCGGGGGCCCACTCGCAGCTGTTCCAGTTGGTGTGCGCGGGCTTTGTGGTGGTCGGCATCCTCACCACCGGTCCGGTGATCGCGCTGTTGCCGGTGACGGTGCTGGCCGCCGTGGTCATGGTGTCGGCCTCGCACCTGTTCGACTTCGCGGGCTTCGAGCGGTTGTGGCACGGCTGGCGCAGGGAGAGTGTGCTGGCGATCGTGACGATGGCCAGTGTGGTGGCTCTCGGTGTGCTCTACGGATTGCTGGTGGCCGTCGTCCTGGCGCTGATGCAGCTGCTTCGCCGCGTTGCCTGGCCTCACGACGCCGTGCTCGTCGTCCCCGACGACGGCCGGCCGCCCCACGAGGTTGCTCCGGATGAGGCAGTCGGTACGGATGTGCTGATCTACCGTGTGGACGCGCCGTTGTTCTTCGCCAACGCCGGCCGGATCTCGCAGCGGATCCACACCCTGGCGGCTGCCCGGTCGCCGTATCCGCGGTATGTGGTCCTGGACGCCGAGGTGGTGTTCTACCTCGACGCCACCGCCGCGGAAACCCTCGCCCAGCTCGCCACCGACCTGAGGGCGCGTGACTGCCAGCTGGTGGTCGCCCGCCCTCGGGAGCAGGTGCTGACCACGCTGCGTGAAAGCCCTTACCAGGATGGCGCTACTCGGCAGCTACCCGTCTTCCCCAGCGTGCGCGAGGCATACGACGCCCTGCGGCAGCGCTGACCACACCGCTGCCGTGCCCGGCGTGACGCCGTGTCGACCCCCGCCCCAGGACGCGGGCTGCATCAGAATCGCGTGGAGCACTCGCATCCCCTCATTCCCTGTGAAGGACGGACGATGTCTGACAGTGAGTTGACCTCCGGTTGCTGCATCCCGTCCCGGCCGGACCCGGTGCAACTGGTGGCCGAGTCGGCGGCGGGAGGGGAGCGGGTATCGCCTGCGGTAGGCGGCACGGACCGTGAGGGCATGGTGAGGTTGGGCGAGGCGGCTTTCCTGATGGGCTCCCAGGACGCGTGGGCGTTGCCGGGTGACGGTGAGGGTCCGGTCCACGAGGTGTCGCTTGCCCCGTACTGGATCGACCGCTGCGCGGTCTCCAACGCCGACTTCGCGGCCTTCACCGCCGCGACCGGCTACGTGACGGATGCCGAGCGGTACGAGTGGTCGTTCGTCTTCGTCGGCCTGTTGCCCGCCGGTTTCCCGGACACACGGGCCGTTGCGGCGGCCCCCTGGTGGCGTCAGGTCCACGGAGCGTCCTGGAGTCGTCCTGAGGGCCCCGGCTCCGACGTAGCCGGGCGCGGCGACCACCCGGTGGTCCACGTCTCGTGGAACGACGCCCGCACGTACGCGGCGTGGGCGGGCAAGCGGCTGCCGACGGAAGCCGAGTGGGAGTACGCCGCCCGCGGCGGCCTCGAACAGGCCGCCTTCCCCTGGGGGAACGACCTGGAGCCGGACGGTGAGCGCCGGATGAACGTGTGGCAGGGCCGCTTCCCCGACCACCACACGCGCGCGGACGGCTGGTACGGCACCGCCCCGGTGACCGCCTACGCGCCGGGCGGTCACGGCCTGTACAACGCGTGCGGCAACGTCTGGGAGTGGTGCGCGGACTGGTACGCCCCGAACTACTACCGGCGCAGCCCGAGGGACAATCCCCAGGGGCCCGCGCTCGGCACCGCAAGGGTGATCCGCGGCGGCTCCTACCTGTGCCATGCCTCCTATTGCCGCCGCTATCGGGTGGCAGCCCGCAGCTCCAGCACCCCGGACAGCAGCACGGGCCACCAGGGGTTCCGCTGCGCAGCGGACGCCGGGCCCGTCGTCTCTCGTTGACGGACCCGGCGCAGAGGGCCGGTGCGGGACTGCAGCCCCAGGTGCCCGGTTCAGTCGCGGTGGAACATTCCGATGAGTTCCTTCTCCAGGTCCTCGAAGGGTTCTCCGCTGACGTCGACCACTACTTCACGGATCGTGCCGCCGAGGAAGGCGAAGGGGGATTCGTAGTCGCTGGAGACCGGCTGGCTGCTGTCGCGGCCGACTGCGAGGCCTTCGCCGACCAGGGAGAAGTGGCCGGGCTGGGTCTTGATGTCCGCTTCGGCGACCTTCCGGTCGCCGATGAAGAGGGCGAGCGTTCCGTTCGTGCTGCCCTGCTCGTCACGGTCACCGGCCCGGAAGACGGCCGAGAAGCTGAGGTCGCCGGTGCCGACCCGGTCGGGTGAGCTGACCTTCTGCTCCGTGCGGCCGAGCCAGTTGTACACGTAGTGCAGGTGCCCGTCCTTGAGGTACAGGCTGTGGCCGCCGAAGCGGCCGCCGTGGGAGAAGAGCACACCTTGGGCCTCGGGGGTGTCCAGGTGCGTCTCGGCGACGATCGAGTAGGACCGTCCACGGATGTTGACGGCTGCGGACTCGGGTACGTCGGCGCACCCGGGGTAGTAGACGTACCGGTCCCGGGGCTTGCTGAGCTGGGGCCGCGGGGTGGACAGGATGTCCACGGGGCTGCGGTCGTCCAGAGGCAGACCGTTGTACTTCTCGGCCTCCGCCTTCCACAGGGCCTTGAGTTCCTCCAGCTTTTCCGGATGTTCGGCGGCCAGGTCCCGGTTCTCCGACCGGTCCTCCCGCAGGTTGTACAGCTCCCAGACGTCGTCGCCGAAGTGGCTCCAGTTGGAAGGCGCCGGCGGGTGCATGGTCGCGGCATGCCAGCCGTCGTGCCAGATCCCACGGGTGCCGAGCATGGTGTAGAACTGCGTCTGCCGCGGATCGGGTGCCTGCTCGTCCTGCAGAGCCTTCCGGAGGCTGGCGCCCTCCAGCGGGCTCTGTTTGACGCCCTTCACCACGTCAGGGGGCGTGATGCCGAGCAGGTCGTAGATGGTCGGCACGATGTCGATGGCGTGCACGTACTGGTGGCGGGTCTCCCCACGCTGTTTGATGCCCTTGGGCCAGGCGATGATCGCCGGGTCGGCGATACCGCCCTCGTAGGAGACCCAGCGCTTCCAGTACTTGAAGGGGGTGTTGAACGCCCACGCCCACCCGGTCGGGTAGTGGTTGTAGGTCTTCGGGCTGCCCAGCTCGTCGAGGTGACGCAGGTTCTCGGCGATGTCGTCGGCCACGCCGTTGAAGAAGTTGTTCTCGTTCATCGAGCCGTTCGGACCGCCCTCCGCGCTGGCCCCGTTGTCCGACACGGCGACGATGATCGTGTTCTCCAGCTGCCCGGACTCCTCCAGGTAGTCCAGCAGGCGCCCGATCTGATCGTCGGTGTAGGAGACGAAGCCGGCGAAGACCTCGGCCATCCTGGCGAACAGGCGCTTCTCTTCGGCGCTCAGCGACTCCCACGGGCGGACGTAATCCGTGGCCGGCCACGGCTGACCCGAAGGGCCGGTCGTCTCCGGTTCACCGTGCGGATTGATCGGGGTGAGCTCGGTGCCCTCCGGCATGATGCCCAGCTCGATCTGCCGCTGAAGCGTCAGGCGCCGGTAGATCTCGTAGCCGTCGTCGAACTTCCCCGCGTACCGGTCCGCCCACTCCTTGAAGATGTGGTGCGGCGCATGGCCGGCGCCCGGGCAGAAGTAGGTGAACCAGGGCTTGTCCGGCGCGATCACCTTGGCTTCCCTGATGAACTGGATGGTCCGGTCCGTCAGGTCCTTCGACAGGTGGTACCCCTGCTCCGGGGTGTAGGGCGGCTCGATCGGATGGTTGTCGTAGAACAGGTCGGGGTAGTACTGATCGGCCTCGCCGCCAAGGAATCCGTAGAAGCGCTCGAACCCCCGGCCCAGCGGCCAGTACCGCTTCGAGGACGCCATGTTGGCCTCCTCCGAAGGGCACAGGTGCCACTTGCCCAGGGCATAGGTGTTCCAGCCCCGCTCGACCAGCACCTCGGCCAGGGTGCCGTTCTCGAACGGGATACGACCGCTGGAACCGGGGAAGCCGCTGGTCATCTCCGCGACGCATGCCATGCCGTTGCTGGTCGCGTTCCGCCCGGTCAGCAGGGACGCACGCGTCGGGGAGCACAGGGCGGTGGTGTGGAAGTTGGTGAACTTCACCCCCATATCCGCGATCCGGCGCATCGCGGGGGTCTCCACCAGCCCGCCGAAGATGTCGAACGTGCCGAAGCCGACGTCGTCCCACACCAGATACAGCACGTTCGGCGCGCCCTCAGGGGCCTCCGGCTGCTTGTACGGCTCCCAGTCCGGCACCGACTCCCGGATGTCCTCTTGGATCACGCCCCTGAACGGAACGGGCATCCTCATCTCCTCAGCTTCGCAGTGGACCCTGCCTGCTCTGGGGAACGTATGCCGCAACCACCGTGTCCGCTTGCGCTACGCCCCTGGGATTGGTCCGGAAGAGGCCCTTCGTACCTCACGCGGCCGTATCAGCCAGTGCTCCACCGGACGCTGCGCAATGATGAGCCGTTGGGCGGTGACCTGACCCCCGCCGTGCTGATGCGCCCGTCTGCCGCCTGTTCACCCGCCCAGCCGAAAGGCCGAACCACCATGGCCCACCAACTGCGCTCCGAAGACCCCGGCTTCCTCGAACGCGCGCCTGTACGGCGAACCCGGAGCAGAGACATCCGCGCATCGGCCGACGCCATCTTCGACCAGCTCGCGGCCCACCCCGAGAACTGGCCCCGCTGGTTCGGGCCGGCCAACGAATGCCGCTATGAAGGAACGCCGCCGTACGGGGTGGGAACAGTGCGCTACCTACGCCTGTGCAAGGTGATCCGCGCCCACGAGAAACTGCTCGTCTGGGACTCCCCCGGACGATTCGTCTACCAGGTCCACGACACCAATGCGCGCGGCGTCGCAGCCATGATGGAGCAGTGGACCCTGACACCCTCGGCCGACGGACGCACCCGAGTCAGCTGGACCATCGCAGTCGACTGCTCAGCCCCTGTGCACCTGCTGCTCCGGGCAACACAACGTCGTCTGGACAAGATCTTCCAAGAGGGGATGAAGCGTCTGGAACACCTGTGCAGCCACCCTGACAGGTGATCGGGCTGCAGGGCCACCTCGCGGCAGCCCGATCGGTTGCGGCAACAGCACCCCCTCCGGAGTCGACGTCCAATCGCGCACCACATTGAGAGCACGCGCGACGACCGCAAGGACTGCCTTACCCCTCAGCCGCGTGCACCGCCCAAGGCCTCGTCCCAGACGGCCCGGCCCGTGAGCCACGCCTTTCTTCGCGAGGGGGACCCGGTGACGGTTGATCCGGTCACCGAGGCGGAGCCGCTGGTAACCCGCGGCCGCCTGGGCGGGACAGTACGCAGGCACTTCGCGCACCCGCCCGGGCAGACCCCCAGGCGGTCACCACCCCGAGACGGTCTGGCACCTCACGACCAAACACACCCTGGCCGACTGGGCGAGCTCTCGTCCCGAGCGCCCTGGGGACACCTGCAAGGCGGAGGGCGAGAAGATCGTGCCGGCCGCGCAGGAAGAGGCGGTGGTCGCGCCGGCCGCCGTTGATGAGGAGGAGCTTCGACGTCGTGCCATGGAGCCGGGGAACGGGCTCTCGCTCACGCCCAGTCGATTCCGGGGGTCGGCGAGTGAGCTGGGCCGTGTCGAGCGGCCGTTTGCTGTGGCGGAACGTCACGCTGTGCGGCCCGTCGCCGGGCCGCACAGCGTAGTCTGCTTGTCAGTCGCAGTCGTCATACCCTCCGCCCCAGTCGTCGTCGTACCCACCGTGGCCGTAATCGTCGTCGTCGTCCCAGCCGCCACCCTGGACGGAGGCGACAGAGTAGGTCGGCGTTGCCGCCGAGGCCGTACCTGCGGCTCCGAGGGCGGCGCCACCGGCCATCAGAACGCCGATGGCGGACACCGCGAAGAGTCGCTTCACTCTCAGTGCCTGCATGGTTCAAAACCCTTCTCGTTGTTGTGCCACTCGCTGCGGCGCGAAGTTGTTCTGCTTCCTTACATAAGAGGCGTACGCGGATTATGCGGGAGGCCGCATAGATGCAAATGAGCGCACGTCCGCCGTCAACGCGGCCTCGTCGGGCCACGGACTCGCTGGGCTGGTGCGTACGGTTCGTGACCGCCGCGCACTCTGGGCTCGTTACTGCGGGAGTGATTCCCGCAGTCGCGGCCAACAGCCACATATGATTCTAGTAATACATTTGCAACTCGGCATCTCGGGTGGGGAGCCAGAACGCCTGCTCGCCACGGCCCGAGCTGACGGCTGGCTCGGCGTCGGCCCGGCCACCAACAGGGCTTCTGCTCCTGCCTGCCCCTTGAGGCCCGGTCCCGCGCCGACTGGACGTAAGCCGGGGACGAGGTGCTGGTCGCGGACACCGCCGTCTTCGAGCACGGAGTGCTGGAGCAAAGCCTGCTTGGGGGCGCAGACGGCGCCTTCGCTCGGACTCGCCGGCGATGTCCCTGAGGGCCGCTGATGACTGCAAGGCTCCGTCATTTTGTTTGACTGCTAAGGCAGTCCGCCGACCTCCCCGCGGCCGTCAGCGCGTTGCGGGTCTGCGACGTGGTGCTCTGGATGCATCACCGTACGGATCACCAACGGAGAAGCTGCACCGGGATCTGAAGTCCGTCGGTCTCACCCGAGGAAGCCTTCCGCTCGGAGGACCGACGGCCTCGTGTCCCCGGCGAAACACCCCAGTGACCTGCGGTGTACCAAAGTGCCAACTATCTCTCTGATTCCATACCCGCAGTTGCTGAACCTTCTAAGGGATTGCAGATCATCAAGGTGTTGCTTCCCGACCTGGGGCTCGTTGGTCTGGTATGCGCATCCCGGACGAGACCCGTGACCAACTCTCCGCGAAGTTCGCGGTGTTGTTCCCGCATCTGGACGAGCGGCAGCGACGGCTGTTGATGGGAACCGAGGCCCGGCTGCTGGGGCATGGCGGCATCCGCGCTGTCGCTCGGGCGGCCCAGGTCAGTGAGACGACGGTCCGCAATGGCGTGTTCGAGCTGGAATCCGGAGAGGAGCCGTTGGGGCGGGTCCGGCGTCCCGGCGGAGGACGCAAACGGGTCGCCGATCTGGATCCGGGTGTGCGGCCGGCACTGCTGGCGCTGGTCGAGCCCGATGAGAGAGGCGACCCGATGTCGCCTCTGCGGTGGACTGTGAAATCGACCCGTACGATCGCGGCGGAGCTGGCCCGGGCCGGGCACCGGATCAGCGCCGATACCGTGGGCGATCTGCTGCGGGAGGAAGGCTTCAGTCTTCAGGCCAACGCGAAGACGCTCGAGGGCAGTCAGCATCCGGACCGGGACGCCCAGTTCCGCTACCTCAACGAGCAGGCCCGCAACCACCGGGACACCGGCCAGCCGGTCATCAGCGTCGACACCAAGAAGAAGGAACTCGTCGGCGAGTTCAAGAACAGCGGCCGCCAGTGGCGTCCCGCCAGCGAGCCTGTCCCGGTCAGCGTCCACGACTTCGCCGACCCACAGTTGGGCAAAGCCGTCCCCTACGGGATCTACGATCTGACCGCGAACACCGGCTGGGTCAACGTCGGCACCGATCACGACACCGCCGCGTTCGCCGTGGAATCGATCCGCCGCTGGTGGCTCGGCCAGGGCCAGGCTGCCTGCCCGCAGGCGACACAGCTGCTGATCACTGCCGACGCCGGAGGATCCAACGGCTACCGCACCCGGGCCTGGAAGCTCGAGCTGGCCCAACTCGCCGCTGAAACCGGACTGACGATCACCGTGTGTCACCTACCACCAGGCACATCGAAGTGGAACAAGATCGAACACAGGCTGTTCTCGCACATCACCATGAACTGGAGTGGCCGCCCGCTGACCAGCCACGAAGTCATCGTGCAGTCGATCGCCGCGACCACCACCCGCACCGGACTGCGCGTGAGGGCCGAACTCGACACCAACACCTACCCGACCGGAGTCCGCATCAAAGACGCTGAGATGGCCGCCCTGCCGCTGACCCGGCACGCGTTCCAGGGCGCCTGGAACTATGCACTGCACCCCCAGCCATCACCCGTAATCCCGGCGGCCCGGACCCCGCAGACGCCGGATCCGGAGTGGGACCAGGCCTTGCTCTCCGATCCCGCACTGACCGGGATGACCCGCCGGCAACTGAACGACCTCACCGAGACCCTGGCCCCGGACGGGGATATCCGGCGCGGCCGCCCGCCCCGGCTGACCTTCCCCGACCAGATCCTGGCCACCGTGCTTCACCTACGGGCCGCCCTGGCCGCGGAACCCCTCGCCGTGCTGTTCGCCACCAGCCGCACCGCGATGCACCGCACCCTCCTGAAGAACCGGCGCCTGCTCGAGACACACGGCATCACCATCCCACCGGCGACAACCCCACCCACGGCCCTCGCCGCCCTTCAGGCCCGGGTCCAGGCACAGACCTGCGAAGACAACAAGATCAAAACAACGTGTTAATGATCTGCAATCCCTTAGTTGGCATCGATGCAGGTCCCGGACGTGGCCTGGTGCCAGATGTGAAACCTGGTCACATGCTGTTGTGACGAGGCTTTTGGTTGGCACGAAAGCGCTAGTTGGCCCCCGATTCGCTCGCGCGGAGCGCCCCGCGGCGCGTGGCTGCGGGGCGCCTGCCTGGTGGGGGTTAGTCGATCTGCTCTAACGCCGAAAAGGACCAAGTGGAGTCGCCCCCCTCGCGTTCCGGTACGCCTCCGTGCCCCAGGCCGCCCCGATGACGGCGGTCCCGTACCCCGGCCGACAGGCCCGGAGGAGATCCCGCATGCGCGTCCGCCTGCCCCTGACCGCCGTCACCGCCGCCGCGCTCCTCCTCGTCACGGTCACCGGTGCAACTCCCGCCGCAGTAGGCCGGAACCCCGACGGCACACCACTGGTCAAGGTGTCCCAGGGCGACCCGTACGCGACGTGCACCATCGGAGCGAGGTCCCCCGACAGCATCGTCTACCCGGGCACAGAGGTCGAGCCGTACCTGTCCGTCGATCCGCGCGACCCCAAGCGTGTGGTCACCGTGTTCCAGCAGGACCGCTGGAACGACGGCGGCGCCCGTGGCCTGGTGGCAGGCTGGACCACGGACGGCCACACCTTCCACCGGAGCACGCTGCCGTTCAGCCTGTGCGCCCCGGGCGGAGCGGACTTCGAACGGGCCACCGATCCCTGGGTGAGCACCGGCCCGGACGGCACCGTCTACGCGAGCGGCGAGGGCGTCGACTTCACCAAGAGCACGCGCACCGGCCTCCTGGCCGCCACGTCCCGCGACGGCGGCCGCACTTGGCAGAACCTCACCACCACGCACGTCGACGAGCAGCCGTTCTTCAACGACAAGCCCTCGCTCACCGCCGACCCGATCCGCAAGGGCACCGCCTACCAGGTCTG
Source organism: Streptomyces sp. NBC_01294 (assembly GCF_035917235.1). Lineage (NCBI taxonomy): Bacteria > Bacillati > Actinomycetota > Actinomycetes > Kitasatosporales > Streptomycetaceae > Streptomyces > Streptomyces sp. NBC_01294. The sequence continues at coordinate 7,472,408 of NZ_CP108423.1, forward strand.
GGACCGCCTCGACAACGACCCGCCCGGCCCCAGCTCCCTCGACGGTCCGGGCTACATCTCCGTCACCCGGGACGGCGGCCGTACATGGAGCGGGGCCCGGCTGTTCGTCGACACCAGCACCGTGCCCAACACCCAGACCATCGGCCATCTGATCGTCGTCGACCGGCACACCGGTACCCTGTACGACTTCTTCGACCGGATCACCCACTCCGAGGACCTGAGCACCGTCGTCGAAGCCCGCTACGAGGTGGTCACCTCGACCGACGCCGGAGAGACCTGGAGCGCCCCGGTCACCGTGGCCCGGGACACCTCCGTACCGGAGGTCGACCCGAACGACCCCACCAAACTGCTGCGCGCCGCGTCCACCCTGCCCAGCCCGGCCGTCGACCCGAAGACGGGCACGCTCTACATGGCGTACGAGGGCTCGGACTTCTCCGGCGGCAGGTTCGACTCCGTCCAGCTGGTGCGCTCCACCGACGGCGGACGCACCTGGGGAGCCCCGGAGCTGATCAGCCCGGAGGACGTGCCGGCCTTCTCCCCGTCGATCGCGGTCACCGAGCGGGGTACGGTCGCGCTCACCTACTACGACCTGCGCTTCCTCGAGCCCGGCAACACCACCACCCTGCCCACCGCCTACCAGCTGGCCACCCTGCCGCACGGGGACCCGAAGCGCCGGACCGAGCGACGCATCTCGCGGATCTTCGACTGGCTGCAGGCACCGTTCGCCGGGGGCTACTTCCTCGGCGACTACCAAGGCCTGGTGGCGGACGGCAAGGGAGTACGGGCGGTGCTCACCGAGACCCACCCCGGCGCACCACTGAACCGTACGGACGTGTACACCAGCAGTCTCCGCACCCGCTGACCGACGCGGACGCCGTCGGCCGGCCCGACCGCCGACGGCTGCAGACAGGCCTCGGACCCACTCCGTGACCACGCTGGGCGGGGAGGTTTGACCACGTCCCGCCCGGCGGGGCGGCCCTGTTTTGGGGTCGCGTGAACGCGGTCTGGTTCGTGACTGACCGGAACAGCGCGCTTGTTCCGCCGGATGAGTAGCGGTGGATCATGCTGCCGGGCTTTTATGACTGGTGGGGTCGGTGCCGTGGACTGGGCATGAACTCCGTTCAGACGCGTGCAGGTGGCCCCTTGTTTCGGCCTCGGATCGCGGTCCGGGTCCTTGTGTCGGCCGCCGCGATCGGCCCCCTGTCGTCCGGGGCGGGGCTGGAGGTTGCACGGCCCGAACTCGTCCATGCGGAAGATGGCGTCGGGTTGACACGCCTCGTGACCTGCGGTGTACCAAAGCGCCAACCAACTTGCTGATTCGGCGCGAGCAGGGCCTGACGGCCGGCGGGCAGTCGTTGCCACTGCGTACCGGCCCCCGTTGCCGAACTGCGAGCGTGCTGCTCGGGGCGGATCACCTCAAGGTGTTCATGATGGTGCTCTGCCTCGCGGCGGACCGTGCGAACACCGCGGTGGATCCGGACGGCGACCTCAGGGATCAGCCCGTGGTGATCGAGCACTTCATCTTCCTGCTCGACGACGTCCGCGCCGAGGAGATCGCCGCGGGGATCAAGCTTCCTCACGGCGGCCCCGGACCTCGATGTCTGGCGACCCGAGGCGGCCGGGCGCCCGAAGGTCTCCTGACTCCGGGCCGTGCGGGACCGCGTTTGACTCCTCGGACCAGCCCAGCACCTGGGCCGCTGGCATGTCTGCCACCGATCCAGGGGCTTCTGGGCAGCCGGTGGATCCGGTCCGTGCTGCTATGCCCGGCCCCTCCGCCAGCGGGTCCAGCTGCTCTTCCGCTCCAATGGCGCTACCGGCCCTCGCGGAGACGCAGAACCGATTCACGCGGCCCCGACCGGGCGCACCGGTGCACGATCTGCTCCTGCACCTAGCCCAGACCTGTCCTCACATCGCCCATGACCAGGCCATTGAGCGCCTTGGCAAACAGTGACACCAATCGCTGTTGCAGTAGTGGTTGACCGGCCGCTTGAGCGAGCATATGCTCGCATCAAGTCGGCCAGCCCCAAGGTGAGTTGACTGACGTCGTGGTTGGATGCGAAATGGGGCAAAGTGATGGGTTTAGCTGCTCCTGGGGTACTTCTCTAGATCTGGCTGAGGGGCCTCCCCATGTGGAGGGTTGCGCCGATCTCTTCGGGTAGTTGCTTGCATGTCAATGCACCCACGGAACCACAGAGTCGAACACGGAAACCTGTGCAGCGACTTCCGAACGTTCCTGTGGAAAGCCCCGATTGGCGGATCCGATCGTCACGGCTGCCCTCGACGCAGGGGCTCATCAGTCGTCCTGCGGTCCCGCATCGGGGAGAGACGCCCGCCGCCTCCGGAAGAAGATTTAGAACTAAGAGACGTATTTCATGTCGAATAAGACGAAGAAAAGGCCGTCCTGGGGATTTGGTGCGTTCATTATGGCGCTCTCCCTGGGTTTCCTGACCGGCGCTCCGGCGTACCCACAGAGCGGCGAGTCCAGCACCTGGAGCCCTGAACGGCCTGGCGGCGCACAGGTGCGGTCGGGAACGGGCTGGGCCCAGGCACGCGACAGCAAGGGCAACGTCGCCACTGTGTCTTTCGACGGCGCCGCTCGTGTCTCCGTCTCCTGCAACAATGGGCCGGCCTGCACGTGAGCGAGTTCCTCGACGATGGTCCGCCCGGATGTCATCTGGACCCCGTACTCCCAGTATCATCGGCGGCTCGGCTCCATGTCGGACACCGGACACTTTGATCATCCGGATGCGACACCCGGGGCGTATGCTCCTCAGGCTCCCGACGCCGACCTCGTCCCTCCTGTATATGTGAAGCCCCCCGCTGTGACATCGCTGTTGCGTGGACTGACAACGTTGTCAATACGTAGGTGGCCGATCAGGAACGGAAATGCGACCTGGAATTACGGAGGGTCGGTATGGGGTGGCTATGGGGCTTGTCTCCTAAGTTATCTCCGAACGGCTCGGAGAAGTCGTTCATCTTAAATTAGTTGCTCCTGGTGTGGGGCGCGAACGTTGACCGAGGTGTGGATATGTCTGGATCGCATGGTGGCCGTCGTGAACTGATGGCCGGACAGCTTGGCGTATGGCATGCGCAGCAACTCAATCCGGATAATCCCATCTATAACATGGGTGAATACATAGAGATTCACGGAAAGGTGGACACGGGCCCTTTTGAAGCGGCCGTGCGCAGAGTCGTCCAAGAAGTTGACTGTCTTCGCCTGCGTTTCGAGGGAACCGCAGATGAAGTCCCGCGGCAGCATTTTGACCTGCGGAGCGATTGGCTGTTTCACGTGATCGACGTGAGCGGTGAGGAGGATCCCCGTTCCAGCGCGGAGAGTTGGATGTGGGCGGACATGCGACGTCCAGTCGATCTCCAGGGCGCTGAACTTTTCACCCAAGCCATGTTCAAGGTCGACGAAGATCTCTTCCTCTGGTATTACAGAATTCACCACATCATCGCAGACGGACTCGCAGGATCCCTGATAGCCGCCCGAGTGGCTGCGGTTTACACGGCACTGTTGGCTGGCGAATCCCTCACGGGAAGTGCGCTTCCCTCGAGTTCCGTACTGATGGATGCCGATTCCGATTATCGGATGTCCGCGGAATTCGAACTGGACCGGGAGTACTGGACGGAGCGTCTTTCCGATCGCCCTCAAACGGTCAGCTTGAGCGGCCGGGAACCCTCCACAACACCCCATGAACTGACACGTCATACGCTCCACATTCCTCCCGCCGCCGCCGCGGAACTCAGAAGCTCCGCACGTCGGCTGGGGACGAGCCTCTCGGGTCTGGCCATAGCCGCGAGCGCTGCCTACCTCCATCGCGCCACGGGACAAGAGGACATCATTCTCGGGGTCCCCGTCATGGGCAGAACAACTGCCCTGCGGGACGTCCCGGGAATGACGGCGAATATCATTCCTCTACGCCTCACAGTGCAGCCGAAGGCCGCGGTGAGGGAACTTGTTAAGCAGGTGTCTCGCGGAGTAAGAGATGCTTTGCGGCATCAGCGATACCGCTACGAGGACATCCTCAGAGACCTGAAGCTCGTAGGGCGCAGTGGACTTTACCCGCTGCTGGTCAATATCGTCTCCTTTGACTACGACCTGAGATTCGGTGACGCCCCCAGCAGTGCGCACGGGCTCGGTGGCATCAATTTCAATGACCTGTCGATTTCGGTGTACGACAGGTCATCCGACGGAAGCATTTCCGTGGTGGTGGATGCCAACCCGGATCTTTACAGCCGGGGAGCAGCGCAGGAGCATGCTGCGAAATTCCTTGACGTGATGAACTGGATGGCGCGTTCCACTGCGGAGGACCGCGTACACCAGATCACGTTGATGAGCCGTTCCGAGCAGTGTCTGGTTCTCGAGGACTGGAACGACACCGCGCGGGAGGTGCCCGCGGCGACGCTGCCGGAGCTGTTCCAGACGCAGGCCGCGCGCACCCCCGACGCGACCGCCGTCGTCTTCGAGGATATCGAGGTGACCTATGCGGACCTCAACGCCCGCGCCAACCGCCTCGCCCGCCTGCTGATCGACCGCGGAGTGGGACCCGAGTCGCTGGTCGCGGTCATGATGCACCGCTCTGTCGACCTGGTGGTCGCGCTCCTTGCGGTGGTCAAGGCCGGCGGCGCGTACGTACCCGTTGACCCGGACTACCCCGCCGACCGCATCACTTACGTCCTCACCGACGCGCAGCCCCTCCTCGTGCTCACCAGCACGGACCTGGTTTCCCGCCTCACCGACGGCCACCCGCCGCACGTGGTCGTCGACGACCCCCGGACCACCACCGCACTCGAGGGCCTTCAAGGAACCGACCCCGCCGACACCGAGCGCCGCGCCCCCCTGCTGCCCGCCCACCCCACCTACGTCATCTACACCTCCGGCTCCACCGGACGGCCGAAGGGTGTGGCCGTACCCCATGCGGGTATCGTCAACTGGCTGACCTGGATGCAGGGCGCCTACAACGTGACTCCCTCGGACCGGGTGTTGCAGAAGACCCCCTTCGGTTTCGACGTGTCGGTACGGGAGTTCTTCTGGCCGCTGCTCCAGGGTGCGACATTGGTGGTCGCCAAGCCCTCGGGCCACCGCGACCCCGGGTACCTGGCCGAGTTGATCCAGCGCGAACGTGTCACGATCGCGCACTTCGTCCCGTCTCTGCTGCAGGTCTTCCTCCGTGAACCGGCCGCCGCCGCCTGTACCGACCTACGAGCTGTGTTCTGCAGTGGCGAAGCGCTCCCCAGCGACATCGCCGGGCAGTTCCGGAACGTACTGGACGTTCCGCTTCACAATCTCTACGGTCCCACCGAGGCGTCGGTCGAGGTCACCGCATGGACGTGTGACAGCGACACCAGCGGCAGCAGTGTCCCCATCGGCCGTCCGGTCTGGAACACCCAGGTCTATGTGCTGGACGCGGCGTTGGGGCCGGTGCCGGTGGGTGTTGCGGGTGAGTTGTACCTGGCCGGCATCCAGCTGGCCCGTGGCTACCTCGAGCGGCCGGGGCTGACGGCGGAGAGGTTTGTGGCCAACCCGTTCACCCCGGGTGAGCGGATGTACCGCACCGGTGACCTGGCTCGTTGGAACGTCCACGGTCAGATCGAATACCTCGGGCGGACGGATGACCAGGTGAAGATCCGTGGTTTCCGGATCGAGCTGGGTGAGATCGAGGCGGCGCTGACAGCGCATCCGTCCGTGGCGCAGTCGGCGGTGATGGTGCGTGAGGACCGCCCCGGCGACAAGCGACTGGTCGGCTACCTCGTTCCGGCGAGCGGTCCGGAGGGTGTGGACGTCGCCGTAGTGCGCAGGCATCTGCAGGGTGTGTTGCCGGAGTTCATGGTGCCGTCGGCTTTGGTGGTGCTGGATGCGCTGCCCTTGTCGGTGAACGGAAAGCTGGACCGCAGGGCTCTGCCCGCTCCGGACTACCAGGCGGCCGATGGTGGCCGTGGGCCGTCGACGGTGCAGGAGGAGATCCTGTGCAAGGTGTTCGCCGAGATCCTGGGCCTGTCCACGGTCGGGGTGGAGGACAATTTCTTCGAGCTGGGTGGCCACTCACTGCTTGCGACCCGGCTGGTGAGCCGTATCCGGTCGGTCTTCGGGGCCGAGGTGCCGATCCGGACGCTGTTCGAGGCGCCCACCCCGGCCGCCCTGGCGGGCCGGTTGACCTCATCCGGTGCGAGGCGGCAACCGCTGCTGCGGGTGGAGCGGGCGGAGCGGGTTCCGGTCTCGTTCGCGCAGCAGCGGTTGTGGTTCCTGGGCGAGCTGGAAGGCCCGTCGGCGACCTACAACATCCCCCTCGTCCTGCGCCTGACCGGGTCGCTGGATGTCGACGCTCTGAAGGCCGCCCTGCGTGATGTGGTCGGCCGACACGAGGTCCTGCGCACCGTGTTCGCGACGGTGGACGGGCAGCCCTACCAGCAGATCCTGCCGGCCGAAAACGCCCTGATCACACTCGTGGTCGAACGGGCAGCCGACCTCGAGGCCGCGATCGCCGAGATCGCAGGTCACCACTTCGATCTTGCCACCGAGATCCCGCTGCGGGCCTGGCTGTTCGAAACCGGTCCCGACGAGCACGTCCTGATGATCATGGTGCATCACATCGCGGGTGACGGGTGGTCCCTGGCCCCGCTGACGCGGGATCTGTCGGCCGCGTATGCGGCCCGATCCACTGGCCAGGCCCTGGAGCGGGTGCCGTTGCCGGTGCAGTATGCCGACTACAGCTTGTGGCAGCGCGAGCTGCTGGGTGACGAGACCGACCCCGACAGCCTCCTGACCGAGCAGTTGGCCTATTGGCAACGGGCACTGGCCGACCTGCCGGAGGAGCTGGCCTTGCCGTTCGACCGGTCGCGTCCCCCGGTCGTCTCCCATCGGGGTGGCAGTGTCGAACTGACCATTGACGCACAGGTGCACCAGGAGTTGGTCGAGCTGGCCCGGGTGCAGGGCGTGACGGTGTTCATGGTGGTGCAGGCGGCATTGGCCGTCTTGCTGTCCCGGCTCGGAGCCGGCCAGGACATCCCCATCGGCAGCCCCGTCGCCGGACGCACCGACGAGGCACTCGACGATCTGGTGGGCCTCTTCGTCAACACCCTTGTTCTGCGGTCGGACCTCTCCGGTGACCCGAACTTCCTGCAGCTGCTGGCCAGAACGCGGGAAGCGGACCTCGGCGCATACACACACCAGGACGTCCCGTTCGAACGGCTGGTGGAAGAACTGGCCCCGGCCCGCTCCATGGCCCGCCACCCGCTGTTCCAGGTCATGCTCACTCTGCAGAACAACGCCGAGGCTCGTCTCGAGCTGCCCGGGCTCAACGTCGAAGTACTGCCTGCGGGTACCCCCGCCGCCAAGTTCGACCTGGACTTCCAACTCGCCGAAGACTTCACGGCTGACGGCGCCCCCATGGGCCTGGCCGGCAGCATCACCTACGCCGCAGACCTGTTCGACCACAACACCGCCGTCACCATCGGTGAGCGGTTCAACCGACTCCTGCACGCGGTGACCACGGACCCGTCCGTCGCCGTGAACCGGATCGACATCCTCAGCGAAGCAGAACGCGACCGGATCCTGGTCGAGTGGAACGACACCACCCACGAGGTGCCGCAGGCCACGCTGGCCACGCTGTTCGAAGCCCAGGTCGCGCGGACCCCGGATGCGACAGCGGTGGTGTTCGGTGAGGCCGGCCTCACGTATGCCGAACTCAACGCCCGGGCCAACCGCCTGGCGCGACTGCTGATCACCCAGGGCGCGGGACCCGAAACACTCGTCGCGGTGATGATGCACCGCTCCGTCGACCTGATCGTCGCTCTCCTCGCGGTGGTCAAGACCGGAGCTGCGTACGTCCCGGTCGACCCCGACTACCCCGCCGACCGCATCACCCACCTCCTCACCGACGCCGAACCCCTCCTGGTACTCACCAGCGAGGTGACGCAGACGGTGTTGCAGGACGAGCAGACTCGTCTTGTGGTCGATGCTCCCGGTACCGTCGCGATGCTGGCGCGCCTTGGTGACACAGACGTGTCCGACTTCGAGCGGGGCACCACCCTGCTGCCCGCCCACCCCGCCTACGTCATCTACACCTCCGGTTCGACCGGACGACCCAAGGGCGTGGTGGTGAGCCATGAGGCCGTGTGCCATTACGTCACCTGGGCGATCGACGCATACCCGGGGCTGAGCGGCCGGACGGTGCTGCACTCGTCGGTCTCCTTCGACCTGACCGTCACACCGCTGTACGGCACGTTGGCGGCAGGCGGAACCCTGCTCCTCACAGACATCCGAGACGGTCTCCCCGAGGAGCCGGCACCCACCTTCCTCAAGGTGACGCCCAGCCACCTGGGCCTGCTGGCCGAGCAGCCCGCCGGTACTTTCGTCCGTGGTGACAACGTTGTCGGCGGCGAAAGCCTCACCCGGGAACAGCTCACCAAGTGGCGGACCGCACACCCCGGTGTTGCCGTCACCAATGAGTACGGCCCGACCGAGGCCGCCGTCGGGTGCATCACCTTCGCGCTCGCTCCGGGCGAGCCGGACGCGCACGGCGACATCCCCATCGGCCGTCCGATCTGGAACATGCGCGTGTTCGTGCTGGACACCGCGCTGCGGCCAGTGGCGCCCGGCGTGCCCGGTGAGATCTACCTGGCCGGCATCCAGCTGGCCCGCGGCTATCTCGACCGGCCGGGGCTGACCGCGCAGCGGTTCGTCGCGAACCCGTTCGGCGGTCAGGGTGAGCGTATGTACCGCACTGGTGACCTGGCACGTTGGAACGCCGATGGTCAGCTCGAATACCTCGGGCGGACCGATGACCAGGTGAAGGTCCGTGGGTTCCGTATCGAGCTGGGTGAGGTCGAGGCGGCGCTGGCCGCGCATCCGGACGTGGCGCAGTCGGCGGTGGTGGTGCGTGAGGACCGCCCCGGTGACAAGCGCCTGGTCGGCTACATCGTTCCCGCCACCCGTCACAGAGACGGTGTCGATACCGCGGCCCTGCGCGCCCATCTCGGTGCGATGCTGCCGGAGTACATGGTGCCGTCGGCGCTGGTGGTGCTGGACGTGCTGCCGTTGACGGTCAACGGGAAGCTGGACCGCAGGGCCCTGCCCGCCCCGGACTGCCAGGCGGCCGATGGTGGCCGGGGGCCGTCGACGGTGCGGGAGGAGATCCTGTGCAAGGTGTTCGCCGAGGTCCTGGGCCTGCCCCAGGTCGGCGTGGACGACAACTTCTTCGAGCTGGGTGGGCACTCACTGCTGGCAACCCGGCTGGTGAGCCGCATCCGGTCGGTCTTTGGGGCCGAGGTGCCGATCCGGGCGCTGTTCGAGGCGCCGACGGTGGCCGGACTCGCGCTGCGGGTGACGGATTCGGGTGCGGCACGTCCTGCGCTGGTGGCGATGGCACGGCCCGAGACGGTACCGGTCTCGTTCGCACAGCAGCGGTTGTGGTTCCTGGGCGAGCTGGAAGGCCCGTCGGCGACCTACAACATGCCTCTGGCTCTGCGGCTGACCGGCGACCTGGACGTCGAGGCGTTGCGGTTGGCGTTGGGTGATCTGGTGGGCCGGCACGAGGTGCTGCGGACGGTCTTCCCGGCCGATGAGGGCAGGCCGTATCAGCAGATCCTTCCCTCACCTTCCTCTTTTGATCTGCCGGTGGTCGAGGTGGAGCAGGAGGGTCTGGCAGAGGCGGTTGCCGAGCTGGCGGGTCACGTGTTCAGTCTGGCGACTGACTTGCCGTTGCGGGCGTGGCTGCTGAAGGCCCGCGCGGATGAGTGCGTGCTGGTGATGGTGGTGCATCACATTGCCGGTGACGGGTGGTCGATGGGACCGCTGGCACGGGATGTGTCGGTCGCGTACACGGCCCGTACTGCCGGCCAGGTGCCCGTCTGGGAGCCGTTGGCGGTGCAGTACGCGGACTACACGTTGTGGCAGCGTCAGCTGCTGGGTGAGGTGACCGAGCCGGACAGTGTGCTGAACGAGCAGCTGGGTTACTGGCGGAAGGTTCTGGACGGGGTGCCGCAGGAGCTGGTGCTGCCGTTCGACCGGCCGCGGCCGACGGTGGCCTCGCACCGCGGCGGCCGGGTGGAGATCCGGGTGCCGGCCGAGGTGCATGTCCGGGTGGCGGAGCTGGCCCGCGCCGAGGGCGTGACCGTGTTCATGGTCCTTCAGGCGGCTTTGGCCGTGCTGCTGTCCCGGCTGGGCGCCGGCAGCGACATCCCCGTGGGTACCCCGGTCGCCGGACGCACCGATGAGGCGCTGGACGACCTGATCGGGTTCTTCGTCAACACCCTGGTGATGCGCACCGACTTGTCGGGTGACCCTACGTTCGCCGGTCTGCTGGAGCAGGTCCGTGAAAACGGCCTGGCCGCGTTCGCGCACCAGGACGTTCCCTTCGAGCGGCTGGTCGAAGACCTCGCCCCGACCCGCTCGATGGCCCGCCACCCGCTCTTCCAGGTCATGCTCGCCCTGCAGAACAACGCCCACGCCGTACTCGACCTGCCCGATATCGACGCCGCACTGTTGCCCGCCGGCGAGCCGGTGGCCAAGTTCGACCTGTCCTTCACCCTGGCCGAGACCTTCTACACCGACACCAACACCGACGCCGATACCAGCACTGGTAATGGCCCGGCCGGCCTGCACGGTGGTATCGACTACGCCCTCGACCTGTTCGACCCCGAAACGGTGGAGGCACTGGCCGAACGGTTCGCCCGCGTCCTGGACACCGTCACCGCCAACCCCCACCAGCACATCAACGCCATCGAGGTGCTGGACCCCGCGGAGCGGCACCGTGTCCTGGTTCAGTGGAACGACACCGCCCGGGAGGTGCCCGCGGCGACGCTGCCGGAGCTGTTCCAGGCCCAGGCCGCGCGCACCCCGGACGCGGTCGCGGTGGTCTTCGAGGGTAGCGAGGTGACCTATGCGGACCTCAACGCCCGCGCCAACCGTCTCGCCCGCCTGCTGATCGACCGCGGTGTGGGACCCGAATCGCTGGTCGCGGTCATGATGCACCGCTCCGTCGACCTCGTCGTTGCCCTTCTCGCAGTGACCAAGGCCGGTGGCGCCTACCTGCCCATCGACCCGGACTACCCCGCCGAGCGGATCTCCTACCTCCTCACCGACGCCCAGCCCCTCCTGGTGCTCACCAGCACGGACCTGGCCTCCCGCCTCACCGGCGGAGAGCTGTCGCACCTGGCCGTCAACGACCCCCGCACCACCACCGCACTCGAGGACTTCCAAGTCACCGACCCCGCCGACACCGAGCGCCGCGCCTCCCTGCTGCCCGCTCACCCCGCTTACGTCATCTACACCTCCGGGTCCACCGGGCGGCCGAAGGGTGTGGCCGTCACCCACCAGGGGTTGCCGAGCCTGACCGTCGTACAGGCGGAGGAATTCGGGATCACGGCAGGTAGCCGGGTGCTGCAGTTCGCCTCGGCGAGCTTCGACGCGGCGACCTGGGAGATGGTGATGGCTTTGTGCAACGGCGCCTGTCTCGTCTCGGCCGCGCCGCACGACCTGCTGCCGGGCCAGGCGCTCGTCCGCCTGGTCGCGGAGCGGTCGGTCACACACGCACTCCTGCCCCCCGCCGTACTGGCTCTCCTGGAACCGGGCAGCCTGCCGTCGATCACGACCCTCATCACCGGCGGCGAAGCCCTCAGCCAGAGCCTGGTGACCCGCTGGGCCGACGGCCGCCGTCTCATCAACGCCTACGGACCGACGGAATCCACCGTCTGCGCCACCACCACCAACCCCCTGTCCGCCGGCGCACTCAACACCCCGCACATCGGCACGCCCGTCGCCAACACCCGGGTCTACGTGCTGGACTCGGCTCTGCGGCCGGTTCCGGCGGGTGTCGCGGGTGAGCTGTACATCGCCGGCGCGGGCCTGGCCCGCGGCTACCTCGACCGGCCGGGACTGACCGCGCAGCGGTTCGTCGCCAACCCCTTCACCCCGGGTGAGCGCATGTACCGCGCCGGCGACCTCGCACGTTGGAACGCCGACGGTCAGCTCGAATACCTCGGGCGGACCGATGACCAGGTGAAGATCCGCGGGTTCCGTATCGAGCTGGGTGAGGTCGAGGCGGCGCTGGCCGCGCATCCGGACGTGACGCAGTCGGCGGTGGTGGTGCGTGAGGACCGCCCCGGTGACAAGCGCCTGGTCGGCTACATCGTTCCCGCCACCCGTCACACAGGCGGTGTCGACACCGCGGCCCTGCGCGCCCATCTGGGGACGACGCTGCCGGAGTACATGGTGCCGTCCGCGCTGGTGGTGCTGGAGGCTCTGCCGCTGACGGCGAACGGCAAGCTCGACCGCAGGGCCCTGCCGGCCCCGGACTACCAGGCGACCGACAGCGGCCGGGGGCCGGCCACGGTGCAGGAGGAGATCCTGTGCAAGGTGTTCGCCGAGGTCCTGGGCCTGCCCCAGGTCGGGGTGGACGACAACTTCTTCGAACTGGGCGGCCACTCACTGCTCGCGGTGCGGGTGGTGGAGCTGCTGCGTGCCCGGAAGATATCGGTTGATGTGCGGTCGTTGTTCGCGGCGCCGACGGCTGCCGGACTGGCTGCGTCGGACGGTCGAGCCGAGGTGACGGTGCCGGAGAACCGGATACCGGACAACGCCCTGACCCTTTCTCCCGACATGCTTCCCCTGGTGGATCTGACCCGAGGGGAGCTCGACCGGATCGTGGCCCGGGTTCCCGGCGGAGCGGGCAACGTGGCCGATGTGTACCCGCTGGCTCCTCTGCAGGAAGGGATCCTCTTCCACCACCTGATGGGTGACTCCGGTGACGGCACCGATGTGTATGTGCTGCCGGTGCTGTTGGGGTTCGACTCCCGGCAGCGGCTCGACGGGTTTGTGGGCGCACTGCAGAAGATCGTCGACCGGCATGACATCCTGCGGACCGCCGTCGTATGGGAAGGACTGCGCGAACCGGTACAGGTGGTAGTGCGCCGTGCTGCGATCCCGGTGGAAAGCGTCGACTTGCCCGAGGGGCCTGACGATGAGGTGACCGGCCGGATGCTGGCCGCGTGTCCTGGAACGATGGACATCGGCCAGGCGCCCCTGATCCGCGTGTACACGGCAGCCGACCCGGTGAACGGTCAGTGGCTCGCGCTCGTTCAGGCCCATCACCTGATCGCGGACCACACCACCCTGGACGTGCTGCTGGAGGAGGTGCACTCGTTCATCGAGGGCCGCGAGGACACCCTGCCCGCGCCTTTGCCGTTCCGGAACTTCGTTGCCCAGGCCCGCCTTCGGGTAGCGGAGGAAGAACACCAGAGGTACTTCTCCACCCTGTTGGGGGACGTGACCGAGCCGACCGCGCCGTTCGGCCTGCTCGACGTCCGCGGAGACGGCACCGGCGTGACGGAGTCCCGTCGCGTGATGGATGCCGAACTCGCGCAGCGACTGCGTGACCAGTCACGCCGACTGGGCGTGAGCCCGGCCACGGTCTTGCACGTGGTGTGGGCGCGGGTTCTGGCAGCCACCGCGGGCCGGGACGACGTCGTCTTCGGTACCGTCCTGTTCGGCCGCATGGCCGCGGGAAGCGGCGCAGACCGCGTTCTGGGCCTGTTCATCAACTCCCTGCCGGTCCGGGTGCAGACGCACGGCGCGCAGGTGATGGAAACGGTCCGGTCGGTGCAAAACCAGCTGGCGGACTTGCTCGTCCACGAACACGCCCCTTTGAAACTGGCCCGGCAGGCCAGCGGTATCAAGGCGGACACCCCGCTGTTCACCTCCCTGTTCAACTACCGGCACTCCAAGAACGCTGAGTCAGGGACGGACAACCGCCTGGACGGCATCGCGATGCTGTACTCCCAGGAGCGGACGAACTACCCGATCGGGCTGAACGTCGACGACACCGGTGACGGATTCATCCTCGGCGTGCAGGTCGCCGAACCCGTCTCGGGTGCATCACTGTGCGCCATGGTGCATACCGCCGCGGAAGGCATCGTCGCCGCCCTGGAAACAGCACCGCACCAGCAGATCAGCACGGTGGACGTCCTCGATCCCGCGGAGCGGCACCGTGTCCTGGTCGAGTGGAACGACACCGCCCGGGAGGTGCCCGCGGCGACGCTGCCGGAGCTGTTCCAGGCACAGGCCGCACGCACCCCGGACGCGGTCGCCGTCGTCTTCGAGGACGTGGAACTGGGTTATGCGGAACTCAACGCCCGCGCCAACCGTCTCGCCCGCCTGTTGATCGGCAGGGGTGTGGGACCGGAGTCGCTGGTCGCGGTCATGATGCACCGCTCGGCCGATCTGGTCGTTGCTCTTCTCGCGGTGACGAAGGCCGGCGGCGCCTACCTGCCCATCGACCCCGACTACCCCGCCGACCGCATCACTTACGTCCTCACCGATGCCCAGCCCGTCCTGGTGCTCACCAGCACGGACCTGGTCTCCCGCCTCAGCGGCAACCACCCGCCGTACGTGGTCGTGGATGCGCCCCGGACCGCCACCGCACTCGAAGGCCTCCTAGACACCGAACTCGCCGACACCGAGCGCAACACCATCCTGCTGCCCGCCCATCCCGCTTACGTCATCTACACCTCCGGGTCCACCGGGCAGCCCAAGGGCGTGGCCGTCACCCACCAGGGACTGTCGAGCCTGGCTGCCGTGCAGGCGGAGGCATTCGGGATCAGGGCAGGTAGCCGGGTGCTGCAGTTCGCCTCGGCGAGCTTCGACGCGGCGACCTGGGAGATGGTGATGGCCTTGTGCAATGGGGCCTGCCTCGTCTCGGCCGCGCCGCACGACCTGCTGCCGGGCCAGGCGCTCGTCCGCCTGGTCGCGGAGCGGTCGGTCACACACGCCACCCTGCCCCCCGCCGTACTGGCTCTCCTGGAACCGGACAGCCTGCCGTCGATCACGACCCTCATCACCGCCGGCGAAGCCCTCAGCCAGAACCTGGTGACCCACTGGGCCGACGGCCGCCGTCTCATCAACGCCTACGGACCGACGGAATCCACCGTCTGCGCCACCACCACCAACCCCCTGTCCGCCGGCGCACTCAACACCCCGCACATCGGCACGCCCATCGCCAACACCCGGGTCTACGTGCTGGACTCGACTCTGCGGCCGGTTCCGGCGGGTGTCGCGGGTGAGCTGTACGTTGCCGGCGCGGGCCTGGCCCGCGGCTATCTCGACCGGCCGGGACTGACGGCACAGCGGTTCGTCGCCAACCCGTTCGGGGCTCCGGGCGAGCGGATGTACCGCACCGGCGACCTGGCCAAGTGGCGACCGGACGGTGTCCTGGACTTCCTGGGCCGTACGGACGATCAGGTGAAGATCCGCGGGTTCCGTATCGAGCTGGGTGAGGTCGAGGCGGGGCTGCTCGCCCACCCATCCGTGGCCCAGGCAGCGGTGATGGTGCGTGAGGACCGCCCCGGCGACAAGCGCCTGGTCGGCTACCTCGTCCCCAACGATGGCAACGCTCCGCAGGCGGACAGTGCCGCGCTGCGTGCCCATCTCGGGACGATGCTGCCGGAGTACATGGTGCCGTCCGCGCTGGTGGTGCTGGACGTGCTGCCGTTGACGGTCAACGGGAAGCTGGACCGCAGGGCCCTGCCCGCTCCGGACTACCAGGCAGCCGACAGCGGGCGGGCACCGGCCACGGTGCAGGAGGAGATCCTGTGCAAGGTGTTCGCCGAGGTCCTGGGCCTGCCCCAGGTCGGCGTGGACGACAACTTCTTCGAGCTGGGCGGCCACTCACTGCTCGCGGTGCAGCTGACCAACAGGATCCGAACGGATCTGGGGGTGGAGGTCGCGATGCGGGCGCTGTTCGAGGCGCCGACCGTGGCCGGACTCGCGCTGCGGCTGACGGATTCGGGTGCGGCACGTCCCGCGCTGGTGGCGATGGCACGGCCCGAGACGGTACCGGTCTCGTTCGCGCAGCAGCGGTTGTGGTTCCTGGGCGAGCTGGAAGGCCCGTCGGCGACCTACAACATTCCTGTGGCTCTGCGGCTGACCGGCGACCTGGATGTTGAGGCGTTGCGGTTGGCGTTGGGTGATCTGGTGGGCCGGCACGAGGTGCTGCGGACGGTCTTTGCTGCGGATGAGGGCAGGCCTTATCAGCAGATCCTTCCCTCCCCTTCCTCTTTTGATCTGCCGGTGGTCGAGGTGGAGCAGGAGGGTCTGACAGAGGCGGTCACCGAGCTGGCGGCTCATGCGTTCGACCTGAGTGCTGAGCTTCCTTTGCGGGCGTGGCTGCTGCAGGCCGGGCCGGGTGAGTGCGTGCTGGTGATGGTGGTGCATCACATTGCCGGTGACGGGTGGTCGATGGGACCGCTGGCACGGGATGTGTCGGTCGCGTACACGGCCCGTACTACCGGGCGGGCACCTGTCTGGGAGCCGTTGGCGGTGCAGTACGCGGACTACACGTTGTGGCAGCGTCAGCTGCTGGGTGAGGTGACCGACCCGGAGAGTCTGCTGAACGAGCAGCTGGGCTATTGGCGCAAGGCTTTGGACGGGGTGCCGCAGG
This sequence comes from Streptomyces sp. NBC_01294, assembly GCF_035917235.1. NCBI lineage: Bacteria > Bacillati > Actinomycetota > Actinomycetes > Kitasatosporales > Streptomycetaceae > Streptomyces > Streptomyces sp. NBC_01294. The sequence goes on from NZ_CP108423.1 coordinate 7,488,844, forward strand.
AGCTGGTGCTGCCGTTCGACCGGCCCCGGCCGACCGTGGCCTCGCACCGCGGCGGCCGGGTGGAGATCCGGGTGCCGGCCGAGGTGCACGCCCGGGTGGCGGAGCTGGCCCGCGCCGAGGGCGTGACCGTGTTCATGGTGCTTCAGGCGGCTTTGGCCGTGCTGCTGTCCCGGCTGGGGGCGGGCAGTGACATCCCGGTGGGTACTCCGGTTGCCGGGCGCACCGATGAGGCGCTGGATGATTTGATCGGGTTCTTCGTCAACACCCTGGTGATGCGCACCGACTTGTCGGGTGACCCCACGTTCGCCGGTCTGCTGGAGCAGGTCCGTGAAAACGGCCTGGCTGCGTTCGCGCACCAGGACGTTCCCTTCGAGCGGCTGGTCGAAGACCTCGCCCCGACCCGCTCGATGGCCCGCCACCCGCTCTTCCAGGTCATGCTCGCCCTGCAGAACAACGCCCACGCCGTACTCGACCTGCCCGGCATTCACACCGAGCCCTTGACCACCGGCGAACCGGCAGCCAAATTCGACCTGTTCCTCAGCCTGGCCGAGACCTTCCACACCGACACCGACACCGACACCAGCACCGGTACTCGCCCGGCCGGCCTGCACGGCGGTATCGACTACGCCCTCGACCTGTTCGACCCCGAAACGGTGGAGGCACTGGCCGAACGGTTCGCCCGCGTCCTGGACACCGTCACCAGGGAACCGCACCAGCGGGTCAGCGTGGTGGAGGTGCTGTCGGAGGAGGAGCGGCACCGGGTTCTGGCGGGGTGGAACGACACCGTCCAGGAGGTGCCCGGGGTGGCGCTGCCGGAGCTGTTCCAGGCCCGGGTCGCGAAGCATCCTGATGCGGTCGCGGTGGTCTTCGGCGGCGCTGAGGTCACCTATGCGGAGCTCGACGAGCGTGCGAACCGGCTTGCCCGGTTGCTGATCCGTCGCGGTATCGGTCCCGAGGACATCGTCGGGCTGGCCGTGCCTCGCTCGGTGGACCTGATCGTCGGTCTGCTGGCCGTGCTGAAGTCGGGCGCCGGTTACCTGCCGATCGATCCGGAGTACCCGGCCGAGCGGATCGCCTTCATGTTGGCCGATGCCGTCCCCTCGCTGACGCTGACCACCACCGAGGTCGCCGGGCGCATGGCTACGGGGCCCGCGCTGCTGCTGGACGCCCCCGCAGTTGTCGCCGAACTCGGTGCACTGCCGGCCGACGTTCCCGGCGATGAGGAGCGGACCGGTCCGCTGCTGCCGCAGCACCCCGCGTACCTGATCTACACCTCCGGCTCGACCGGGCGTCCCAAGGGGGTGGTGATGTCCTGTGGCGCGCTGGTCAACCTGTTGTCCTGGCACGCTTCTGCCATCCCCGCCGAGGCCGGTTCGCGGGTCGCTCAGTTCACCGCGATCAGCTTCGACGTCTCGGCCCAGGAGATCCTCTCGGCCCTCTTGGACGGCAAGACCCTTGTGGTACCGGACGAAGAGATCCGGCGCAACCCGGAAGAGTTCGTGGCATGGCTGAGGGAGCAGAAGGTCACCGAGCTGTACGCCCCCCACATGATGGTGGACGCGCTGGGTGAGGCCGTAGCGGAGCAGGGCACGGACCTGCCGTTGCTGAGTCATGTTTCCCAGGCCGGCGAGGCCCTTGTGCTCGGTGATCGGGTCCGTGACCTGTGCGGGGCGGCCGGGACGGTGCTGCACAACCACTACGGTCCGTCCGAGACCCATGTGGTCACCGCCCATACCCTGCCGGCGGACCGGGCGACATGGCCCGCAGGCGCCGCGCCGATCGGCCGTCCGGTGTGGAACACCCGGGTCTACGTCCTGGACCCGTCTCTGCGGCCGGTGCCGGTGGGTGTTGCGGGTGAGTTGTACGTCTCCGGCGCCCAACTGGCCCGCGGCTACCACGCCCGGCCGGGACTGACCGCGCAGCGGTTCGTCGCCAACCCCTTCACCCCGGGTGAGCGGATGTACCGGACCGGCGACCTGGCCCGCTGGAACGCAGAGGGACAACTGGAGTATCTGGGCCGTACGGATGACCAGGTGAAGGTCCGCGGGTTCCGTATCGAGCTGGGTGAGGTCGAGGCCGCGCTGAGCGCACATCCGTCCGTATCCCAGGCAGCCGTGATGGTGCGGGAGGACCGCCCCGGTGACAAGCGCCTGGTCGGCTACCTTGTCCCCAACGGGGGCAACACCAGCGGTGACGGCATCACCGCCGGGGTTCACCTGGCTGCCCTGCGCGCCCATCTCGGCGCGATGCTGCCGGAGTACATGGTGCCGTCCGCGCTGGTGGTCCTGGAGAGTCTGCCGCTGACGGCGAACGGGAAGCTGGACCGACGGGAACTTCCAGCGCCGGACTACATGTGGTCCGCGCCGACCCGGGAACCCTCCTCGGTCCAGGAGGAAATCCTGTGCAGAATTTTTGCCGAAGGACTGAACGTCCCTCACATCGGCGTCGAGGACAACTTCTTCGAATGCGGTGGACATTCACTTCTGGCGGTCAAACTGGTGAGTCGGATTCGTTCGATCATGGGTGTCGATGTCTCCGTCAAAATGCTGATGGAAGCACCCAGCGTCGCAGGACTTGCACATCGGCTCAGTCTTCCCGCGATGAACGACTCGCTTCGTACGCTTCTTCCCATCAGGACGCACGGGAGCCGGCCACCCCTCTTCTGTGTCCATCCGCGATCCGGGTTGAGTTGGTGCTTCGCACCTCTGGCCGGATTCGTACCTCCTGGCATCCCCTTGTACGGTCTGCAGGCCCGGGATGTCGATGGTGCGGGTGAGTTGCCGGAATCCATCCGGAAAATGGCGGAAGAATACGTCGAAGAGTTGCGCACCGTGCAACCTTCCGGTCCCTATCATCTGCTGGGGTGGTCGATGGGAGGCCGCGTGGCTCAGGAGATGGCTGTACAACTGCAGGAAGACGGCCAGCAGGTGGCACTTGTCATCATGGGAGGCTATGCACCCGCCCCACTCGACACACTCGACTCGGGCGAGACTGGCCAGGAGTCTGCAGATCGTATCCGTCAAGCGATTCAAGAACGTGATGGCGACGACCATGACGATCAGGCGGATGCACCGGAAATATTCGACGAGGCGCCTTCTCTCCGTGGCCTCGCCGGACTTCCGGACTACTTCCGCAGTGAGATTTCGGATGAAGAGGCCGAAGTGAGGGCGAGAATCATCGCGAACAACACCCGTATCTATGTGCAGCATTATCCTCGGAGATTTCACGGCGACATTCTCTTCATTTCGTCGGATGAGCTCGAGGACGGTTCGGGTAGCGCCATGTGGCAGCCTTATACTTCCGGTCAAATAAGCGAGGCGCGGTTGCCTTGTTCTCACGACGAAATGGCCGATCCCCCCATGCTCTCCCTGCTTTGGGATTCAATAGCCGGTTGGCTGTCCACGGGAAAGGGCAGTGAATTGCTCGGCTGAGCTGGTGTCGAGCAACCCATTGGCCGGGGTTGGCCACCCTGATATCTATACCTTTGAATGACAGATAGGAATGAATGATGACGAACCCTTTTGAGGACCAGGACGCCAACTACCTTGTTCTGAAGAACGAGGAGGGTCAGTTCTCGCTTTGGCCCACATTCGTCGACGTGCCGAACGGGTGGGAGTTGGCCTTCGGGGAGGCAGCGCGTCAAGCGTGTCTTGACTTCATCGAGAGCACCTGGACCGACATGCGCCCCAAGAGCCTGGTAGACGCCATGAACGCCGGCTGAGCAGGCTCGGGGACCGGCGCGGCTTTCCGACACGGATTGCCACCCCGCTCTGCATGCTGTGGGCCCCCTCTCCACCTACGGTGGAGAGGGGGCCCACGCGCATGCACCCACGTGCACGCGCTGGGCATCCGTCGAGGGAGTGACTCTGTATGCCCGGCACGGACGTGTTCGCACTGATCGATGAGAAGGGCATGGTGGTCGAGTGGGGGCGCGCGGCCGAGGAGCTGTTCGGGTGGTCCGCGAAGGAGGCCGTCGGCCGGTCCGTGGCCGACCTCGTCCGTGAGATCGCCGGCGGCGGCGAAGGGCGGCGCGAAGGGACCTCGGACGGGGCTGCGGTACTGGTCAAACCGGTACTGCGCGGCGAATCCCTTCTCTGGCACGTGCAGGGGGAGGGGCGCACTCCGTCCTCGTGGGACGGGACGATCCTGAAGGCCCTGTTCACCCGGCTCCCGGTGAGACTGCACGTTCTCGACGACCAGCTGCGCGTGGTCCGCGCGAGCACGGCCATCAGCACCCCGGGTGACACACGAACGGGGCCCCTGTCGGGCAAGCACTTCACCGAGGTGTACGACCTCGAGGACCCCGAGGGAGAAGCCGCCGTTGCGCGCAGGGTCCTGGAACGCGGAGAGCCGGTGGTGAACCGACTGGTACGGGGCCGCGCAGCACCGGGCTCGCCCGGGCGCCGCATCCATTCCGTCTCCTACTTCCGCTTGGAGGACTCCCGCGGAGACGTGCTCGGACTGGTGACATCCGAGGCCGACGTCACCGAGAGCGAGAGGACACGGAACCGTCTGGTTCTCCTGGACGCGATCCGCACCCGGGTGGGGCCCAGCCTGATGGTGGACACCGTCTGCCGCGATGTCGTGCAGGCCTCCGTGCCCGCTTTTGCGGGCACTGCCGTCGTCGATGTGGCCGAAGCCCTTGTCCGCGGAGAGGACGCGCCACCGGTCCCGGCCGATCAGGACATGCCCCTGCGCCAAGTAGCCTTCCAGGGCCCCATCTCGCCACACCCGGGGGGAGAGGTGCGGTCCCTGCCGGCGGGCACCCCCTTCTCAGACATCCTGACCGACCTCCGTCCGCGCGTCATCCAGATCGAGGAGGACAGCGGCAGCGCGTGGTTGGCCGCGGACCCGTTCCGAGCCGACCTCGTCAAGCGATCCGGTGCGCATTCCCTGATCGTCGCGCCGCTCGCGCTGCACGGTCGGGCACTGGGCGTGGTCAGCTTCTACCGCCACGGTCCACAAGACCGCTTCGAAGACGAGGACATCGAGGTCGCGTCCGCGATCTGCGCGCACGCCGCGCTCTGCATCGACAACGCCGCCCGGTACATGCGCGAATGGGTTGTCGCGCTGACCGTCCAGCGCAGGCTGCTCCCTCAACACCCGGCCACGCAGGACACCGTGGACATCACTCACCTGCACCTTCCCGACCCGGAAGGCGGCGGAGCCTGGTTCGACGTGATCGACCTGCCCGGCGCACGGACCGCGCTGATCGTCGGCGAACTGACAGGGCGAGGCATCATCGCGGCCATCACGACGGGTCTGTTGCGGACGGCCATCCACACGCTCGCCGCCCTCGATCTGCAGCCCGATGAGCTGCTCGCCCGCCTGAGTGACACCACGGTCCGACTCGCCACCGCCTACGCCGCCAGGCCTTCCGTAGATCCCCGCCACAGCGAGCCGCTCACCGTCGGCTGCACCATCGCCGTCTACGATCCGGTCGATCTCACCTTCGCCATCGCGCGCGCCGGCCTGCCGGAGCCGGTCGCCATCCTCCCCGACGGCACCTCGGCCGCCGTGCCCGTCCCCCTCGGTCCCCTGCTCGCCGACACAGGAGACGCACCGTTCCCCGCGACAACCGTCAGCCTGCCCGCGGGAAGTGTCCTGGCGCTGGGCACAGCCGCGCTCGCGGACGAGGTCCTGGCATCCTCCGCCCCGCTGCGACCGCTCCTGAACAGCGCCGGCAGGAGGCCGCGGCCCGACGTGTGCGCCGACATCGCTGAGGCGTTCACCGGAGGCGAAGCCCTGCTCCTCCTCGCCCGTACGAAGCCCCTGCCCCCGGAGCGGGTACTGACCTGCGACCTCCCTGCAGAACCCGAGGCCGCACCCATCGCCCGCTCAGCGGTTCGTCGTCAGCTGGACGTCTGGGGCGTGGACGAAGAGACGGCGTACACCGCCGAACTGATCGTCAGTGAGCTCGTCGGCAATGCCGTCCGCTATGGCGCTCCTCCTCTGCAACTACGCCTGATCCACGAGCGGATGCTGACCTGTGAGGTCAGCGACGCCGCGACCAGCTCGCCGCACGTCAAACACGCCCGCACCGTCGACGAGACGGGCAGAGGTCTCTTCATCATCGCCAGCCTCGCGGAGCAATGGGGCACCCGCTACCGGGCGCAGGGAAAGAGCGTCTGGGCAGAACTGCCCACCAAGGCATCGTCGACCTCTTCATGAACGGCCCGCCCCGCCCTGCCCTGCCCGCCGGCACGACATCGCCTCAGACTCCGTGATGGCCATTGAGGATGGCCGAGCCGAGGGGGGTGAGGCTGTGGTGTACGGAATTGCGATGGCGGAGCGAACGGGTGAGCCCTGCTGCACGGAGAGCGGTCGCATGCTCGCTCGCACTCGCGGGCGCGAGACGTGCCCGAGCGGCGAGTTCCTTGGTCGTGCAGCCTTGGTGTTCTGCGATGGCGGTGAGCACAGCAGCACGGGTGCGCCCCAGGAGGGCGGCCACGGCGGGGGAGGAGGCATGGCACGGAGCGGCGGCTCGATCGGTGAGCCGAAGGGGTCGCTGCGGGTCCTGGCCGGCGGGATAGCTGACGGCTGCGGGCCGGCCGCGGGTGACGACGGCACGATCACAGAAGAGTGATGGAACGAGCAGCAAGCCCTGTCCTTCCAGATGCAGGTCGCGGTCGGCTCCGCCCACCATCCGGATCTCGAGGACAGGCGGGTCCCACCGCATCCACTGAGGGTTCGCCTGCGCCAACAGACGCTCGACACCGCCGGTGAGCAGCTGTTGCAGGCGCAGAGTCCGGTCGATTGCCAGGTGTTCACCGAACTGCGCCCAGTACGGGGCAAGCAGGCAGGCGTACAGATGCCCGAGTCCCGTGCAGAGCTCGGCAAACAGAGATGCGTCGTCCGCCAACCGGCGGGTCCAGTCGGGGAGCGAAGGGCGATGGGGCGCGATCGCGCGCAGATTGTGGCGGATACGTTCGGCAGGTGTGCTGCGCACCTGTGCCAGGAGGTCCTCGAGGGCACCTGCTTTGGCGGGGCTGAGGAAGCCCGGCGACGCTCCCACGGCAGGCATGAGGGCGAGGGCCATGCGCGCTTGGGCAGACAGCTGTGCGCGGGTGCGGTCCCGCCAGGCACCGAATCGCGCGGGCTGGCTGCTGCTCTGTACGGCCCGCGCCGCAAGCTCCAGCTCATGCAGTGGCATCGGCCCATCGGCCACACGAGTCCGTGCGAGATCCTGCACCGTGAAGTGTATGCGGTAGACCATGGCGGGCTGGGGGGATCCTTCCGGAATGTGACTCTTCGGTTCAGGCCGAATCAGATCGTGATCGCTGCGTCAGACGATGATGCTGGACTCACATCCGCTGCGCGGCAGTCCCTCGAACGGCAGCTTGCGGAACAGCGAGTGGAATCGTATATGCAGAAATCTCGCCCACCAAAAGGTCTGAATCGTGCATCGTTTCAAGAGATCCCTCGCCAGGGTAACCGTGAGTCTTGCTCTGGCTGTTGGTATCGTCGGCACCGCAGCTTGCGTTTCCGCCGCCGCCCAGCCGATTGATCCCCAAGCGTGGTACCTCTGCAAGCATGCAAACGTGGCAGGAAATCAGCCCAACGATTGCCTGAAGGCGTTCGGTGCCCCCTGGAGGGTGGACCACGCACCCTCTGTAGGTGAGGGTTTCAACGATGCGATCACATCCATCAAGACCAACGGGTACGTTCTCGAAACATGGAATGACTTCTTTTTTCAAGGGACTTATGGGCGCTTCCCCGCATGGGGCACATGGAATCAGCTGAGTTACCCCTACCAGGACTCCATTAGCTCCTACTCCAGCCCGGGTTAGCAGCGGTGCTCTGTGAACCCAACCGACCCTACGGGTCCTTCCCTGCTGGGCAGGCTCCGCTGCTTCCTGAGCCTCTCGGCCGGCTCGATGCGCTCTCGAGCACTCCTGTCGAGCCTGCCGGTGTGCCTGAGTGCCGGCCTGCTCGTCGCCTACAGCCCCATGTACACCGAGAGCCCGCCCCGCACGCCCGTCCCGGCGTCGGTGTCGGCTCAGCACATGGTGCACCTTCTTGAGTCCCTCCTCCCGCAGGGGAACCATTCGGCGCAACAGGGACAGGGGCTCACCGACAAGTCCGGGCCGGCGCCCTCTGCCGAGTTGCTTTTCGAGCACGGCGGTCGGGCAGCAGAGATTGCGGTGAAGCTCGGCAGGTTCTCGGTGCCCGTCCCGTCCCAGTTCCTGGAATGCCCCGACACCGCCTATCACCCCCATAGTCGCTGTACGCGGGCTGTCCTGTCCGGTGGGGCAACGCTCGTGCAGGACCAGTCACCGAAGTACCAGGACAAGCCGTCCGGCGAACAGCTGCTGACAGTGCTGCTCACCTATGAGGACGGCAAGCAGGTCTTCGTTTCCGAAGCCGGCGGCAGTGGCGAGGGCAAGGGTGAGGGCGAGGGTGAGGGCAAGAGTGATGCCGGGAAAACCGCTCTTCCGCTGACATTCGATCAGCTCACAGCCGTGGCCAACTCACCTGTTTGGAAGCCCGTGCTCGCCATGATGCCCGCGCCCTCCGAAGGGCCCCGGGTGGCTTCGGTTCCAAGGATGACCGGGCAGCACATCACCCACGTCATCGAAAAGCTGCTGCCCGCCGGACTGAATGCGGCGCACGAGGGAGGGGCGGAGGGATTTGGGCACGTCGTGGTCGATGACGGAAACGGCGAGAGCCTGGTTGCCGTGAACGTCCAGCGGTGGAGACCCCATGACCCGTCGATGCGGAAACTGTTCGAAGGGGCCGACACCTTGCCCGACGGGACCCGCATCAGCATCCGTCGGGGGCCCGCTTCAGGTGGTGGCGAAGGTGCGGTCGCATGGACCGCCGACACTCTCCGCACGGACGGTCTGCGGGTCGTGGTCTCGGCAGTCAACGCCCGTGCCTACCGCCTGCCCGCCGGCCGCGGTGAACCAGCCCTGAAAGTCGAGCAACTCAAGCAGATGGCCCTCGATGAGGCCTGGCGCACGGCCAGTCGCTGAACCTTGTTTTGCTTCGGCATTCGCAGGAATGACCGAAGTGCCATAGGTGGCTTTATGCCCCGCAACATCAAGAGTGAACGAGGATCCATGACCATCAGTCAGATAGCCGGCCAGCCCAACAGGTCGGTCCTCACGCCTCGGATGCGCCGCAGGGGATGGGGTGTCACGCTCGCGAGTGCGCTCGGCGCCTTCGTCCTGACGCTCAGCATGTCGACTCCCGCCCAGGCCGAGATCATTACGAACTTGCCGCAGAAGGCCAGCGGCCTCGAGCAGACTTTCTCTCCGGCCTACGATTACGACGGGAACGGCTGTTATGCCACGGCCGCCCTCCGCAGCGACTGGAGGCTCAACTCCGGGCTGCCCCTTGGGGGTGGTGGCCCTGATGTCAACTGCCACGATCGCGCGAGGCTGGACAATTCCAACACCTACTCCCGCGAGAAGTGCAACAACGGCTGGTGCGCGATCATGTACGCCAGCTACTTCGAGAAGGACCAGGTCGGAACCTGCGCGCCCAATGCTTGCGCCGGTCACACTCATGACTTTGAGCACGTGATCGTTTGGGTGCAGAACAATCAGGTCAAGTACGTCTCGGTGTCGTGCCACGCCGGTTGGAGCACCTTTGGTCGTTCCAGCATTCGCTTCGATCCGAGCGGCACCCATCCGAAGATCGTCTACCACCAGGACGGCGGCTCGACGCACTGCTTCCGCATAGCCAACAGTGGTGACGAAGCAGTGGAGAACGTCACCGGGGGTTGGGTCTACCCGCGCCTGGTCGGCTGGGAAGGCTACAACGACGTAGACCACCGGAACCACTTCATCTACAGCCAAAGCACCAAGAACCATTTCGGCAGTGCTTCGATCAAGCTCGGAACCGGGACCATCGAGAACCAGCTCGCGTCCGCACAGGCAAAGATCGACACGCCTATCGCGTTCAACCCCTACGGCTGACGTCCCCCACGTCAGGCAGTGATTCCCACCTCGCGGCGTCGCGTCGACGTGTGATCGACGCCCTGCGGGCCGGTTGAGGCCCGCAGGGCGTCGGCGTGGGGAGGTTTGGGCCTCTGTCGGTGGCGGCTGCTGGGCGAGCCGTTCACCGCCCGCGAGCGTAGGCTGGAGATCACGTTCCGCGAGCACGGCGCCGAGGCTTGCGCTCGCGTCCGGACAGCTGCAGGAGCGGGCGCCGGCAGGCGTGATCAATTACCTGTGCATCCCCTGGTGAAGATGCTGCTCCGCCAGGTACAGGCTTTCAGAGGCCATGAAACCAACCAGAAAGCAGCATGGGAGGTCGTTGTGGGCATCGCAGAGCAGGACCGCGCAACGAACGTCGATGAACAGCCGACCATGGACATGAATCTTGAGGTCGTCGTGATGCCGGTGGCTGACGTCGATCGTGCCCTGCGCTTCTACCAGGGCTTGGGGTGGAGGCTCGATGCGGACTTCGAGGCGGGCCCGGAATTCCGGATCGTTCAGCTGACACCTCCGGGTTCGGGATGCTCGATCCACATCGGCCGCGGAATCACGCCGGCGGCAGCAGGCTCCGCCCAGGGCATGTACCTCGTCGTCCAGGACCTCGCCCAGACCCGCGCCCGACTGGTGAGCCAGGGTGTCGAGGTCAGCGAGATCTTCCACCGCGTCTACGACACCGGCGCCCAGGAACAGGTGGACGGCCCGCACCCCGATGCGGCCAGCTACAAGTCGTACGCGACGTTCAGCGACCCGGACGGCAACGGGTGGCTGCTTCAGGAGGTCCGAGAGCGACTGCCCGGGCGATGACCGTGGTGCGGAGCGTTCACGGAAATGTGACTCTTGAAGCTCATCCTCGGAGTATGGGTCACCGACTTGAGATTGCTTGCTCAGCAGGAGGACCGCCATGAACAGCGTGACACGACCGCTTCTTCACGGTGCTGTTGCGGGACTCGTCGGTACGAGCGCGCTGAATATGGCAGGTTATGCCGACATCGCGGTTCGAGGCCGGCCCATCAGCGATACACCTGAGATCACGGTGCGTACCATTGCCGCGAAGCTTGGTATCCGCATCCCCGGGGACGATCAGATCCGGGAGAACCGGATCTCCGGCCTTGGCCCCTTGACCGGATACACCGTGGGGATGGGCATGGGGGCGGCGCTGGCATTGGCACAGGCTGCCGGCTGGCTTCCGGCGAACGCTTCCCGTTATGCCGTTGCGTCTCTCTTTGCGCTGACTGCCACGAATGCGCCGATTGTTCTCTTGGGAATCTCGGATCCACGGACCTGGGAAACCGCGGACTGGATCTCAGACATCGTCCCGCACGTCCTCTTCGCGGTCGTCACGGTCGGTGTCATCGACAAGCTGGAAGCGGCGGGCACCTAGCCTTGAAGCCGGGACGACAGGCGGCGGCGTGCCCCTCCGGGCCCAGGCGGCCCGCACCGTCGGCTCCTCCTACGGCTGCGGACGGGCGGGGCACGAGTCGGCCGACTGCGACATCGTCCATCCGTCCCCGAGTACATGCACGCTCGTGTGTGCGGGGGAGCGCTGCGCCGCAGGCAGTGCGGCAAACGCCCCACTCGTGTGAGCGATCGTGCACGCCAACTGCAGCATGGCCGGACGGCTGAGGGGAGCGACGTCATCGGGAAGCCTGATGGAGACGCCGTTGCCGCTGCCGGCCGTCACCTCCGGTGTGTCCTTCAGCCGGGGCAGCTCCGTGGTGGCCGTCGCGGCCTCGCTCGTCGTCGGTCCGCCGAACAGGCGGCCCACGACGGTCCCGAGGTCCGCGGGATCGCCGATCTTCCGCGGGTAAGCCGTCAGATCACCGTCGTCCAGGAAAAAGAGGGAGACGGCGGCCGGCACCGAGGGCTTCGGACCGGGGGCGAGCATGCCGCTCGCCGGTTCGCCGGCCTGGATGACGCCGGACGGCGGGACTCCGCACGCCGTCAGCGTCAGCGTCAGCGGCAGCGTGAGCGCGGCCGCGAGCCCGACCAGCCGCGCCGTCACGCGCGAGCCCTTCACCGGGCACCCTCGGTGGAGTCGGGGTCGGCGCCTGCGATGTCGCGCTGCAGGGGGAGTTCGACGGTGAACGCCGCGCCGCCCCCGGGAAGGTTGGCGGCGCTGATGCGTCCTCCGTGCAGGTGCACGTTCTCCTGCGTGATGGCCAGGCCCAGTCCGCTGCTCTTGCTCCTGGTCCGTGTGGTGCTCGCCTTGTAGAAGCGCTCGAAGATGTGGGGCATGGCCTCCTCGGCGATGCCCGGCCCGTTGTCGGTCACCTCGATGACGGCCCACGTCTCTTCCGCTCGCTCCTCCCGCACGCCCATGGTCAGCCGCACCGGCGGCGCCCCGTGCCGCAGCGCGTTGCCGACCAGATTGGCCATCACCACGTCGAGCCGGCGCGGGTCCACGCGCGTCCGGAGCACGCCCGGCCGGGGCAGGTGGGTCTCCACTTGGCCCTGCCATCCCCGAGCGGCGAGGGTGTGCGGGACGAACTCGGCCAGGTCGATCTCGTCCAGGCTGAGTTCGGCCGCGCCCGCGTCGAAGCGGGAGATCTCCATCAGGTCGTTCACCAGTCCGCTCAGCCGGCTGGTTCCCTCACTGATGAGCCGCAACGCCTCGCCGGCGTCCTCGTTCACCTGCAGCGCGTTCTCGTCCAGCACGTCGGTGACCGCCGACATCGCCGCCAGCGGCGTCCGCAGCTCGTGGGAGACGTCCGCGACGAAGCGACGTGCCCGGGCCTCCAGGCGGCGCAACTCCGCGACCGAAAGCTCCAGGGCCGCCGCCGTGTGGTTGAAGGACAGCGACAGGTCGGCCAGCTCGTCGGAACCGTTGACGTCCAGCCGGACGTCGAGGTGCCCCTCGGCCATCCGGCGTGTCGCCCCGCGCAACGCCCGTACGGGACGGAGTACGCCGCTCGCGGCCAGCAGCGCCAGGACGACGGCGAGGCCCAGTGCCACCAGGGTGGCGTGCTTGATGGCACTGACCATCGCCTCGACGTAGGCCTGTTCGGTGTTCTGCGGCGCCACCAGGTACATCACCACCCCCGAGAGCCCGGGCTCCGCGCCGCCGCCCGTGCCTTCGCCGCTGCGGTAGGTGACCGGCATTCCGACGACGAGGTAGGGATGCCCGCCGGCGTCCACCCGCTGGAACACGGCGGCGCGCCGGGTGTCCACGGACCGGCGCAGTTCCGGGCTGAGCTTGTCGAAGCCGCCACTGGGCTCGGATGCGCGCAGGTCGCCGTACGTGGCCAGTACCCGCCGCCCCGGTGCCTGGTTGGCGTGGAGCACGTGGTTCACCGCCTTCTGCAGGTGGCTCTGGCCCGGCTCCGGGGGAAGGTTGACCACCGCGGCTTCGACGCTGGTCCGGAACTGCCGGATGACGGAGTCCTGGCTCTGCTGCAGCACCCCCGTGCGCGCCTCCCGAAAGGCGACGGCTCCGGTGCTCAGGGCACTGGCCATGGCGACCAGGACGAAGGCCACCACCAGGCGGGGGCGCAGGCCCCGCAGCGGAAGCGGGACCTTCGCCAGGAGCGCCCGACGAAACCCCGCCGGCGCGGGGTGCTGCCCGGCTGCGACGGCCTCGTGCTCGCGTACGTGCTCGCGTACGGGTTTGCGTGGCCGTACGGATCTCCGGCTGCTCACGCGGACCCGAAGCGGTATCCGAAGCCGCGTACGGTCTGGATGTACCGGGGATCCCCGCCCAGCTCACCCAGCTTGGCGCGCAATCGCTTCACACATGCGTCCACGAGCCGTATGTCGCCGTAATAGCTGTGCTCCCATACCGCTTGCAGCAGTTGCTGGCGGCTGAAGACCTGTGCGGGCGAGGCCGACAGGGTCAGCAGCAGCCGAAGCTCGGAGGGGGCGAGCGCGACCGGTTCGCCGCGGTGTGTCACCACGAGCCCGGCCCGGTCGATGATCAGCTCGCCGTGCGATTCCGCCCTGGGCCGGACGGCGTCGGAGACGGACGCGTCCTGCCTGCGCAGTACGGCCCGTATGCGGGCGTCGAGCACCCGGGCCTGCACGGGCTTGACCACGTAGTCGTCCGCGCCGGCCTCCAGCCCCACGACCACGTCGATGTCGTCGCCCTTTGCGGTCACGATGATGATCGGCACCTGGTCGCGATCCCTGATCCGCCGGCATACGTCGAGGCCGGACATCCCCGGCAGCATGAGGTCGAGAACGACGACGTCCGGATGGAAGGGATGGAGCTGCTCCAGTCCCTCCTCACCCGTTTCGGCGGCGAAGACGTCATGGCCCTGGTGCCGCAGGCCCAGCTGGACAGCCTTACGGACATCTGGGTCGTCTTCGACGATAAGGACTCGTGGCACCTCGACAGTGTGGGCAGACCGCACGGGGCCTCCGACCTGCGAAAGAGCCCTCTCGGGAGCCGTTACAGAAGGGTCACATCGGCGTGGCGTCGGGCGGGAAACCCGGTGAACCCGCCGGGCGGCCGCTCGTTATCGGTTCGTGATCATTCGAACTCATGACGATCATCCGAACTGACCAGCTTGTGGTGCCATGCATGCGGAACGACAGCGGGAAGACGCATCGACCACCGGCGGCGCCGTGGCCTCCCACCGCGGCGGCCGTCAGCGGCCCTCGCACCGCCGGGGCCGCCCGCGCCGGGGACGGAGGTACCTGGTCGGCACGCTGGCGGCCGCGGGTCTGCTCGGCTCCGCTGCCTTCTTCCTGGACGGTGGGCGAAGCGACGCGTCCAGCGGCGCGCCGCAGCCGCGGAGCGCGCCACCCGTCACCCCGGCCCCCACCCCGACTCCCACGCCCACCCCGACCCCGACTCCCACTGAGATCGACGTCCCCTCGACGGGCGCCGGCACGTTCGTCGCCGCGCAGGCCGGCGGTGCGAAGGTCGGTCACGGTCCGCGTCCCATCCGGTACGTGGTGACGGTCGAGACCGGCCTCGGCATCTCACCGGCCCAAGCGGCGGACGAGATCGCCGACATACTCGCCGCCCCCCGGGGCTGGACCCACAACAAGGCCTACGCGTTCCAGTTGGTGGGCGCGGGCCAGCCCCACGACCTCACGGTGAAGATCGCGACACCGGGGACGACGGACGCCCTGTGCCTGGCGGGCATCCAGCAGGACACCAAGGGCGAATACAACTGCGAGGTCCCCGGTGGGGTGGTGGTGAACCTCAAGCGCTGGGTCAAGGGCTCGCCCACCTTCGACGGTCCGATCCACGACTACCGGGCGCTGATCATCAACCACGAGATGGGGCACTTCCTGGGCCACGCGCACACGACCTGCGCGGGCCCCGGCCGACCGGCTCCCGTGATGATGCAGCAGATCAAGGGCCTGCACGGATGCATCGCCAACGCCTGGCCCTACAACAAGAACGGTCAATTCGTCACCGGCCCGCCCGTGCAGTGAACGGGCGACGGCCAGCGTGGCCGTCTCCGCCATCAGGGACTGGACTCCGGTTCTGGACGTCCCTCTCGCGTTCGGAGCCCCGGTCGCCGGAGCCCTCGTCGGACGCCTGGCCGGTCTCTACCCGTCACTGCGGGCCTCCCGCAGGGAACCCGTCGCCGCTCTGCGCTCCTGAAGGTCTCCATCCGGGCGAAGCCGTGCTCGATCCGGTCGGGTGGAAAGTGATGATCTGACAGTCAAAATCTGTAAAGAGACGACTCATCCGGGTGCGTGCCGAACTGCGCCGGCACCCGGAGCGGGATATCAAGGAGCGTGAAGGTGAGCGCGAGGCCCGACGGTCGCCACCCCACGGCTGAGGAGTACGTCTCTTGGAGATCGAGATCAATGGCGCCCGGCGCACGGTGGAAGTGGACGACGACCCGGCCGCCGTGGAAGTGGTGCGCGACCGGCTGGGGCTGACCGGCACCAAGCTGGTCTGCTCGGGCGGGGTGTGCGGGGCCTGCACGATCCAGGTCGACGGTGAGCCCCGCGTGTCCTGCCTGACGCCGGCGGTCGCGCTGGCCGGCCGGCGGGTGACGACCGTGGAGGGCCTGTCCGGCCACCCGGTCATGCGGGCCTTCGCCGGTGAGGACGCCCTCCAGTGCGGCTACTGCACCCCGGGGTTCGTCGTCGGGGCGGCGGCGTTCCTCGAACGGTGGCGGGCCGCGCACGGCCGCACCCGGCCGGGGCGGGAGGCGATCGCGGACGCGCTGGCGGGCCACCTGTGCCGGTGCGGCGCGTACGAGGGGATCTTCCGCGCGGTGGCCGCGGCCTGCGCGGGCGAGTACGACACGGAGCCGGCCGACACGGAGCCCGCCGGCGGGGAGGCGCCGGCGGTCCCGCGCGCCGAGGCCCCGGAGAAGGCCGACGGATCGGCCCGGTACACCACGGACCTGCGCCCCGAGGGACTGCTGGAGGGGGTGATCATCCGCTCGCCGCACGCGCACGCGCACGTACGCTCCCTGGAGGCGGGAGACCACCCGCTGGTGCCGCTGCTGCCTCCCGACGGCGTGGTGCGGTACGTCGGGCAGCCGGTGGCCGCGGTCGCCGCGCCGGACCGGGCCTCCGCACGGGCCGCCGCGGCGCGGGTCACGGTGGACTACGAGGTGCTGCCGGCGGCCCTGGACGCACGCCGGTCCCGGACCGGCGAGGGCCCGCTGGTCTACGAGGACAAGGCGGCGCGCAAGCGGGCGCCGGGGTCCGGCGAGACCCCCCAGCTGCTGCCCACTCGCTGGCGCGGCAACCTGCGGGGGCCCTCCGCCATGAGCAAGCGCCCCGCCACGGCCGTGCGCCGCATCCTGGAGGCCCGGGACCGGAACCCCGAGCGGGTGGTGGAGGGTGTGTTCACCACCGCCGCGCAGACCCACACCCCGCTCGAACCGCACGCCTGCCTGGCCCAATGGGTCGACGGCACCCTCCACCTGGAGGTGTCCACGCAGTCGGTGAAGCACACGGCCGAGCTCGCCGCCGAGCGCTTCGGCCTGCCCGCCGAACGGGTGGTGGCGCGGGCCGTCCACGTAGGCGGCGGCTTCGGCTGCAAGATGGGGCTGACCTCCGATGTCGTCGCCGCGGCGGAGCTGGCCCGGCTGCACGACGCCCCCGTGCGGGTGGTGCTCGACCGGGACGAGGAGCTCACCGACGGCGGATACCGGCCCGGCACCCGGATCCGGCTGGCGATGGTCGCGGACGGGGCGGGCGACCTGAGTGCGCTGGCCATGGACGCGGACACCGACGGCGGGGTCTCGGTGGGCGGTTCCGTGGCATCACTGGCCCGCTTCATGTACGGCAAGGCCCCGCGCCGGCTCCGTGACTTCGACGCGGTCACCCACCGGCCGCCGGCCGCCCCGTTCCGCGGCCCGGGAGGACCCACGATGTGCTGGGCCCTGGAACAGGCCGTCGACGAGATGGCCCACCGGCTCGGCCAGGACCCGATCGCCCTGCGCCGCCGCTGGGACGGCAACCCCAAGCGGCACGCCTTGTACGACCGGGCCGCCGCGCTTCCGGTCTGGTCGGGCCCCCGCGGCGGCACCGGGCGGTTCCGCCGCGGTGTCGGCGTCGCCGCGGCCAACTGGCTGTACTTCCTCGATCCCGTCACCGAGGTCGAGCTCACTGTCGAGGACGGGGTCGTCGTCGCCCGCTGCGCCGTGCAGGACATGGGCACGGGCTCGCGGACCGTGCTGCGCCGGGCCGTCGCCGAGGGGCTCGGCGTACCGGAGGGGAGGGTGCGCGCCGAGGTCGGCCGCAGCGATGCCGTACACGGTCCCACCTCCGGCGGCAGCCGCACCACGCCCTCCCTCGCGCCCGCCGCCGCGGACGCCGCCGCCCGACTGCGCGAGGCGCTCGGCGGCGGTGACGTCGCCGCCCGCCTGGACGAGGCGCACGGCCTGCGGGTGACCGGCCGCCGCCCCCGCGACCGCCGGGGCTACGTGACCCCCTTCACCCTGGGCGGTATCGCCATCGGCCGCGGCTTCACCGGATCGGTGCAGGTCGCCGAGGTCGAGGTGGACACGCGGCTCGGCCGGATCCGCCCGCTGCGCGTGTGGAGCGGCATCGCCGCGGGCCGCATCCACGAGGACCGCCTGGCCCGCAGCCAGTGCGAGGGCGCCGTCGTCCAGGGCGTCGGCTACGCCCTGTACGAGGAGCGGCGCACCGACCCGGTCACCGGTCGCGTGCTTACCGAGAACCTGGAGGACTACCGCATCCCCGGCATCGGCGACACCCCCGAGATCACCGTCCACTTCCATCAGGAGGGCTTCGAGCACGTGCCCGGCGGCGGTGTCGGCCTCGGCGAGATCGCGACCCTGCCCACCGCGGCGTGTCTGGCCAACGCGGTCCACGACGCGACCGGCTGGCGCCCGTACGACATGCCCATCCGCCCCGACCGGCTCCTGGAAGGACTGGGCAAGTGAGCACCGAGCCCGCCCTCGCCGACCTCTCGGCCGCCGTCCTGGCCCGCGGCGGGGAGCTGCGCGCCGGTGGCACCGACACCACCGCCCGGCAGCGCAGCGGCGTGTCCCCGGGGCCGTTCACCGACCTCGACGGCGTCGGCGACCTGCGCGGCTGCACGCCGCTGCCCGGCGGCGGTCTGCGGATCGGCGCGCTGACCACCCTCGCCGAGCTGGTCGCCGATCCGCAGCTGCGCGCCGGCTGGCCGGCCCTCGCCGTGTCGGCCGGGACCGCGGCCACTCCGCAGATCCGCGCAGCCGGCACCCTGGGCGGCAACCTGCTGCAGCGCAACCGCTGTTGGTACTACCGCAACCCGCACGTCAGCTGCCTCCAGAAGGGCGGCACCGACTGCCCAGCGCGCGCCGGCGACCACCACTTCGGCGTGGTCAGCGGCGACGGCCCGTGCGTCACACCGCACCCGTCCACCCTCGCGATGGCCCTGCTCACCTACGATGCCGAAGCTGAGATCCACGGCGAATCCCCGCGCGGTGTCGCCGACTTGTACGGGGACGGCGACCGGCTCTTCCACGCCGACCACCTGCTGCCGCCGGAGCGCATCCTCACCGCGGTCCACCTGCCCGCACCCCTGCCCGGC
Organism: Streptomyces sp. NBC_01294; assembly: GCF_035917235.1. Taxonomy (NCBI): domain Bacteria; kingdom Bacillati; phylum Actinomycetota; class Actinomycetes; order Kitasatosporales; family Streptomycetaceae; genus Streptomyces; species Streptomyces sp. NBC_01294. The sequence continues at coordinate 7,507,747 of NZ_CP108423.1, forward strand.
GAACGGGCCGCCTGCCACCGGGCCATCAGCCGGGCCCACGCCGAATGGCCCCTGGTCGAGGCCACCGCCCGGCTCGCGCTCGACGGCGCCACCATCACGTACGCCGCCGTCGCCGCGGGCGGGGTGGCGCGCGTCCCGCTGCGGCTGCCGGAGGTGGAGGACGCACTGATCGGCCGCGAGGCCACCCCCGCGGTCCTCGCCGACGCGGCCGCGACGGTACTCGCCCGCTGCAGGCCGCTGCCGCAGACCGGCTACAAGGCCGGACTGTTCAGGGACACCGTCCTGGAAGCCCTGGAACAGGCCGCCGGCCCGGCTGCCGCCGGCTAGATCGTCCCCTTTCTGCACGAGCTCCGCGCGCCCGGTGAGGGCCGCGCGGAGCTCGGCACGTCCGCGTCTTTCGCCCTCGTGGAAATGAGCGTGAGGGCACGGTGCGGCGGCCCGGAAACGGCCCGATTTTCAGGCGCGACCTGTGATCGAATTCGAGTGGAATTCGAGTGAACCTCCAGTGCCGCATTTGAATCTGGTCGTGGCTTGATCAACAAGACAGGCCGTTCCGCGCGTTATTGGAGGATCCTTATGCAGAAGCGTTCGTTAATCGCCAAGGCCGGTATGCTGACCGCCGCCACCGCGGCCGCCTTCGCCTTCTCGGTGGCCCCGGCCTCCGCGGCCGCAACGGTGACCGTGTCGCCCGGCACCGGCCTGGCCAACGACCAGTCCGTGACCGTGACGGGCATCGGGTACCCCGCGGGTGTCGAGGTCGCCGTGTCGCAGTGCGCCGACGGCAACAAGTGCACCGACAGCCTGGCGAAGGCCGTCGTCGCAGCTGACGGCAGCTTCACCACCAACTACACCGTGAAGAAGGTGTTCTCCGCCACCGACTGGAGCACCGGCTCCACGGTGTCCGTGGACTGCGGGGTGCAGCAGTGCCAGCTGGTCGCCTACGTCGAAGCCACCGGTGCGGTCGGCGCCGACATCTCCTTCGGCTGAGTCCCGCCGAGCGACCCGGGTGCCCCCTTTCGGGCACCGTCCCACGGGTGCGCTCGTACCCCTGGGGCCCGGCGCCGGCCGGGCCCCAAGTGGGGCGTCCGCGGCGGAAAGACGTGGACTGAATTCCCTTACACGATGCGAAGCGATAACGCGAGTTTTTGTCGGCGAAGCGATATCGACTGCCGTGTCGTATGGGACGCTCCATTCCATCCGGTGTCCGCATGGCGATCACCGGCGGCGGGCACGAGAATGGGACGGGTGGCTCCTGCAAGTCGTGGAGGGCTGATGCGTCCCTATCCGCCGATTTCCGAGCACGGTCTGATCGGGGACCTGCAGACGTGTGCGCTCGTGTCTTCCGAGGGCGTCCTGAACTGGTTCTGCTCACCCCGCTTCGACGCGCCCAGCGTCTTCGCCGCACTGCTCGACCACGACCGCGGCGGGTACTTCGCCATCACCGCGGACCCGCCCGGAGCCGCCGCCGTCGGCGGGCCGGGATCCGAGGCCCGCGTCGTCACCCGCCAGCTCTACCTGGCCGACACCGCCGTCCTGATCACCCGATTCCTCACGCGCGAGGGCGTGGGGGAGGTGGTCGACTTCATGCCCGTCCGGGATCCGCACACCGCCACCGACCGGCACCAGGTGGTGCGGGTGCTGCGGACCGTACGGGGCTCGGTGCGCTTCGCCCTGGAGTGCCGGCCGCGCTTCGACTACGGCCGCGCGCGCCACGACCTGGCCCTGGACGGCGCCACCGCCCGCTTCGAGGGACCCGGCATCACCGCACACCTCCAGGCCGTCGGCCCCCTGACGCTGGAGGCCGACGGGGGTGACGTACGGGGCTCCGCCACGCTGACGGCCGGTGAGCGAGCGGCCGTCGTCCTGACGGTGTGCGACGCCGGCGGCGAGGCACCGCGGCCCCCGAACGCCGACGAACTGACCGAGGAGTTCGCCGCCGTGCGCCGCTTCTGGCACGAGTGGATCGGACGCTGCACCTACCGGGGCCGCTGGCAGCAGATCGTCAACCGTTCGGCCATCACCCTCAAGCTCATGACGTACGCGCCCACCGGCGCGCCGATCGCCGCCGCGACCATGGGTCTGCCCGAGGAGGAGGGCGGCGAGCGCAACTGGGACTACCGCTACACGTGGGTCCGCGACGCCTCCCTGGCCGTGCGCTCCATGCGCGAGCTGGGGTTCGCCGAGGAGGCGAACGCCTTCCGCAACTGGCTCCAGCAGCGGTTGCAGGACGGGGGAGCCCCGAACGGCGAACCGCTGCAGATCATGTACCGCGTCGACGGGGATCCGTACCTGACCGAGGAGGTCCTCGACCACCTCGCGGGGTGGCGGGGCTCCTTCCCGGTGCGCGCGGGCAACGGCGCCGCCGGGCAGCTGCAGTTGGACATCTACGGCGAGGCCGTCTACGCCCTCGCCCAGCCGGGCCGGACCGGCGACGTGGCCGGTTACGACGGCTGGCTGTCCTCCGCCGCCGTGCTGGACTGGCTCTGCGACAACTGGGACCGCCCCGACGAGGGCATCTGGGAGACCCGGGGCGGCCAGCAGGACTTCACCTACAGCCGTCTCATGTGCTGGGTCGCGCTCGACCGCGGCATCCGCCAGGCCACCACCCTCGCCCGGCCGGCCGACGTGGCCCGTTGGACCGCCGCCCGCGACGCCATCCTGCAGCAGATCATGACGCGCGGGTGGAGCGAGGAGCGGCAGGCCTTCGTCCAGCACTACGGAACGACCGTCCTGGACGCCTCGCTGCTGATGATGCCGCTGGTCGGCTTCATCACCCCGAACGATCCGCGCTGGCTGTCCACCCTGGAAGCCATGGACGGCGAACTCGTCTCCGACAGCCTCGTCTACCGCTACGACCCGGCCGCGTCCCCCGACGGCCTCCTGGGCTCCGAGGGCACCTTCTCCCTGTGCACCTTCCTCTACGTGTACGCCCTCGCGCGCGCCGGACAGCTCGATCAGGCCCGCTACGCCTTCGACAAGATGCTCACCTACGCGAACCACGTGGGGCTGTTCGCCGAGGAGATCGGACCCACGGGCGAGCAACTGGGCAACTTCCCGCAGGCCTTCACCCACCTCGCCCTGATCGCCGCGGCCCTAGCCCTGGACACGGAACTCGACCGGGCCGCGAGCCGCGGCTAGCGGGCCCGGCCCCGGGGGCGGCCTCCAGGTCAGGCTTCGGGCGGGAGGGGCAGGAGAGCACTCCCTCGGCCGTCAGCCTGTTGGCCCACCGTGGCCTGACAGGTCGCCGGCGACCGCGTCGGGCGCCTGAAGCTCGACGCCGGCCGGCCAGGGCCGACCTGGCGGTCCGTCTGAACGCCCCCGACGCCGTACGCGTCGGCACCGAGTTCACCTACACCGTCACGGTGACGAACGCCGGACCCTTCGCCGCCGAGGACCTCGTCGTCAGTCTGGACCGGCCGCGCGGGGCGCCGGTCACGGGTGCGTCCCCCGACTCGGACCGGGGGAGTCCCGCCCGGGCGACCTGGCGGATCAAGACCCTGGGCGCCGGACAGCAGCGGTTCTTCCACGTCACGGTGCGCGCCTCCCACCCGTCCACCGTGACCGCGACGGCCGCCGTCGCCTCCCGGACCAAGGATCCGAACGGGAGGAACGACTCCGCCACGGCCACCACCCGGGTGACCGGCCGCGGCTGAATTCGGCCGAACTCCTGGAAGGGCCCCACCGCCCGGTGGCGCCGCCACCTGCCGGGTCGGCGCCACCGGACGGGTCAGTCCACGTCGATGTGGACGCTGGTCGACTTCACGCGGGCGACGGCCCGGACGCCCACGGCGAGTCCGAGTTCCTCGACGGCCTCGCGGGTCAGCAGGGAGACCACGCGGTGGGGGCCGGCCTGGATCTCGACCTGGGCCGCGACCTCGCCCAGGGTCACCGCGGTCACGATCCCGGGCAGCGCGTTGCGCGCCGACGTGGCGGACCCGTCGTCGTCCGCGGCGGCCTCCCGGGCGAGCTCCACGCAGAAGGCGGCCAGGTGCACGCCCTCGACCATCCGCTTCGTACCGTCCCGCACGGTCGGGAAGCGACCGGCATCGGCCCAGCGGCGGGCGGTGTCGGTACTGACGCGGAGGAGTTGGGCGACCTCGCCGATGGTGTAGAGCTGCACCCCGCAACTCTATGCCGCAGCCAGGACGTCGCCCGCCCCGCAGCGGCGGCCGGATCCCCGCGGAGCCTGCGCGCGAGGGCGCCGGGGGCCGCTGATCGGTAGGCTGGAGCCGTCGGGCGCCTGCGACGGGGAGGTACGGGGATGGGGAACACCACGACCGCCGATCCGGGGCTGTACGGCCCGTCGTCCGTCACCTGGCAGTGCCACGGCGACCCGATCATGTGGGTCGCCGGGATCCGCGCGCTCTACCTCCAGGCCCTCCACCCGCGCGCCGTCCGCGGGGTCATGGCGAACTCCGACTTCCGACACGACGCCTGGGGGCGGTTGCTGCGCACCGCCGACTTCGTCGGCACCCTCACCTACGGCACCACCGAGGCCGCCGAGCGCGCCGGCAGCCGCGTCCGCGCGATCCACCGCGCCCTGTCGGCCACCGACCCGGACACCGGCGAGCGCTTCCCCGTCGACGACCCCGAGCTGCTGCTCTGGATCCACTGCGCGCAGATCGACAGCTTCCTGCACGTCCTGCGCCGCTCAGGCGTCCGCCTCACCGCCGCCCAGGCCGACCGCTACGTCGACGAGAACCGCGTGGGCGCCCGCCTCGTCGGACTCGACCCGGCCGGGGTCCCCGCCGACACCGCCCAGCTCGCCGCCTACTTCGAGCGGATCCGGCCCGAGCTCGCCGCCGGCCCCGACGCCCACGCCGTGGACGACTTCCTGCGGGGCCCGCCCGTGCACCCGCTCCTCGTGCCTGGCCGAAACCTGCTGTGGCCCCGCATCGCCGGTCCCGCGTACGGTTCCCTCCCGGGATGGGCGCACCAGCTGTACGGGCGGCCCGCTCCGGCACCGCGCAGCGTCACCCGGCGCCTGCGCCTCACCGGACTCGTGCTGCGCAGCATTCCCGCAGGTCTGCGGTGGAAGCTGCCGCCAGGTCACATCTTGAAAGCGATGCGTCGCATGGGCCCCGGGAGCCGCCCCTCGCCGTACACACTGCGTACATCAGCGGCCATACTGGACCGGCCGGGGAGGGCGTAGCGCGACAACGGGGGCGGCTTTAAGACATGGCGGAGTCCAGACTGATCCAGGGCCGGTACCGGTCGCTCGATCTGATCGGGCGCGGCGGCATGGGCGAGGTGTGGCGCGCCCGCGACGAATCGCTGGGCCGGCAGGTCGCGGTGAAGTGCCTCAAGCCGATCGGGGCCGAGCAGGACGCCCACTTCACCCAGGTGCTGCGCGAACGCTTCCGGCGCGAGGCGCGCGTGGCCGCGTCCCTCCAGCACCGCGGTGTCACGGTCGTCCACGACTTCGGCGACGACAGCGCCGCGGGCGGTCCCCTCTACCTCGTCATGGAGCTCCTCGAAGGCCGCAACCTCAGCCAGCTCCTGGAGGACAACGACACCCGCCCGCTGCCCGTGGACGTGGTCGTCGACATCGCGGAGCAGATGTCCGCCGCCCTCGGCTACACCCATGACCAGGGCGTCGTCCACCGCGACCTGAAGCCCGCCAACATCATGCGGCTCACCGACGGCACCGTAAAGATCTGCGACTTCGGCATCGCCCGCCTCGCCCACGACATCGGCTTCACCGCCAAGCTCACCGGCGGCGGCATGGCCATGGGCACCCCGCACTACATGTCGCCCGAGCAGATCGCGGGCGGCGAGCTCGACCACCGCAGCGACCTGTACTCCCTCGGCTGCGTCCTGTACGAGATCGCCACCGGCGCCCCGCCCTTCGACCTCGGCGACTCCTGGTCGGTGCTGGTCGGCCACCGCGACAACGCGCCCGTACCGCTGCGCGAGCACCGCCCCGAGCTGCCCGGCTACTTCGAGGAGGTGGTCCTGGACCTGCTCGCCAAGCGCCCCGAGGACCGGCCCGGAGACGCCCGCCACGTGCACCGCCGACTCGTCGAGGCACGCCGGGGACCGGGCGGCCTGCCCGGTGCCCAGGCTCCGCTCCCGGCATGGGCCCACGGAATGACCGCCGGGCGCAAGGCCGGGATCGACGCCCGCCCCGCGAGCGGTGAATGGGCCGTGCTCACCGGCTCCTGGACGGCCGCGCGCACCAGCGGCGAGCAGCCCGTCCCGCGCCCCGACGGCCGGCACCCCGCGGCCCGGCCCGGCGACGGCGCCATCGTCCGCCCCGGCGACGCCGCCATCGTCCGCCCCGAGCCGGCCGAGGACCCCCGGCTCACCGCGGCGTACGGCCTCGCGAGCCGCCCCGGCCCGCGGGAGACCGGCCCCGACGCGCTCGCAGCCGGCCACGCCCGCGCCTACGCCCTCAGCCGTGCGGGCCGGCCCGAGGAGGCGCTCGCCGCGTACGTGGCCGTGGCCGAGGGGCGCACCCGCGTGCTCGGTGCGGACCACGCCGACACCCTCGCGGCCCGCCAGGAGGCGGCGTACGAGACGGGCCGGCTCGGACGCCACCAGGAGGCGCACGACATCTACCGGGCGGTGCTCGTCGCCCGCGAGCGGACCATGGGTCCGCTGCACCCCGACACCCTGCGCTGCCGGCACAACCTGGCCTGCGCCCTGGGGGCGCTGGGCCGGTTCGCGCAGGCCCACGCCACCGCCGCCCGGGTCGCCGCCGACCGGGCGACCGTGCTGGGCGCCGAGCACGCGGACACCCTGCTGACCCGGTACGAGGCGGCGTACGCCCTCGGCCGCCTGGACCGCTGGCAGGAGGCCCTGGCCGGCTTCCGCGAGGTCGCCGCCGTACGGGAACGGGTGCTCGGCCGCGACCACCCCGACACCCTGGCCGCCCGCTACGAGGTCGGCATCGCGCTCGGCCGCACCGGGAACAGCGCCCGGGCCCTCGACCTGTTCCGGGCCCTGGTCCGCGACCGCACCCGTGCCTACGGCGCGGCCGATCCCGAGACCCTGCGCGCCCGGCACGTCCTCGGGGTCAACCTGGGCCGCCTGGAGCGCTGGGAGGAGGCGGTGGCCGAGGCCCGGCAGGTGGGCGCCGCACGGGCCGAGGTGCTCGGTGCCGAGCACCCGGACACCCTGGTCAGCCGCCGGGAGCTGGCCGTCGGGCTCGGCCGGCTGGGCCGCTGGGAGGAGGCGCTGCCCATCTACCGGGAGCTCTCCGGCATCCGCGAGCGGGCCCTGGGCGACGAGCATCCCGACACCGCCCTGGCCCACGCCGACGAGGCCCACTGTCTGGAGCGGCTCGGCCAGGTGTGTTACCAAGAGCCATGACGACCTTCGGGCGGGACGTGTACGACGATGTGATCGTGGGCGGTGGGCACAACGGCCTGGTGGCCGCCGCCTACCTGGCCCGGGCGGGCCGATCGGTGCTGGTCCTGGAGAGACTCGGGAACACGGGCGGGGCGGCGATCTCCACCCGCCCCTTCGTGGGAGTCGACGCCCGCCTCTCGCGCTACTCCTACCTCGTCTCCCTGCTCCCGGCGAAGATCGTGCGCGACCTGGACCTGCGCTTCGCGGTGCGCAGGCGCACGGTCTCCTCGTACACGCCGGTCGAACGCGACGGGCGGCCCGGCGGGCTGCTCGTCGGCGGCGGTGAGCAGCGCACCCGGGAGTCCTTCGCGCGGCTGACCGGCTCGCAGCGGGAGTACGAGAGCTGGCGCGCCTTCTACGGAACCACCGGGCGGGTCGCCGAGAGGGTGTTCCCGACCCTGACCGAGCCCCTGCCCACCCGGGCGGAGCTGCGGGCCCGGGTCGACGACGAGGCCGCGTGGCGGATGCTCTTCGAGGAGCCGCTGGGGCAGGCGGTGGAGCGGCACTTCACCGACGACCTGGTCCGCGGGGTGGTCCTCACCGACGGGCTGATCGGCACCTTCGCGGACGCGCACGACCCTTCCCTCGCGCAGAACCGCTGCTTCCTCTACCACGTCATCGGCGGCGGCACCGGGGACTGGGACGTTCCGGTCGGCGGCATGGGCGCGCTGACGGACGCCCTCGCGCAGGCCGCCCGCGCGGCCGGGGCGGAGATCGCCACCGGCCACGAGGTGCTGCGGATCGACACGGACGGGATCGCTCCGGCCGAGGTGGTGTTCCGTACGGCGACGGGGGAAGGCCGGGTGGTCGGCCGCACGGTGCTGGTGAACGCCTCCCCGCAGGCGCTGGCCGAACTCCTCGGCGAGACGCCGCCCGAGGACGCGGCAGCGGCCCCCGAGGGCGCCCAGCTCAAGGTCAACATGCTGCTGCGCCGGCTGCCCCGGCTGCGGGACACCACGGTGGACCCGCGGGAGGCTTTCGGCGGCACCTTCCACATCGCGGAGGGGTACGCCGAGCTCGCCCGGGCCTACGCGGAGGCCGCGGCCGGGGAACTGCCCTCCGTACCGCCCTCGGAGATCTACTGCCACTCGCTGACCGACCCGACGATCCTCGGACCGGAGCTGGTGGAGGAGGGCTACCAGACGCTCACCCTCTTCGGCCTGCACACCCCGGCCCGGCTGTTCGGACACGACAACTGGCAGGCCCGCGAGGTGCTGCTGACCGCCACCCTCGCACAACTCGACGCACACCTGGCCGAACCGCTCACCGACTGCCTCGCCTTCGACGCGGACGGCCGCCCGTGCATCGAGGCGAAGACCCCGCTGGACCTGGAGCGCGAACTGCGGCTGCCCGGCGGGCACATCTTCCACCGCGACCTGTCCTGGCCGTACGGCGAGTCGGACGGCCGGTGGGGCGTGGAGACCGCCCACCGCAACGTACTGCTGTGCGGGGCGGGGGCGGTTCGCGGCGGCGGCGTCAGCGGGGTCCCCGGGCACAACGCGGCGATGGCCGTGCTCGGGCACTAGCAGGACGCCGCCGCGGAGTCCGGCGGGGCGGACGGCCGAAACCAGCTGGTCATGGGAGCGCCCACGCCTAGAATCCTACTCATGAGTAACTTAAATGGCGGTGTCGATACGAGTGACAGCCTGGGCGTCGACGCACCACGGCACGGCGCGCCCACCTTCGTCCTCGTCCACGGCGCCGGGAGCAACTCCCACGGGGGTGACGGTGAACGCGGTCGCCAACCAAGTGCCCGAACTGATCTCCCACCTGGTGTACGGGTCGGCCTTCTGCCCGACCCGGCACGCCTCGGTGACGCAGTTGATGGCGACCCCGGAGGCGTCCACGAGCTCCCTGTTCCGGCTCACCGCCGTCCAGACCCCTCCGGAACTCGGCGTCAACCCGGGTCAACTGGCGCTCGGGTGACCCCGCCTTCTTCGCGGCGGCCAAGGAGGTGCTGGGCAGTGACCTCCCGGACGCCGAGGTGCGCGCGCTGCTCAACACCCTGGAGCCGGACGAGTCCGCCGCGATCGGGGCCGCCGACGCCCGCGGGCTGCCGGAGAAGTGGGGTCGGGTGCCGCGCACGTTCCTGCGCTTCACCGAGGACCGCTCCATTCCGCCGGCGCTGCAGGACCTGATGATCCGTGAGGCGGACGGGACGACACCGCACAACCCCTTCCGCGTACGGTCCCTGGCCGCGCCGCACATCGGCCCGCGGGACGTGGCCGTGTGGGGGGGGCGAGCTGGAGAAGGTGGCACGCACGTGCCACTGAGGTGACGGAGGCCCCGGGCGGGGAAGGGCCCTGCCCGGGGAAAAGCGTGGTCCGACGAGGCTCGGCCGACGGGCCTATGCGACCGGCTCGATGACCACGATCGGGATCTCGCGGTCCGTCTTGGTCTGGTACTCGTCGTACGCGGGCCAGTGCTTCACCATCAGCGGCCAGTACGCGGCACGCTCCTCGGCGTTCGCGGTGCGGGTCGTGCCCTGGAGGATCCGGGCGCCGACCTGGATGCGGACCTCGGGGTGCGCGGTCAGGTTCCGGAACCAGAGCGGGTGCTCGGGGTCGCCGCCCTTGGAGGCGACGACCAGGTAGCGGCCGTCGGCCTCGCCGTAGATGAGGGGAGTGCGCACGGCCTTGCCGGAGACCCGGCCCACGGTGGTGAGCAGGAGGGTCTGGGTGCCGTTCCAGTACTGGCCCTCGGAGCCGTTGGAGGCCACGTACTGCTTGACGTGGTCCAGCTGCCAGCTTCCCGGCCTGGGGTCGGTCGGGTTGTCCCAGTCGATGTCGGTTGTCATGGGCTCTGCCTGCCTTCGTGTTGAAGGGTCAACAAACTTCACCAACGAGTACGAACGTCCACGGGCACGGTGTCCATACCGCCCGGAACGGTGAATCCGGCGAAGAGGTCGTCCATCGCCCGGTGCGCGGCGCGGGCCGGAGTGGCGCGGACGGCGAGGTCGCGGACGGCCACGGCGAGGGGGTGGGTGAGCGCGGCGATCCGGCCCGCTCGGCGGGCGCGGACGCGGAGGGCGTCGGTGCGCGCGCAGCGGGCCGCGCTGTAGGCGGCGAGCGCGGCGGGGACGTCCCCGCCACCGGCCCCGTCCAGCAGGTGGGCCAGGATCACGGCGTCCTCGATCGCCTGGCAGCCGCCCTGGCCCAGGTTGGGGGTCATCGCGTGGGCTGCGTCGCCGAGCCAGGCGAGGCGCCCGTGGTGGAAGCGGGGGAGCGGGGCCGCCAGGTCGTGCAGGTCGTGCTGGAGCACGGCCGCCGGGTCGATCCGCTCCAGCAGGGCCGGGATCGGGTCGTGCCAGGTGCCGTAGCGGCGCAGGAGTTCGGTGCGGACGTCGGCGGGGCGGTAGCCCTCGGGGGCGACGGCGGTGGCGTAGACGTAGATCCGGCCGTCGGCGAGCGGGACGACGCCGAAGCGCTCGCCGCGGCCCCAGGTCTCGGCGGTGAGCGCTTCGGCGGGGCTCACGACGGAGGGCAGGACGGTGCGCCAGGCGGTCTCGCCGCTGTAGCGCAGGCCGGGGTGGTCCGGGAAGTACCGGCGGCGGAGCGGGCTGTGGATGCCGTCGGCGGCCAGCACGAGGTCGGCGCCGACCAGGTCGCCGGCCGAGGTGCGGACCACCCGGGAGCCGTCGGCGCCGTCCACCGACGTGACCGCGACGCCGTACCGGATCGTGCCTTCGGGGAGCGCGGCGGCCAGGGCCCCGGCGAGGGCCGAGCGGTGCACGGCGAGCGGCGGACCGCCGTACCGGGCGGTCAGCGCGGCGGTGTCGGCGCGGTTGAGCCAGCGGCCGTCCGAGCGGCGCAGACCCATCGCGGCGGGTACGGCGCGGCCCACTGCGCGGGTGACGTCGAAGCCGATGGCGTCGAAGGCGCGCAGGGCGTTGGGGGCCAGCACGATCCCGGCGCCGACGGCGGTCGGGCCGGGAGCCCGCTCGCACACGGTGACCCGCCAGCCCCGGCGGTGCAGGGCCACGGCCGCGGTGAGTCCGCCGATCCCCGCGCCTGCCACGACCACGTGACGCTGAAGTGCCGACATGACGAGTCCCCTCTTCTTCCTGCTGTCCTGCTGCTGCGGCCTGTTTCCGCTTCCGCTTCCGCTTCTGCTCCTGCGGCTCTTCGGTCCGCCGATCCTCTACATCTGTAGAGGATCTCGGGACGCCACTCTACAGCTGTAGAGTGGCGTGATGTCCACCCCTCGTGTGAGCCCGCAGAGCGCGGATCGCAGAAGACTGATCGCCGACACCGCGATCGACCTCGTGGCCGCCGCCGGGCTCCGGGGCCTGACCCACCGCGCCGTCGACGGCGCGGCACGGCTGCCGGCGGGCAGCACCTCGTACTACTTCCGTACGAGGGCGGCCCTGATCGGCGCCTGCTACCAGCGCCTGGCCGAACTGGACCTCGGCGACGTCGACGGCGAGAGCCCGCCCGCGCTCCCGATCGTGGACCGCGAGACGGCCGCGACCGCGCTGGCCGGACTCCTGTACCGCTGGCTGACGGTGGGGCGCGAGCGCCAGCTGGCCCGCTTCGAACTCAGCCTGGAGGCGGCGCGCAACCCCGCGCTGGAGGCGGATTTCAGGCAGGCGGGGAAGGGGCCCCGGGCCCGGGCCGCGGGCATCCTCGCCGCACTCGGGGCCGAACAGCCCGACGAGGCCGCCGAGCTGCTGGTCGCCTGGACGGACGGGCTCCTCTACGACCGGCTGGCCGGCGCCCTCGCCCGCTCCCGCCCGGCCCCGGACCCGGCCGAACTGGCCTCCGTCGCCCGCCGGATGATCGACGCGGCCCTCGCACACCCCGGCCAGGGGGCGGGCGTCTAGGATCCGGCCATGATCGCTGAACTGCAGTGCGTGGTCCTGGACTGCCCCGAGCCGCAGCTGCTCGCCGGGTTCTACCGGTCCCTGCTGGGCGGAAACGTCAACCAGAAGGACCGGCGCTGGTCGGTCGACGAGGACTGGGCGACGCTCCACACGCCGTCGGGCCAGGTCCTCGCCTTCCAGCGCGCGGTGGACCACCTGCCCCCGCGCTGGCCCGACCCCGCGCGCCCGCAGCAGTTCCACCTCGACCTCGGCGTCCCGGACCTGGACCGGGCACAGGAGGAGGTCCTGGCGAGCGGCGGGACGCTGCTCGACGAGGGCGCGGCCGAGCGCGGCTGGCGGGTCTACGCGGACCCGGCCGGCCACCCCTTCTGCCTGGTCCGGCATTAGGGGGTGTCGTGCGCGCGGAACGCGCAGACCCCGGCCCACCTGTGGCGCCGTGTTGCCCGTGGGGCAGGATGGCAGCCCGTGCCGGTGCGTACACACGCCCGAACGGGGCTCCGTACAGCACGATCTGACAGGTGAACACGTGACGACACGACACATACGGCGGCCGGCGGCCCCCCTCGCCGTTCTCCCGGCCCCTCTCGGACCGGAGGGGATCCTGTGAGCCGGGACCTCGTCCTGCACGACTGGGTGGTGGCCGCCATCGCGATCGCGGCGGGTCTCGCGGCGGGGTTGCTGCTGCGCGCCCTCCTGCGGTGGCTCGGCAAGCACGCGACCAGGACGGCGTGGACCGGGGACGACGCCATCGTCGACGCGCTCCGCACCCTCGCGCCCTGGGCCGCCGTCATCGGGGGCGCCGCCGCGGCGGCGTCGGCCCTGCCGCTCACCACGCGGGTCACGGGGCTCGTGAACGATTCCCTGATCGCCCTGCTGATCCTCATCGCCACGGTCGCGGCGGCCAGGGTCGTCGCGGGACTCGTACAGTCCCTGGCGCAGTCCCGTACGGGCGTGGCCGGATCGGCCACCATCTTCGTCAACATCACCCGTGTCGTCGTGCTGACCATGGGCTTCCTCGTCGCCCTCGAAACCATGGGCGTGTCCATCGCGCCGCTGCTCACGGCTCTCGGAGTGGGCGGCCTCGCGGTCGCCCTCGCGCTCCAGGACACCCTCGCCAACCTCTTCGCGGGCGTGCACATCCTCGCCTCCAAGACGGTGCAGCCCGGTGACTACATCCGGCTCAGCAGCGGCGAAGAGGGCTACGTCGTCGACATCAACTGGCGCAACACCGTGGTGCGCAACCTGTCGAACAACCTGGTGATCATCCCCAACGGCCGTCTCGCACGGACGAACATGACCAACTTCACCCAGCCGGAACAGAAGTTGTCGATCCTGGTCCAGGTGGGCGTCGGATACGAAAGCGACCTGGAGCACGTCGAGCGGGTCACGCTCGACGTCGTCGACAGCGTGATGGCCGACGTCTCCGGAGGGGTCGCCGACCACGAGGCCGCCGTCCGCTTCCACACGTTCGCGGACTCCAGGATCAACTTCACCGTGATCCTGGGCGTGGGCGAGTTCAGCGACCAGTACCGGATCAAGCACGAGTTCGTCAAGCGCCTGCACCAGCGGTACCGGGCCGAGGGCATCTCCATCCCCGCCCCCATGCAAACGGTCTCGGTCCAGCCGTGGGGGGCCTCGGTCCCGCACCAGCGCGACGCCTCGGCCTCGGTGCTGGCGGGGAACGGGCTGGAATAGCCGAACCCGCCGCCTCGGAGGGATCCTGGGGGTGAGGGGTCGGGAGGAGGCACGTGATGACACACGCCGAAGAGTGGACAGTGGGCGTCTACCTGACCGAGGAGGACGGGACGACCAAGGCCCGGGCGGTGCTCGACAACGGGAAGACGACGATGACCGGCCGCGGCACGGCGCGCTGCAATCCCGAGGACGTGGAGATCCCCGCGATCGGTGACGAGCTGGCGGCGAGCCGGGCTATGCGGGACCTGGCCGGCCAGCTGATGCGGGCCGCCGACCGGGACCTGGCCGCGGTGGGCGCGGCAGCCCCGAGTCCGCCGCGCACCGACTACGGCTGGCCGGAAGACAGGCCTTAGCGCTCCGGTTGGAGGGGCCATGACCGCCCTCGGCGACCTGATCGCGATCGACGACCAGACCGTGCTGGTCCGCGGGCAGGAGCTGGACGTCGAGCACGACCAGCCGGACGTCGCCAACGCCCTCGTGCACCGGGTCGGCGACACCCTGGTGCTCGTCGACACCGGCGTCACGGCGGCCTTCCGCGCGGCAGTGCGGGAGGCCGCAGGCCGGGTCGGGCCCTGGTCCCGGGCCCTGGTGCTGACCACGCACGGCCGGACCTACGAGGAGCGGCCGCTGGAGCGGATCCGGATCGGCTCGCCGCGGTTCACCGGTTGGACCTTCGCCGACGGCGCGGTCCGCGTGCTGCGCAGCCAGGGGCACTGCGCCGGGCACGTGATCGTGCACCTGAGCGACTGCGGGATCCTTCACCTGTCCGATGAGGGCAACGGCCCCTGCGGTGCGATGGCCGGCGCCGACCAGCTCAAGATCCAGACCGTGCTCGGCGCCGTCGCCCTCCTCTTCGAGGAGGGAGGAGCCGCACTCCTCACCGACGGGCACACCTTCGCCGTACGCCGTGGCGCCGAGGTGGTGTCCTACCTGGACGGGCTGCTGGATCAGGCCACCGCCCTGCAGGAGGCGGCCCTCACGCTGACCGGCGAGAGCGGGCAGGTACGGCCCGGCGCGTTCACGACCCGGTACGCGCAAGCCTTCGCCGGCCTGGGGAGCGGCGGTGCCAACCCGAACACGATGTTCACTGCCATGATGGCGGTCAACCAGCTCCGCGAACTCGGGCTGCGGCCGGAATCCGGCGGCGTCGACGCGCCCTGGTCCCGGCCCGTACTCCGGAACCCCGCCCCGCCGGACGGCCCCTGGTCAGTCCTCCAGGAGGGCCAGCTCCTCGTCGGTGAACTGGCTCGTGCAGGCGTCCTTGGTGGCCGTGATCGTGGCCATCTGGAGCAGTCCCATGTCGGTGTGGTGGGCGTACAGGGACCATCCCTGTTTCTGGTACGCGGCCGTGACCATCGAGCCGCGCTCGCCGAGCGGCACCTGCTCGGCGGGCCGGGTCTCCTTCCAGCCCCGTTCCACGAGGCCGGCGAGAACGGCGTGGAACTGCCGGCGCTCCTTGCCGGGATCCTCGTCGCCGGAGGCCGGCGGGTCGCTGGACGACCAGACGGGCCCGCACGCCGCCATCCGGGCCACCACCTGTTCCCGTGCCCGCTCCTCGTCGGTGGTGGGCCGGTCGGCCGAGGCATCGGGCGTCGGGATTCCGGTCTTCGTCCCCTCGGGGAATCCGGCGGCGGCGACGGCCGCGTCCAGGTCGGCCCGCACGGCCTCCTTGCCGAAGGCGCCCGAGGCTGAGGATGAGAGGGAGGGCGAGGGCGCGGGCGAGGAGAAGGTCGCGGGGGCGGAGGGTGCGGCGGCCGAGGTCCCCGGCTGCGTGCCGCCACCGCATCCGGCGAGGAGCAGTGTGCCGAGTGCGGCTGCCGCCGCCCGTCCGGACCTGGTCATGGTGGTGCGCATGTGCTGTGTTTCCCCCGTGCGATGGCCACCGGAGACCGTTCCCCCGATGGCGGTCGGAGGAGTCTCGCACGCTGGTCACCGCAGCTCAGCAGGGGGTGGGGCAGGCAAGATCCGAAAGACACGACCTAGTCCCGCAGGACCTTCGCGGCCCGGTCGAAGGCCGAGTCCTTGTTCCGGTCGAACTCCTCCGTGGTGAAGACCGGCTCGGTGAGGTGCGGCGGGATGCCCGCGCCGTCGAAGGTCCTGCCCGACCGGGTCAGCAGCTCCTCGTTCGGCAGCCAGACCGACATGCCGTTGGGAAGCTTGCGCACCATGACGTCCGAGAAGACGCCCTGCGTGGGCTGCCCGATCCGCACGGTCCGGCCGGGCCGGTCCATGAGGGCCTGGGTGAAGGTCTCTCCCGCGCTGGCGGTGGAGCCGCCGGTCAGTACGGCGACCGGTCCGGTGTAGCGGGGGCCCTGGGCGGGCGTGACGTACAGGGGCTGGGGGCGCGTGTGCCGGGTGGGGTCCGCGGGATCGTTGCGGGCCCGCTTGGAGTAGGCGAGGTAGGGGGTGTCGGTCAGCCGCCCGGCGAGGTGGAGCCCCATGGCGTCGGAGCCGCCGCCGTTGATCCGCAGGTCGATGACCAGGCCCTTCAGGTGCCGGGTACGCTCCTGGCCGAGGATCGTGTCCAGCGCCTTGTCGAGCTCGGCCAGCTCGGCGGCGTAGGAGGCCTTGTTGCCCGCGTAGCCGCCGAAGCCGGAGATCCGCAGGTAGCCCTGCCCGCCGGGGAGGTCGGCGTAGGTGATCCGCCCGGCGGCGAAGTCCTGGAGGTTCCGGGCGTCCTTGAGATCGCGCTCCACGACGAACTTCTTGACCTTGGCGTCGAGCTTCCCGTCGGGCAGGACGGTGCCGGGGCGGACCTGTGCGAAGACCCGGTCGGGGTAGCCGTCGCTGTCGGCGTCGACGTCCAAGACGGCGGCGTGGGCGTCGTGAAGCGGCTCGACCATCGTGCTGAAGACGGCGAAGAGTTCGTCCGGGGTCGTCCCTTCGTGGACCGTGGGCCGGTACCGGTCGCGTACGGCGTGCCAGTCGATGCCCTTGGCGGCGAAGAAGGGGTAGTTCTCCTCGAAGGACTGCCAGAAGACGTCGAAGGAGGCGAGCGGTCCCCCGGGGGCGGAACGCGTGCAGGCGTCGGGCAGTTCCGTCATCCGGCGCAGGTTCCGTTCGCCGACGTCGCCGTCCAGCCGTACGGAGGCGCGGTCGCGGTCCCCGCGGGTGCGCACGGTGAGGACGGTGCCTCCGCGCGTGGTGTAGGCGCCGGGTCCGGTCCGCCGCGCGGTGTCGCCCGCGATGCAGCTGACGGCGGTGGTCTGGTACTCCTGGAGTGTTCCGTTCCGGATGGACAGCACAGTGCCGTAGCCGTCGGTGCGCCAGATTCCGTCGGTGGCCGGCTGGTGGGCGGTGGCGGTCGGCGCGGCTGCGCCGACGAGGGCCAGGGTGACGGCGGTGGCTGTGACGATGCGCACGATCTTGCCTTCTCTGTAGGCGACTTGCTGGGTACCACCCCACCGTCGCCGACACGGGACCCACCGGGCCATCCGGCTGTCCGGCCGATCGGGGGTGGGGCCAGCCCCCGCTACCCGCGGTACCCGCGGCCACCACGCACCTAAAGGGTGTTGCAGAATGCTCAGTCTTGGGCATTTTGCCTGAATGGGTGGAGTGTTGCGGGCTGAGCCGGTGGTGCTTCAACCGCCTCAAGCCGTGGCGCGGCATCGCCACCAGGTACGACAAGCCCGCCCAGTCCTACCAAGCAGCCGTCACCCTCGCATCGCTCCTGATGTGGGCGTGACCACCTTGACGACAACTCCTAGTCCGGGGAGCGGGTCCAGCCGATGGACTCGATGCGGGCGGCGTCGGCCGGGCGGTCCTCCGCGAAGAGCAGGCGGGCCGGTTCCGCCACGCGGACGACGTCCACGTAGACCCCGCGCCCGACGTAGCGGCCGGTCGCGGTGTGGCGGAAGCGCAGGCGGACCTCGCGGCCCGCCCAGGCAGCCGTGAGGGGGGCTTCGAGGCGGTGCCAGACGCGGCTGGACCAGCCGCCCACGCGGCCCTGCGGCCACTCCTCGGCGGCTCCGCCCGTGGACCGCACGGTGCTGAAGGGCAGCGGCTCCCAGTGCTCTCCGTCGGGCGAGGCCTCCAGATGGAGGGCGCCCTCGCCGGGCACGGTGTCCCACCACACCGCGCAGCGCAGCCGGGCGGCGGCCGTGGCCGGGGTGAGCGGCGGCAGGGTGAGGGTGCCCGAGCCCCCCGGGTCGATCCCGGAGAACCAGGCCGCGCCCCCGTGACGGGTGCGGACCGGCACGGCGCGGGCGAAGCGGTTGCCGACGGCGACCCGCGGCGCGCTGCCGGCCCGCCAGGTGCGCACGGGGTGGACGGAGTTGCCGAGCAGGATCAGGAAGGAGTCGGTGGAGGGGTCGAGGACGAGGGAGGTTCCGGTGAAGCCGGTGTGGCCGGCGGAGTGCGGGGTGGCCATGGCGCCCATGTACCAGTGCTGGTAGAGCTCGAATCCGAGGCCGTGGTCGTCGCCGGGGAAGGCCGTGTTGTAGTCGGTGAAGAGCAGTTCGACGGAGGCGGGGCGCAGGATGCGCTTGCCCGCGTAGACCCCGCCGTCGAGGAGGGTGCGGGCGAGGACGGCCAGGTCCCAGGCGGTGCCGAAGATTCCGGCGTGACCCGCTACCCCGCCGAGCGCGTACGCGTTCTCGTCGTGCACCTCGCCCCACACCAGCCCGCGGTCCAGTCCGGACCAGGGCGGGCGCTGCACCTCGGTGGCGGCGGTGACGCGGCGCCACGAGAGCGGCGGGTTGTAACGAGTGCGGTGCATCCCGAGTGGAGCAGTGATCTCGTCGCGGAGCAGGACGTCCAAAGTGCGACCGGTGATCTGTTCCAAGAGCAGCTGGAGGGTGATCAGGTTCAGGTCGGAGTACCGATAGACCGTACCGGGAGTCTCCTGCGGCCTCACCGACCACAGCAGCCTCAGGCGCCCCTCCCGCGTGGACTCCTTGTAGAACGGCGCCCAGGAACGCAGCCCCGAGGTGTGCGTGAGCAGTTGACGGACCGTGATCACCTCCTTGCCGCCCCCGGTGAACTCCGGCAGGTACCGGCGCACCGGGGCCTCCAGCTCCAGGCGTCCCCGCTCCATCAGCTGCACGGCCAGGATGGAGGTGAACAGCTTGGTCAGCGAGGCCAGGTCGAAGACGGTGTCCTCGGCCATCGCGATCCGCTCGGCCGCCGGGAACTCCCGCACCCGGTCGGCCCGCCCGTCGTAGTCGGCGTACCGGACGGCGTCGCCCATCGCGCGGTGCAGGGCGATGGTGCGGCCCCGGCCGGCGAGGACCACCGCCCCGGCGTAGTAGGGGTGTTCGGGGGAGGGCCCCAGGAACCGCCGGGCCTCGTCCGCCACCCCCTCCAGGTGCTTCTCCAGCAGCCCGGCCTGGCGCGCGGAGCCGTAGCGCAACCGCAGCCCCTGGAGCGCGCGCCGCTCGGCCGGGCCGCCGGCCGCACCGGCGGCGCCGGGGAGGGCGGCGTGCAGGACGAGTACTCCGCCGAGCGCGAGCAGCCGGGCCCCGAGCCGGCGACGGTTCAGCCCGCCACCGGCCTTGCCGGGGCCGCCCGTTGCCGATGGAGACGCCTGCGTTTCGCCGTCCGTCGCGTGGTAAGCCCCCGTACCTGCTGCCATGTTCGGCCTCCTGTCCCCTGCCACTGTCCGAGTTCGCCTGTGCGGCGCCGTCTCCCGGGGCTCCGCCCCGGACCCCGCGCCTCAAACGCCGGCGGGGCTGGATGTGCCCGGGAGGCCGCCTGCGGCGCTCAGGTGGTGACCGCCTCGTCCGCGCCTCAGGCTCTGCCGCACGCTAGTGGGTATGTGCCCGCCCGTCGGGCACCCTCCGCACGGACCGCCCCGTAAAGAATCTGACACTGCATCAGAAAATCTCTTCCCTCGCATGCCGGGCTGCGGCATCCTGCCGCCCATGGAGACGGAGCTGAGCAAGAAACTGGGAGTCGAACACGCCATCTTCGGCTTCACGCCCTTCCCGGCGGTCGCCGCTGCCATCACCCGCGCGGGTGGATTCGGCGTCCTCGGCGCAGTCCGCTACACGGCCCCCGACGACCTCAAACGCGACCTCGACTGGATGCAGGAGCACACCGACGGCAAGCCCTACGGCCTCGACGTCGTCATGCCCGCCAAGAAGGCCGTCGACGGCATCAGCGAAGCCGACATCGAGGCGATGATCCCGGCCGGGCACCGCGCCTTCGTCCGTGACACCCTCGCCAAACACCACGTGCCCGAGCTCGCCGAAGGCGAGGCCTCCGGCTGGCGGATCACCGGCTGGATGGAGCAGGTCGCCCGCAACCAGCTCGACGTCGCCTTCGACTACCCCATCAAACTCCTGGCGAACGCCCTCGGTTCCCCGCCCGCCGACGTCATCGCGCGCGCCCACGACCACGGCGTCCTCGTCGCCGCCCTCGCCGGCAGCGCCAAACACGCCCGCCGCCACGCCGAAGCCGGCATCGACATCGTCGTCGCCCAGGGCTACGAGGCCGGCGGCCACACCGGTGACATCGCCACCATGGTCCTGGTCCCGGAGATCGTCGAAGCCGTCTCCCCGCTCCCGGTCCTCGCCGCCGGCGGCATCGGCAGCGGCGAGCAGATAGCCGCCGGACTCGCCCTCGGCGCCCAGGGCGCCTGGCTCGGCTCCCTCTGGCTCACCACCACCGAGTCCGACCTCCACTCCCGCGCCCTCACCGAGAAACTGCTCGCCGCGGGCTCCGGGGACACCGTCCGCTCCCGCGCCCTCACCGGCAAGCCCGCCCGCCAGCTGCGCACCGAGTGGACCGACGCCTGGGACGACCCGCAGGGACCGGGCGCGCTCCCCATGCCGCTCCAGGGCCTGCTCGTCGCCGAGGCCGTCTCCCGCATCCAGAAGTACGAGGTCCAGCCGCTGCTCGGCACCCCCGTCGGCCAGATCGTTGGCCGGATGAACAGCGAACGCAGCGTCCAGGCCGTCTTCGACGACCTCACCAGCGGGTTCGAGCGGGCGATCGACCGCATCAACCGCATCGCCGGCCGAGTCCGAGAGGTGTGACCGCCATGACCGCCACCACAGCGACGACCGACAAGCAGCCGCCCAACGGCTTCTGGGCGCAGGCCGCCGCCGACCCCGGCCGCACCGTCCTGGTCACTCCCGAGGGCGAGACGTGGAGCGCCGGCCGCCTGCACGCGGACGTCAACCGGCTCGTCCACGGTCTGCGCGCCGCCGGACTGCGGCAGGGCGACGTGTTCGCCGTCGTGCTGCCGAACGGCGTCGAGTTCCTCACCGCCTACCTCGCCGCCTCGCAGGCCGGTTTCTACCTCGTCCCCGTCAACCACCACCTCGTCGGCCCCGAGATCGCCTGGATCGTCTCCGACTCCGGCGCCAAGGTCCTCATCGCCCACGAGCGCTTCGCCGACGCCGCGACGGCCGCGGCCGACGAGGCCGGCCTGCCCGCGAGCCACCGCTACGCCGTCGGAGCGGTACCGGGCTTCCGGCCGTACGGGGACCTCCTCGACGGGCAGCCCGGCACGGCCCCCGAGGGGCGCACCCTCGGCTGGGTCATGAACTACACCTCCGGCACCACCGGCCGCCCCCGCGGCATCCGCCGCCCGCTGCCCGGCAAGCTCCCGGAGGAGACGTACCTCGGCGGCTTCCTCGGCATCTTCGGCATCCGGCCCTTCGACGGCAACGTCCACCTGGTCTGCTCGCCGCTCTACCACACGGCCGTCCTGCAGTTCGCGGGCGCCGCCCTGCACATCGGGCACCCGCTCGTCCTGATGGACAAGTGGACCCCGCAGGAGATGCTGCGCCTGATCGACGCGCACGCCTGCACGCACACCCACATGGTCCCGACGCAGTTCCACCGGCTCCTCGCACTCCCGCAGCAGACGAAGGACGCGTACGACGTGTCCTCGATGCGGCACGCCATCCACGGCGCCGCGCCCTGCCCCGACCACGTCAAACGGGCGATGATCGACTGGTGGGGCCGCTGCGTGGAGGAGTACTACGCGGCGAGCGAGGGCGGCGGCGCCTTCGCGACCGCCGAGGACTGGCTGAAGCGGCCGGGAACCGTCGGCAAGGCCTGGCCGATCAGCGAACTCGCCGTCTTCGACGACGACGGCAACCGGCTGCCCGCCGGTGAACTCGGCACCGTCTACATCAAGATGAACACCGGCGGCTTCAGCTACCACAAGGACGAGGGCAAGACGAAGAAGAACCGCATCGGCGACTTCTTCACCGTCGGCGACCTGGGGCTGATGGACGAGGAGGGCTACCTCTTCCTCCGCGACCGCAAGATCGACATGATCATCTCCGGCGGGGTCAACATCTACCCCGCCGAGATCGAGTCGGCCCTGCTCACCCACCCGGCCGTCGCGGACGCCGCCGCCTTCGGCATCCCGCACGCCGACTGGGGCGAGCAGGTCAAGGCGGTCATCGAGCCGGCCGAGGGCTTCGTGGCGGGCGACGCCCTGGCCGCGGAGATCCTGCACCACTGCGAGCGGCAGCTCGCCGGCTACAAGCGCCCCAAGACGGTCGACTTCATCGAGACGATGCCGCGCGACCCGAACGGCAAGCTCTACAAGCGGCGGCTGCGCGACCCGTACTGGGAGGGGCACGAGCGCGCGATGTGAGGCCGCGGGCCGGCCGCGTTCACCCGCGCGCGCGGACCGGCCGGCAGGGGGTGGACCCGGCCGCGTCACCAGTGGGTGAAGTCGTACACCTCGGAGCAGTACGGGTCCACGGCGTCGGAGGTGTTCCAGCCGAGCTCGCTCCGTACGAGGGAGGGCAGCGCCGCCATCGTCCCGGTGAACCCCTCGCGTACGCCTCCTTCCTCGTCCCGCAGCGCGATGTCCAGGCCGATCCGCGCGGCCGGCCCGGCCGTCCGGTCGACGTACAGCCGTACCGTGGCGGGGGCGACCAGCAGGAAACCGCCGAGCAGCAGCTCGGGGTCGGGATCCTCGTCGCCGTAGTACCCGATCATGGTGACGGCGGCGTGGAGCGCGTCGGTGAGGTCGTACGCGGGCTCGTCCAGGAACCGCCAGGTCGCGGGTCGGGCGTCGACGACCGGAATGCCCAGGCCGTCCACGGACGTGGCGGCGGCGGCCGGGTCGGGCCCGGCAGCGGCCAGCTGCCGCAGCACCCCGGCGATGACGCTCCACGGCACGTTGCAGCCGTAGGGGCCGACCAGGGGCAGGTCGTACGCGAGCGAACTGTCCAGGTCGCGGCCGTCCCACAGGACCACACGGGTGGTGTCCGGCCGTTCCGGCGGCTGCACCCCCCCGCGTACGGGCCGGCCCGCGCCCCCGCGCGCGCCCTCGGCCCCGGGTGCCGGGGAGACGTGGCGCATCAACGCCCGGACCGCGACGCGGTGCAGTCGGGTCAGATCCTCCTCGGCCCAGGGCGAGGGCACTTCGGCTGCGGTCATGCCCCATTCTGCGGTGTCGTGCGCGGGTTTCCGCGGACACCGCACCCGGCACCCGCCCCCGCCATGCCCGACCCCCGTCCGCGACCCCGGTCCGCGGTCCCGCCACGCCCGGCGCATGGGTGAGAAGGGCCACGTCAGGACGGTGAGGGCAGCGCTCGAGCCGCATCGAAGGGACACTTCTGGCAAGTTGGCTGATATGAGTACGGCTACGCGCAGATCATCCCTGACCGACTGGACCCTGCTGGTCCCCCTGGTGGCGCTCGTCGCGCTCGTCCTCAGCTGGGGACGCGACCTGGCGCCGATCGCGGTGGCCCTCGTCGCGGTGTGCCTCGCGGGCGCGGTGCTGGCGGCCGTCCACCACGCGGAGGTCGTCGCCCACCGGGTCGGCGAGCCCTTCGGCTCCCTCGTGCTCGCCGTCGCGGTCACCGTCATCGAAGTCGCGCTCATCGTCACCCTGATGGCCGACGGCGGCCCCAAGGCCTCCTCGCTCGCGCGGGACACCGTCTTCGCCGCCGTCATGATCACCTGCAACGGGATCGTCGGCCTGTCCCTGCTCGTCGGCGCCCTGCAGAACCGGGTCGCCGAATTCAACGCCGAGGGCTCCGGGGCGGCCCTCGCCACCGTCGCCACGCTCGCCACCCTCAGCCTGGTCCTGCCGACCTTCACCACGAGCAAGCCCGGCCCGGAGTTCTCCACCGCCCAGCTGGCCTTCGCCGCCGTCGCCTCGCTCGCCCTGTACGGCCTGTTCATCGCCGTCCAGACGGTCCGTCACCGGGACTACTTCCTGCCCGTGGAGACCGAGTCGCGACCCGGCGCGCACGAGGGCCGGGACGGCAGGAAGGGTCAGAACGGCCAGGACGGCCGGGACGGACAGAAGGGCGACGGCGCAGGAGGCGGCGACGACGACCACGCCGCGCCGCCCACCGCCCGTGCCGCGCTGATCAGCCTCGGCCTGCTGATGGTCGCGCTCGTCGCGGTGGTCGGCGACGCCAAGGCCGTCTCCCCGGCCATCGAGAAGGGCGTGGCCGACGCCGGCCTGCCCAACGCGGTCGTCGGTGTGATCATCGCCTTGCTCGTGCTGCTGCCCGAGACCCTTGCCGCCGTCCGCGCCGCCCGTCGCGGCCGCGTCCAGACCAGCCTCAACCTGGGCTACGGATCCGCCATCGCCAGCATCGGCCTGACCATCCCGGCCATCGCCCTGGCCTCGATCTGGCTCTCCGGCCCGCTCCTGCTGGGCCTCGGCCCGGTCCACATGGTGCTGCTCGCCCTGACCGTCGTGGTCAGCGCCCTCACCATCGCACCGGGCCGCGCCACGCTGCTCCAGGGCGGCGTGCACATCGTGCTGCTGGCCGCGTACCTCTTCCTGGCCGTCAGCCCGTGACGGCCGCGGCCGGGAAGAGGCCGCGGGTCACCGCCGCTCGCGGGCCCAGACCACCTTCAGCTGCGGCGAGGTGAGGATGTCCCGCTCGCAGAACCGCGCCGTCACCCAGCGCTCCCGGGAGAACAACCGGGTCTGGTCCGCGAAGTACGGCGAGCCGGGGTCCGAGGACTGGCCGTACGTCAGCAGGGTGCGCGCCACCGGGCAGTGGCCGCCGTTCCAGCCGACCGCCTGGATGTGGCTGGACCCGTGCACGACCTCCGGATAGCCGCCGGCCGCCGCGTTCCACGGCGCCTCGATCTTGTTCCAGACGCCGAGGGCCTCGGTGCCGCCGCCCACCGCGAGCCGCTGCCCGCCGCGGACCACGAACTGGTGCTCGCCCAGCGGGGCGTCCAGCGCGATCCCGGCGGCCCTCAGCTCCGCCACCGCGTCCGCGAGCGCCCGCCCGATGCCGGGCGCCGCCTGGTTGAGCGTCCGGGGCGTGCGTACGGGGTCGGCCGCCGAGAACGGCACCAGCCACAGGTCCTTGGCCGGTGTCGAAGCCGTCAGCCGGCGCCAGAACCGGTCGAACAGCAGCGCGCCGCGGCTGGCGCTGTCGGTCGTACGGTCCCAGTCCGCCAGCACCCCGCAGGCCGCCGAGACGTCCACCGCCGCGCCGTCGCTCGCCGTCGCGCTGCCGCCGGGCAGGGCGGCGCACGCCTTCGCCGCGTCCGCCGCCGCCAGATCACCGGCCGGCGCCCGGTTGGCGAACTGCTGCTCCTGCAGGTCGGCCACGGTCAGCCGGCCCTTCGCGGCCATCGCCGACACGTCCTCGACCGCTCCGCGCGTGCGCAGCGAGCGCGGGGTGGCGACGTTGCCCCAGATCCGCTCGTACCCGGTCAGCGGCCGGTCGGCGTTGGTCAGCCAGGCACTGTCGTTGGAGTTATCCAACGTAGGAAGCGTGGAGAAAGGCGCTGGTCAACCTGGCTGATAGAGCTCGGAGATGAAGTTCCAACGGCGGGATCTCACTTCACCTCCCGAGCAGAAGAGGCGGCCGCCCGGCGCAGAATTTCACGCTCCAGGCGCCACTCCTGCTCGCCCTTGAGTAGCCGGGTGTGCTCCGCCCGCAGCCGGGCCAGCTCCTCGGCCACGCTGACGCCGGCGTCACGGCCGTCGCACGTGGCCGGGGCCTCATCCTTGCGGACCCACGTCCGCAGTGACTCCGCGGTGACACCGAGATCCGCGGCCACCGCCGCGTACGTCCGCTTCCCAGCCGCAGCCCGAAAGAGCGCGACAGCGTCCTTCCTGAACTCCTCCGAATACGGAGACCTGCGTCCCACCTGGACATCCCTCCCTGAACCATCAAGATCCATTGTCGGGGTGTCCACTCCAAGGGATCAGCCTCAGCTACGAACTCGCCCCAGTGCTCCGACCGGGTTGTGCGAGACGCTGTTCGATCAGGTTGAGCCCCGAACGCAGGCCCGTCAGCTGCCTGGTGCCCGCTTGAGGGACCGACTTCCAGCCTGGGCCGCCCACCAGGAGCGTGGTGTGGGACCTTGCCCCCCTGACCCCCCACTCGACTCCCTCGACCGCACTCACCAGTTCCGCCGCAGCGGTGGGACGGCCCTGGGCCCACACCACCACCAGCGACGGGCCCACGCG
The DNA here is from genome assembly GCF_035917235.1 of Streptomyces sp. NBC_01294. Classification (NCBI taxonomy): domain Bacteria; kingdom Bacillati; phylum Actinomycetota; class Actinomycetes; order Kitasatosporales; family Streptomycetaceae; genus Streptomyces; species Streptomyces sp. NBC_01294. Next base: position 7,533,987 of record NZ_CP108423.1, read on the forward strand.
TCGTACCGCCTCGATCAAGGCTTCCGCCGGAAAGGCCGGCCCGAACATCTTCACCGGCAGTCCGCGCTCGGTGAGGGCTGCCCACAGCGCTTCCAGCGGAAGGCTGTGGAGTTCATCTGGCGCGCAGGCCAGTACGATCGGCCGGACCCCCTCGCGGGTGGGCGGCCGAGGCTCGTGCCGGCGCCGCAGCGTTGAGGAGACCAGCCAGGACATCAGGTGCTCGACCTCGATGTAACGGTTGCCGGCAGAGGCCCACTTACGTCCGGCCGCGTGGAGCGTCGGGGCGATGATCTCCTCCCACGCCACCACACAGCCGTGGTCCTCGATCGCCCGGTCCAGGAGGGCCTCCACCGCGTCCCCGTCCAGTCGCACCGCCGCCCGTGCGAGACCGCGGCACTCGGCACGGACCGGCCCCAGGGGCAGCGTCGCGGGTCCTCCAGGAGCCCGCCCCCCGGTCGCGGGTGCATCGTCCTCGAACCGGAACGCTCCTGCGGCCTTCACCCGGGCAGCTCGCGCGGCCTCCGCGGGCGGTACCCCCTGCCCGGTCAGACGGCACATCTCCTCCAGACGTGCGATGTCCTCCGGCAGCCGGCGCCGATGCTTGCCCGCGACGCGGACAGCGGGCCCGATCGCATAACGCCGCTCCCACGAACGCAGCGTTCCCGCCGCCACTGCGAGACGCTGCGCCACGGCTCCCGTACTCATGCCGACCACAGGCGGCGTCAGGGGCTGCTCTTCGACCTTCACGGGTTCAGCTGCCAGATGGACGCGTTGAGGGCCGTTGCGAAGGCCACCCACAACAGGTACGGGACGAGCAGGAGCGCAGCGGTGCGGCTCAGTCGCCGGAACAGGACAACCGTGGTGGCGAGCGCGGCCAGCAGCAGGACGATGTCCAGAAGGGCGAGCCCGAACTGTCGGGCCGCGAAGAACAGCGGGGTCCAGGCCAGATTGAGGGTGAGCTGCACCGACCACCACATGCGGGCCCGCCGCACGCGCAGCTGATCCGGTTGGCGCCCGACCAGCCAGGCCGCGACCGCCATCATCCCGTACAGCACGGTCCAGACGGGCCCGAACAGCCAGGCCGGCGGGGCCCAGCCGGGCCGGACCAGCGCCGCGTAGACCTCACCCGCATCGGCGGAGGCCAGTGCTCCAAGTGCGGCGACGCCGTAACTCACTGCGAGGAAGCCCGCGAGGGCCCGCCACTGCCCCGATCCGTGCGGGCGGGCCGGGGCAGGCATCGGTGCTGGTGTCGCGGAATGTGCCACGGCTGGCTCCCGGTGTACTCGATGACTTCTGACGCGCAGCGCGACCTGCGTCCGCCGCGGCCCGGCATCTCTTCCGCTCGGACACAGCTTCGTTGCTGCCTGTCTCCTCTTCTCCTGCCGCGCCGCTGCCGGATGCGCAAGTCGGGACCGTCCGGCGGCGGCGCGGTCGGGCATCACCACCCCCGCGTACCCGGCGGGCCTTTGAAAGGCCCGTTGATCTCGGAGGTGATCCAGCCCCCGTAGAAGTCTCCCGGCTGCGCGACCACCTACTCGTCCCCGACTCGGCAGTGATCCACCCGGGACGGGTAGAAGGCCAGAAAGCCGGTGATCGCTGTGAATCCGGGGGAGGGGTCCTCGTAGCTCCACGCCACGTCCGGGACCCCGGTCATGCCTTCGATGCGCAGGTCCCAGTACGTGGCGGCGCCTTTCCACTCGCACCACGTTCGGGTACCGGACTGCCTGGACAGCTCTTGGCGCGTGTCCTGGGGCGGAACGTAGAAGACCGGGGGGGGGTGCCCCTATCTGTTTCGTCAACCCCGGTGGGGTCGGCTTGTAGGGGTTGATCCTGGTTTTCGGGAACGCCCCGCGAAGCGGGGCGTTCCCGGCGGATCGGGTGCCTGGTGGGCAGAACGGTGGTCGGCAGCGCCGGGGTGGCCGTGCCGGTGTGCGGGCGTGATGGGGCCTGGAGGGCAGGGGTGGCGGAGATTTCAGGCGGCGAGGCCGACGTCGTCGGGGGTGCGTGGTTCGTAGAGGGCTCCGGTGCGGATCATCGCGTGGATGACGTTCACACGTTGGCGGGCCAGGCGGAGGATGGCCTGGGTGTGGGTCTTGCCGCGTGCGCGCTGGCGGTCGTAGTAGGTCCGGGAGGACGGGTCGGACTTGCAGCCGATCGCGGCGAACGCGGCTTGGAACAGGGCGCGTTTGAGGAGCCGGTTGCCGCGGTGGGGCGCGTGCTCGCCGCGGATGGAAGTGCCCGAGGACTTCGTGGCGGGGGCGAGTCCGGCGTAGGAGGCAAGGTGTCCGGCGGTGGGGAAGGTGGCGCCGTCACCGATCGCGACGATCACGGCCGCGGTGGTCCTGACGCCCATGCCGGGCAGGGACGTCAGGAGGTGGAAAAGAGGGAGGGCCTCCAGCAGGGCGGCGATCTCCTGCTCGGCCTGACGCCGCTGGGTGTGGGCGGCGGCGAGCTGGGCGGCGAGCCCAGGCACGATCAGCGCGCTGGCCTCGGTGCCGGGAACGACAAGGGTCTGTTCGGCGAGGGCGTCGAAGATCTCCGCGGTCAGGTGGTGAGCCTTGCGCGAGCCGTGGGCCTTGAGCAGGGCCTCGCAGCGGGCACGGCCGAGCTTCTTCAGCTTGGCCGGGGAGCCGTGCCGCTGCAGGAGGGCCTGGACGTAGGGGTAGGCCAGGCGTGGGCCGACCACTCGTTCCAGGTAGGGGTGAATCTGGGAGAGCAGGCCGCGCAGCCGGTTGGTGGTGCGGTTGACCTCGCCGGCCAGGTCGTTGTCATAGCCGGTGAGCATGGTCAGCTCGGCCGGTTTCTCGTCGTCGCGGTCCACCGCACGCAAGGTGTGGGGCATGGTACGGGCGGTGTCCGCGATGACGAACGCGTCGCGGGCGTCGGTCTTGGCCTCGCCTGGGTAGAGGTCGGCGGCCCGGCGCATCGACAGGCCGGGCAGGTAGGCGATGCGGCAGCCCGACGCACGGGCGGCGGCGATCGGCAGGGCGCCGATGTTGGCGACCTGGTCGACGACGACCAGGACAGCGCCGAACTTCGCGACCAGCTTCTCGAACAGCTCCCGCAGCTTCGGCTCGGTGTTGGGCAGCCGCCTGTCGTGGACGGTCTTGCCCTGCCCGGTCAGACCATGGGCGTGGTGGAACTCCTTGCCCAGGTCAAGGCCGAGGAACAGATCTATGTCGACGGTGTCGACCATGCTCGCGTGCCCCCTCGACGTGCACTCGTGCCCGATCCTGGCCGTCCCTGCGGCACCACACGCCGGCAACCACGTTACGCAGACATCCCGTCCCTGAAGCGGTCCGGCGTTGCGCCGGGCCAGGCGGTCGTCAGGCCCCTCATCAGCGGTCAAGCGGTGCCCCGAAGCCCGGCGGCAACACCCCCCAGGTCATCCCTTCATCATCCCTTCGACAGGGGGCAAACAGCCATACCGGGCCCGGGGGCCAGGCGCCCCGTTTCGGGGCCACGAGAAAGGTAACGGGGGGCTCGTTTCCAGCATCCGGACCGAGCGGCGGGTGTCGGCGATGCGGACCCCGGCGAACTCGAAGACCACGTGACGGCCGTCCGCCTCGAGGCGCGGCGGTCGGGGGTAGTCCCACACGGACTCGGCGGGTCGGCCCGATGTCCCGGTCGCGTTCACGGCCACTCCCCGCTGTCACCGCGCGGCAGGAGCATCGCTCGGGCGAGGAAGGCCAGGTCGGAGGCGGTTTGCTGTCCGGTCCGCCGGTTCGCTTCAGTGTCGGCGCCGGTGGTGTCCCGGGCGGTGGTGCGGGGCATGTCAGCCCACCTCCCTGCCGCCGTCGATCACGGTGAACAACCGGTCGTAGGAGCCGAGCTCACGTTGCTCGACCTCGACCAGCGGGCCGTTCTCGAGGACCGGATGTGACCGGCGGGCCGCTGGCGGTGGTGCTCTTGCCGCATGATCCGGCCGGTTTCGGCGTGGTGGGGGTCGGTGATGGTCTGGTGGCGGGCCCAGCAGCGCGTGTACTCGGCGACGATCTTCCTGCCGGCCGCGAGGACGATCACCTTCTCGTTGTCACAGAGGACGGTGACGTGGTGGCCGATCGCGGCCGGGTCGACGGAGTAGTCGCAGGTGTCGACGCGGACGTAGTGGTCGCGGCCCAGGCGGGTCTGAAACCGCCACCAGGCCGGCGGGTCCGAGGCCGGGAGAGCCAGCATCTGAGCCCGGTCCGCCTCCCACCGGTCCGTCGGACGGGTGCCCAGGGTCCGGTGGATCCTGCGGTTGGCGCCTCCTCGCCCAACACCATGGCGGAGGGCCTGGAGCGGCTGTTGGCCTTGGAGCCCGTGGTGGCCGACGACATGGCACGCCGCGCCCGGGCGACGGTCCTGGGGCGATATTCGATCGAGGCCGCGGCCTCCGCGTTCGCCTCCGTCTACATCGGGCTGCCCGGGACGAGGGCGGCTGCCCTTCGGCCATCAGCCGGTTCCCGAGATCCCGTGTTCCGCAAGTATCCGCGTCCCACGAAGCCAGTTCCGAGAAACGAGTGTGAACCACGTGCTCAAGCCCGCCGCCCCCTACGACGCCCTCCTGCTGCTGTCCTTCGGCGGCCCCGAGGGGCCCGACGACGTCGTTCCGTTCCTGGAGAACGTCACGCGAGGGAGCGGTATCCCGCGCGAGCGGCTCAAGGAGGTCGGGCAGCACTACTTCGGCTTCGGCGGCGTCAGCCCGATCAACGGCCAGAACCGCGAGCTGCTGGAAGCCTTGCGCAAGGATTTCGCCGGGCACGGGCTGGACCTGCCGGTCTACTGGGGCAACCGCAACTGGGCCCGTACCTGAACGACGTCATGCGGGAGATGGCCGCCGACGGGCGCCGGCGCGTCGCGGTGCTCGCGACCAGTGCGTACGCCTCGTACTCGGGCTGCCGGCAGTACCGCGAGAACCTCGCGGACGCGCTCGCCCTGCTGGTGGAAGAGGGCGTGGCCGAGGCGGACCTGCCGAAGGTCGACAAGCTGCGGCACTACTTCAACCACCCCGGCTTCGTGCAGCCCATGATCGACGGGGTGCTGGCCTCGCTGGCCGCGCTGCCCGGGGAGGTCCGCGCCGGGGCGCACCTGGTCTTCACCACGCACTCCATCCCGATCGCGGCCGCGGACGCCTCCGGCCCGGTGGAGGACCACAGCGCGGACGGTGAGGGCGGGGCCTACGTCAAGCAGCACCTGGACGTCGCGAAGCTGATCGCCGACGCGGTCCGCGCCGAGACCGGCACCGAGCTGCCCTGGGAGCTCGTCTACCAGTCGCGCAGCGGGGCCGCGCACATCCCGTGGCTGGAGCCGGACATCTGTGACCACCTGGAGGCCCTGCACGGAGCGGGCGCCCCGGCGGTGGTCATGGTGCCGATCGGCTTCGTCTCGGACCACATGGAGGTGCTGTACGACCTCGACACGGAGGCGACGGCGAAGGCCGCCGAGCTGGGGCTGCCCGTCGCCCGCTCGGCCACCGTCGGGTCGGACCCCCGCTTTGTTGCCGCGGTCCGCGAACTCCTGGTGGAACGAGCCGCTGGCGAACGCGGCGAGGAGGTGCGACGCTGCACACTCGGACTGCTGGGGTCGAGTCCCAACCTCTGCGCGGTGGGCTGCTGCCCGCCGCGGGCGCCGCGGCCGGCAGCAGCGGGAGCCGACAGCCCCTTCGCGTGACAGCAGTGCGGGGGACCGCGCCGGATTACGGCGCGTTCCCCCGCACGGTCATCGCGAGATTTCGCCTGCGTCGACAGAGCGGGTCGTAGGCGTGGGTGAGATGCGGGCAACGGGGTGGGCTGCCCGACTGGTGAGAGCGGGACGTGGCTGTGAGGGGCGGCCTGTTTCGTGGTTGGTGTGGCGGCTTTGCCAGTACGGGTTGTCGTGGGGGAGCTTGCTCGAGACACGGCCGTACATCCCGAAGGTCATGATGATCAGCCCCATGACGAAGCTGAACATCACGTTCGTCATGCCGAAGTCGAGCACGTTGGCGTCCTTGCCGATGATGAAGATGTGCGCGAAGCCGCTGAGCAGAAACAGGACTCCCACCGTGATGTTGAGGGTGGACGCAAAATTGCCGCCGATGAAGGCGCCCACGGCCAGTGCGAGCCCGACCACCACGGAGATGACACTGAGGGTGGTGTTCGTGGTCATCCCCGCGATCGTCTCCCCCTGGGTGTCGAACGGGCGCAGGGCATCCGCGAAGCCCAGTACCCCGAAGACAATCAGGACCAGGCCGCAGAGCAGGGCGCCATACCGGTAGACGGTGGCGAGGCAGTGATCGACGGGTAGCTCGTCACTCAGCTTCATGTCGGCTCCTCATGGGTGGTCGTGCACTGTGATCACTTCTCGTAGTTCGCGAGGGCCAGGCCGAGGCCGAAGAACGTGGGGCCACTCCCCGACGAAGATGACCCACCGGTCCGCACGCTCGATGTCCTCGCGGCTGCTGGAAGCCAGCCCTGATGCGAGCGACAGGCCGATGGGCAGGGTGACGGCCACGTAGGCATGCTCGCTTTTCACACCTGCGTCGTGCAGCTTCTTGACGATCATGGCGAAGTCCCCTTCTGATCATTCCGGGAGAAGCGCCCGAGCCTCCGCAGAGGTGTCTTACTCGCCGAACCTATCCACAGCAGACACCACGGTCTATTTGCACCCTTTATGCAGCATTTCAATCGATGCACTGAACTGGCACCCTCCGGCCGGACGCGCGAACGCGCCGCGCGGAGCAGATGCAGGGGAACCGGTCCGCTCCCGCAGCGTCGGACCCTGGGAAACCCCTCCTTCCAGTAGGCGCCCTCCCGGCGATGCCCTGCCGTTGTCACTGCCGCCTGAACCATCGGCCGCAGTGGTGGCGGCCGCTCGTTCGAGCCCTCGACCTCCGCCTACCCGAGGTCGATGCACCCATTGGGTGGATCGCCTGGCAAGGCTGTCTGAGTTCCTTGACCTGCGGGGGACCGATAGGTCGCAAGTTCAAAGGAATCGAACCGAGCGCATCCGTCCGACGGGCGAACGGGGAAGCAGATGGCGAGCGCCACTTCACGACACGGAGGACTGAATGCACGCGAAGTCGGTTGCTCGACACCCAGTCAAGGCACCCGGGCAGCTGACCGAGCACGGCACGCCGCCCACGATCCCCGCAGCTGCCACTGTCGACCTCGACCCGGCAGATGAGGTCACCCGCGAACTGGAGCGCTGCTGCGCCGAGTTCCTCGCCCACTGCCGGTCCCTCGATGCCGTCTTCACCACCGACGTCGCGGAGCGGCTCGCCGACTTCACCCTCGGTGGAGGTTCGCGCATCCGATCCCGGTTCCTCTGGTGGGCCCTGCGGGCCTGCGGGGGCAGCGACACCCACGTGCCCGCCGCCCTGCGCGTCGCTGCCGCACTCGAACTCATCCAGAGCTGCGCTCTGGTTCACGACGATGTCATGGACCAGTCAGCCGTGCGCCGCGGCAGCCCCTCATTCCACGCACAGATCGACCTCCAGTACCCCGCATCCGCGCCCGCGCACATCCCCGGACGTCCCTCACCGTTCGCACAGGCGGCCGCAGTCCTCGCCGGAGACCTCGCGCTGTCCTGGGCGGACGACCTCGTCGCCGCAGCAGACCTCGACCCGCGGGTACGAACGGACATCCTGCGGATCTGGCGGGCCATGCGGACGGAAATGGTCGCCGGCCAGTACCTCGACCTGCACGGCCAGGCGACCTCCTCCTGCTCGGCCGGCCAGGCCATCCGCACGATCTGCCTCAAGACGGCCCGCTACACCGTCGAACGCCCCTTGGCCCTCGGCGCGGCGCTTGCCGGCGCCGACGATTCGACCGCCCACGCCCTGGCCGCCGCGGGACGGTGCGCCGGCATCGCATTCCAGCTGCGCGACGACCTGCTCGGCGTGTTCGGAGACCCCGAGGTCACCGGCAAGCCCTCGGGCGACGACATCCGCTCCGGCAAAGCGACCTACTTGCTCGCCCTGGCCCACGCGCGCGCCCGTGCCACCGGCGCCACTGACGTCGTCGACCTCCTCAAGGAATGCCGGGAGAGCGGCGCCATCCTCTCCGGCCCCGACCTTGCACGGGTCCGAGAAGCCCTGCACGCCACCGGCGCACCGGCGCAGATCGAACAGCAAATCGAACGTCTGGCGCACGCATCCGAACGCCACCTCGCCGCAGCGCACCTGCACAGCCCCGCCGCCCAGCAACTCGGCGAACTGCTCAGACAGGTGGCCTCCCCCTCACCTCAAGACACGACCATCGTCGAGCACACACGCCACCACGGAGACTCCGCATGAGGACGATCAACGGCCGCACCGACCACGTGGTGGTCGTCGGCGCAGGCCTCGCCGGCCTCTCAGGCGCCCTCCACCTCCTCGGAGCCGGCCGGGCCGTAACCGTTGTCGAACGCGACCCCCTCCCCGGAGGTCGGGCCGGCCTACTCGAACGAGGCGGCTACCGCTTCGACACGGGCCCCACCGTCCTGACCATGCCGCATCTGCTGGAGGATGCCTTCGCCGCTGTCGGCCAGAAGATGTCCGACCGGCTGACCCTGCATTCCCTCCATCCCGCCTACCACGCCCGGTTCGCGGACGGCAGCAGCCTCGACGTCCACACCGACGTCCAGGCCATGGAAGCGGAAATCGAACGCTTCGCCGGAGGTCGCGAAGTAGCCGGGTACCGGCGTCTGCGCCAGTGGCTGCACGACCTTTACCAGGCGCAGATGGGCCGCTTCATCGACACCAACTTCGACTCACCCCTCTCCCTCCTGCACCCGGACCTGGCCCGACTCGCCGCGCTGGGCGGGTTCGGCCGCCTCCAGCCACAGATCGGCCGCTTCATCACCGACGAACGGCTGCAACGCGTCTTCTCCTTCCAGGCCCTCTACGCCGGAGTACCTCCGGCCCGGGCACTCGCCGCCTACGCCGTCATCGCCTACATGGACACCATCGCAGGCGTCTACTTCCCCGAAGGCGGCATGCACGCCGTACCCACCGCCATGTCCGCCGCCGCCGCCGCCGCAGGCGCCACCCTCCACTACGGCCAGAGCGTCACCCGCCTGGAGCGCACCGGCGACCGGATCACCGCCGTCATCACCGACCGCCAGCGCATCCCCTGCGACGCCGTGGTCCTGACACCGGACCTCCCCGTCACCTACCAGTTGCTCGGTGCCCGCCCCCGCCGTCCGCTCGCCCTGCGCCACTCCCCGTCAGCCGTCGTCCTGCACGCCGGCACCGACCGAACCTGGCCCGAGCTGGCTCACCACACGATCTCCTTCGGTGCCGCGTGGAAACAGACCTTCCACGAACTCATCCGCACCGGACGCCTGATGAGCGACCCCTCCCTCCTCATCACCCGGCCCACCGCAACCGACCCGGGCCTCGCCCCGCCTGGCAAGCACACCCACTACGTCCTCGCCCCCTGCCCCAACACCACCGTCGGCCCCTCCACCGCATCCTGGAAGGACCTCGGCCCCCGCTACCGGGACACCCTGCTCAACGAACTCGAACGCCGCGGCCTGACCGGCTTCGCCGACGCCATCGACACCGAGGTCCTTGTCACCCCCGCCGACTGGGTCGCCCAGGGCCACGCCGCCGGAACCCCCTTCTCCGTCGCCCACACCTTCCCCCAGACCGGGCCCTTCCGCCCCAGCAACCTCCCACGAGGCGCCGCCAACGTCGTCCTCGCCGGCTGCGGAACCACCCCCGGCGTCGGCGTCCCCACCGTCCTCATCTCCGGCCGCCTCGCCGCCGCCCGCATCACCGGACTCCCCGACACCCACCGCCGCCCCACGGCGCCCCCGCCCGCAGCGACGAAAGGCCGCCCCGCATGACCCGACGCGAACTCGACGCCGCCGCCATCACCGACCCCACCTTGCGCGCCGCTTTCGAGCAGTGCCGCCGCCTCAACGCCCTCCACGGCAAGACCTACTTCCTCGCCACCAGGCTCCTGCCCCCATCCCGCCGCCCCGCCGTGCACGCCCTCTACGCCTTCGCCCGCCTCGCCGACGACATCGTGGACGACCTCAACGCCCCCGCCGCGCCCGCCGACCGCGCCCGGCGCCTCCAGACGCTCTCAGAAGACCTCCGCACGGCGATCAAAGGCGGCCCCGGCCACCACCCTGTCGTCGCCGCCGTCGCCCACACCACGCGCCGTTACCGCATCCCGCACAGCCATTTCGACGACTTCCTCACCTCCATGCGCAGCGACCTCACCGTCACCGACTACGCCACCCTGGACGCGCTGCGCGGCTACATGCACGGTTCCGCAGCCGTCATCGGCCTCCAAATGCTCCCCGTGCTCGGCCACACCACCCCGCGGGACGAGGCCGCCCCGCATGCCGCCGCACTCGGCGAGGCCTTCCAGCTCACCAACTTCATCCGCGATGTCGGAGAAGACCTCGACCGTGACCGCGTCTACCTGCCCGCCGACCTCCTCGCCGCCGACGGCGTGGACCGGGAACTGCTGCGCTGGAGCAGACGCACCGGCCGCCGCGACCCCCGCATCACCCGAGCCCTGCGCTCCGCCATCGCCCTGGCCCGGAGCTTCTACGAGCAAGCCCAACCGGGCCTGGACATGCTGGAACCCGTCTCCCGGCCTTGCGTCCGCACCGCCTTCGTGCTCTACGGGGAGATCCTCGACGCCGTTGTCCGCGACGGGTACGCCAGCGTCCACCGTCGTTCCTCGGTGCCCCTCACCCGCCGGGCAGCCGTCGCGGCGGCCGGACTGGCCAAGATCGTGGCAGCCCGCCTGACGACACCTGCCGCCCCCGCCCCACCCCCCGCCCCCGCCAAGCCTGCCCTTGAGGAGCCGTCACGATGAGCCCGCGCCCCCGCCGCCGCTTCCCGGTCAGCCTGCGCCGCGACCCCGTGGCCTGGCACCGGCAGGAACCGACCTGGCGGGACGCCTCACCCCGACTCATCGACGCCTCCCTCAAGCGCGCCCAGGCACGTGCCGCCGGCAACTGGTACGTCCTCGGCCCCAGCGCCGCCATCCGCCCGGACTCCGGCTACGGGGCCACGGTCCAGGGCACGGAGATCGTGGCCTGGCGCGGCGCCGAAGGCACCCTCGTCGCCGGCCCCGGAGCCTGCCCTCACCTGGGCGCCGCCCTGGCCCAGGCCCCGGTGCGCTGCGGCACCCTGGTCTGTCCCTGGCACGGACTCGCCCTCAACGGCACCCCCTTCGCCGGCTGGAACCCCTACCCCGCCCACGACGACGGCGTCCTCGCCTGGGTACGCCTCGACGACCACGGCGGCGAGAAACCCCTCGACGCCCCCGCCGTGCCGCGCCGTCCGACAACCGCGACCTCCCTGGCCGCCGTCTACACCGGCACCGGAGTCTGCGAGCCCGAGGACATCGTCGCCAACCGCCTCGACCCCTGGCACGGAGCCTGGTTTCACCCCTACTCCTTCGTCGACCTCACCGTCCTCGACGACGGCGCCGAAACTGACGTCCTGACCGTACGCGTCTCCTTCAAGCTTGCCCGGCGCATCGTCGTACCCGTGACCGCCGAGTTCACTGCCCCCGGCCCCCGCACCGTCGTCATGCACATCACCGAGGGCGAAGGCCAGGGCTCCGTCGTCGAAACCCACGCGACCCCCAGGGGAACCGGCTGCGACGGCCGCCCCCGCACCCAGGTCACCGAAGCCATCATCGCCACCTCTCACCGCCCCGGCTTCACCCTCGCCCGCACCGCCGCCCCCCTGCTGCGCCCCCTCATGAGCCACGCCGCGGGCCGCCTGTGGCGAGACGACCTCGCCTACGCCGAACGCCGGTGGGAACTGCGCAGCAGCGGCCGCTTCCCCGGCTAACCCGAGACCGACCCCGCCCGGCTGACCGTCACGGCATACGGTCCGGCTTCCGCCCCAGACGCGCCAGCGCCCGGGCCGCAGCCGTTCGGCCCCCGTCCGGAACCGTCCACAGCGTCTCGCCCCGCACGCCCCACCGCTCCAGCAGGGCGTTCGCCGCAAGAAATCCGCTGGTCGCCGCCCGTTCCATCAACGCGACCGGAAGCCCCGTACGCACCAGGTCCCCGGCGACCACCACCCGGACATCGCCCGTACGGACAGCAGGCCGGTCCCGGTAGCCGCCGACCGTGAACAGGGGGCAGTCCTCGCGCCACTCGTGCCGCGCGTCGATGATCTCGGCGTGCGCCGTCTCCGGGTACACCTCGCGCAGCCGCCGCACCAGCCGCTCCTGGACCTGCGGACGCTTCTCCGCCGGATCGACCGCATAGGCGTGCAGCTCCACCACCGAACCGCCCGTCCGCAACGCCCACCGGTGCGCCTCACCCTCCCACCGGTCAAGGACGCTCACATTGTCGAGGCCGTCGAACCCGCTGGTGCCGAGGAAACCGTGCCGCTCTCCCGCCACCGGCCGCGACAGCCACAGCCGCGACACCAAGAACGGCGGCGCCGTACGCAACCCCGCGACCCGGGCCCGCCACGCAGGGTCCACCAGCTTCGGTGACGCGCCGACCAGCGCCCGGAGCCCGCCGGTGTCCAGGGCCAGCACCACACCGTCGAACCGCTCGGCAACCGCCGACTCCGCGACGATCTCCACCCGCTCCTCGCCGGCCGGGCGCACCTCTGCCACGGCCGTGTCCGTACGGATCTCCACGCCGAGCCCGCCCAGGTACCGTGCCAGCGGGTCCCACAGCGCCTGCGGGAACGGCTCGCGCGGCACGTCGAACAGCAGACCCTCACTGGAACCCAGGAAATAGATGTGGAACATCAGCACCAGCTCAGCCGCCGACAGCGTCGCCGGATCGGCGAAGAAGCTCCGCGAGAACACCTCGAACGCCAGGTGGTAGGCCGCCTCCGGGAAGCGGATGCTCTCCAGGAACGCGGTGGCACTCACCCCGTCCAGCGCCTCGTACACCCCCGGAACAGCGACGTCCAGAAGAGGCAGAGCCGCCCGCGGATCCATCCGCCCCAGATCCCGCCAGCCGAACGACGGGCTCTGCGCGACGAATCCGAGCGCGCTGAGCGGCGGTGTGCGCGGCACCCGCGCGAAGCTGTCCTGTCCGCCATCACGGTGACGCAGCGGATAGTCGGCCAGCCCCGTCAGACCGACCAGCCCCGGATCGGTCCGGCGCAGCAGCGACCGCAGGTTGTAGTACTGCCTGAAGAACGCGTGAAAGCCCCGGCTCATCGTTGCCTGTGAGCCGTCCGCCAGCCGGGTGTTCCATCCGGACAGTCGGCCACCGAGCTGCGCGTCCCGCTCGTACAGGGTGACGCGCACGCCGCGCTCGGCGAGCACCGTGGCAGCCGACAGGCCCGCGATGCCCCCGCCCACCACGGCCACCCGCGGTCCGTCCCCCTCGACCCGCACCCGCCCACCGCGGGCATCGATCCGCCGCGCCCGCCGGTCCCGGCCCGGGTAGCCTCCGCTCACGCCGCCACCCGTCCGACGAAGGTGTGCGTGATCCCCGTCTGCCACCCCGGCAGCGGCAGCACCCGGACATCCGTAAAGCCGGCTGTACGCATCCGCGCCGCGAATCGCTCGGCTGTGTCGAAGCCGAGCACACTGCGCCACAGGTGCTCATACAACCCAGCGTCACCACCCACCCGCCCCAATGGCATGATCACCGCCCGGCACACAGCCGTCCACAACGCCCGGTGCACCGCCCTGCCGCTGAGCGCGTACTCGTGTACGGCGATCCGCGCGCCCGGGGCCATGACCTTGCGCACGGCTGCCAGCGTCAGATCGGGATCGGGCACGTTGCGAAAGAGGTAGGCGGCGAAGACGGCATCGAACGGCCCGTCGACGCCCGCCTCGCCGAGCCGGTCGGCCGACCCCTGCACGAAACGCACCCCGCCCGGCCACTTCTTGGCCGCAGCCCGCTCCAGCATGCCGGCTGAGGCGTCCACCCCCGTGACGTCGGCCGCTCCCGCAGCTGCCAGCAGAGCGGCGGTCGACGCGCCGGTACCACAGCCCAGGTCCAGTACCCGGGCCCCGCGGCCCGCGTCGGGCAGGCCCAGGCGGCGGGCCGAGCGGCGCAGATGCCCGTGGTAACCGGGACTCGCCGCGACCAGCAGGTCGTAACGTGCCGCGGCATGGTCGAATGCAACCGACAGGGCGTCGTCGCGCAGCAGTGACATGACAGCCTTTCAGAGGTGTCCCGGCCCTGCGGCCGGCACGGTTCGGAGAAGAAACGGCAGTTCGACGAGGGACCGCAGCATCGGCAGAACAGGCGTGCGCAGACCGATCCCGAAGTCCTCCCACGGCGACGTCGCGCCATCCAGGAACCGCAGGATCCGGTCGGCAGGCGCGGACGCGAAGAGGTCCGCGAAGAATGCCCCGCCGTCGACCCGACCCGAGTCCAATGCGCGCAGCAGCACCGCGTCCATCGCCCGGGCCCTGCGGCCATGCACGGCGGGCACCCGGGCGGGAGAGCGGCCGGACCGCACTGCCTCGGCGAGGTGGCGGCTCTGGCGCTGGATCGCGGCGAAGGTATAGCCCGTCGACGGACGGGTAGCTCCGCCGGCAGCCCCGATCAAGTAGACCCGGCGGCCGTTGCGGCGGGGGTAGATTCCGTCGCTCATCGGGATCACTCCCTGCTCCCGCTCCCAGACGGTGTAGTCGCCGAGTCCCAGGACCGATGTGCAGTAGTGGCGCAGGGCGCGTTCGTACGCAGCCTCGTCCAGGGCAGCGGGGGAGAACTGCGTGTACTCGACGAGCGCTTCACAGGGGCCCAGCGGCAGCACATAGCCGAAGGCAAGTCCTCGGGACGGCTGCGGGAGGCGGAAGTCCATCAAGATCGCAGCCCCGGGATCGAAGACCGCTCTGGCCGTGCGCACGAACCAGCCACGGAAGTGCTGGAGCAGCGTGGTCCGGGCAGCGGGCAGCCGACGCAGCGGCCGGGAGTCGAAGACGATCCCCGACCGGAGCACCGAGAACGCCCCCGACACATCACGGCCCCGCACCACTGCCCCACCCGCGGCGTCGGATGCCGACTCAACCGTCAACTGCCGCAAGCCGACACCGAACTCGCCGAGCCGCTCGGTCATCGCAGCCTCGAACCGGTCCGACCTCAGCATCTTGTACCTCATCGGACCCAGCGGCCGGTCAATTACCCTGCCATCCGGTGCATACACACGCAGCCGTTTCCAACTCGCCGCCAGCAGGTGATCGTACGCACCGCCACCCGCCTCCCAATAGCACCAGGTCCGCTTGGGGGACCGCTGCTGCCCAGGCGGAGCCTCGACCACCACCACGCGCGGCGCCGCCCTTTCCCCTGGGATCGGCCGCGCGAGCCCGACCGCCAGGGAAAGCCCGGCCGCCCCGGCCCCGACCACGGTCACATCCGCGTCCCAACTCAATCCCTCGGCCTCCCGCCCCGCGCGCCAACCGTCCCTCTTCCGCGCCTAACATCCCGGCGGATGCAGTAAACCGCCTGCCGGCTCCGGTAAACATCGGACGCGGCCGAAGCAGCCGCGGAACATCGCCCGGGTGTGGGCCAAGCTGCACCGCCTGGTCCTCGACGAGCGGCGCGGGACTGTAAAAGAAACGGTGTAACTCCGATCATGGAGGATTGCACCTGTGACCAGCGAGAACATAGCCACGCCGTCTGAGGCGGAGGCCGCGTCGGCGGGCGTGGATGACCGGTTCCTGAACGAGCTCGTGGCCCGGGCTCAGGCCGAGGGCCTGCAGCTGACCGGTGAGGGCGGGCTGCTCCAGCAGCTGACGAAGCGGCTGCTGGAGTCCGCTCTCGAGGGCGAGATGACAGATCATCTCGGCTATGACCGGCACGATCCGGCCGGGAAGAACGGCGGCAACTCGAGGAACGGAAAACGCTCCAAGACAGTCGTCACGGACGTAGGGCCGGTCGAGATCGACGTGCCGCGGGACCGCGAGGGAGCGTTCGAGCCGCAGATCGTCAAGAAGCGTCAGCGCCGGCTGTCCGGCGTCGACGAGATGGTCCTGTCGCTCTCCGCGAAGGGCCTCGCCCACGGCGAGATCTCCGCCCACCTGGCCGAGGTCTACGGAGCCGAGGTCTCCAAGCAGACCATCTCCACGATCACCGATTCGGTGATGGAGGGCATGGCCGAATGGCAGGCCCGCCCGCTCGACCGTGTCTATCCGGTCGTGTTCATCGACTGCATCAACGTGAAGATCCGCGACGGCCAGGTCGCCAACCGCCCCATCTATATGGCGTTGGCGGTCACGGCCGAAGGCCACCGCGACATCCTCGGCCTGTGGGCCGGCGGTGAGGGAGGCGAAGGCGCCAAGCACTGGCTCCGGGTCCTGACCGAGCTGAAGAACCGGGGCGTCGAGGACGTCCTCATGCTGGTCTGCGACGGGTTGAAGGGCCTGCCCGACGCGGTCGGCGAGGTCTGGCCCCAGACCGTCGTCCAGACCTGCGTCGTTCACCTGCTGCGAGCGTCGTTCCGCTATGCCGGCCGCCAGGACTGGGACAAGATCGCTAAAGCCCTCAAGCCTGTCTACACCGCTCCGACCGAAGACGCTGCCACCAGCCGGTTCCTCGAGTTCTGCGAGGAATGGGGCGGCAAATACCCGGCGATCGTGCGGTTGTGGGAGAACGCCTGGGCCGAATTCGTCCCGTTCCTGCAGTTCGACGCCGAGATCCGCCGGATCGTCTGTACCACCAACGCGATCGAGTCCGTCAACGCGAGGATCCGCCGGGCCGTCCGTGCCCGCGGCCACTTCCCCTCGGAGAACGCCGCTCTGAAGTGCGTCTACCTCGCGGTGATGTCACTGGACCCGACCGGCGCCGGCCGCAAACGCTGGACCACCCGCTGGAAGCGGGCCCTCCAAGCCTTCGACATCGCCTTCGACGGACGCCTCACCAACAACCGAATCTGAGCCTACAAACCAACCCAGTTACACCGAAAACTTTACAGACCCAGCCCTGGGCTCTTCTGGCCACAAGTACGCGAGCTGCCACCGCACAAGCGGCCGGCCGTGACCCGTTGCCACATTCCGCCGTGCATCCCGCCGACGGGTTGAGAGGCATGTCCAGCGGCGGGAGGCTCCCACGCTGTTGGCCGCGATGACCGGTACCGGTCAGCCGCCAGGGGAAGTGCGCAGGATAGGGCGAAGGAGAAATCGCACGCGTGACCGTGTCTCGGCGAGGGCAGTCGCGGCAGCGTTGCCGGGGTGGTGCGGGCGCGGGACGGTGCTTCCTGCGGAGCCGGTTACTGAGGTTGTAGGCGTGGTGTCGTGAGTGTGAGGCCGGTCGCGGAGAGGCATCCGTTGATGATGTCGCCGCGGTATTGGATTTGGCGGAGGCCGTGTCGTAGCCGGCGGATGAGGTGGTCGGGGTCGGTGAAAACGGTGTTGGCCTGGCTGGTCCGGCGCAGAACCGACCAGATGCCTTCCACGGGGTTGAGGTCGGGTGCATAGGGCGGCAGGTGGTAGGCGGTGATCCAGTCCTGCGCGTCGATGAAGGCCCGCATCCGGCGGTCCTTGTGGACGTTCAAGTTGTCCCAGATGAGGACGATCGGCCCGTCCAACTGCTGGTGGGCTGCGATGAGGAGGTCGCGGTACTCGGTCCAGGCGAAGCTCTTGCGGCCGCCGCTCTTGTGGTCGGTATGCCGTTTGGGCCGGTAGATCAGGCGAGAGCGTTCGCCGGCCTTGTAGCAGCACAGAGCGGCGATGGAGAAGCGGCGTTGGGAACGGCCTCTCACCCGAATGACCGGTGTGCTGCCGCGTTTGCCCCAGGTGCGGGAGGTCGGCGGCGTCATCGAGAATCCTGCCTCGTCCTCGAAGACGAGCCAGGCCCCGAGCGCCGCCGCGATGGTTCCAGGTGCGGCCACACCTCCTTCACCCAGCCGGCCACCGCCGCCTCGTCCCGCTCGACGGCACGACGGGCCGGAACCTGATGGCTCCAACCGTGCCTCCGCAGCATCTGCGAGATCCCCGACAACGTCATGCTCTTGTGGAACCTCCGGCCGATCAGCGTCTTGATCCTGGCCAGCGTCCACCGCTGATCCGGCCACCCATGGGCGACCGGACCTTTGGCCAACTCCTCCTCAAGCACGGCGAACAGCACGTCGCTCAACTTCGGCCGGGACGCCGGGCCACGGGAACGAACCGCGTCCTGACCGGCCTCCCGCCAGGCCCGACGCCACCGCTGGACCGACCGGACACTGACCCGTAACTCCTTCGCGATCTCCGTACTGCCCCGCCCATCGGCGAACATACCGACCGCTTCCATTCGGACCCGCTCACGGAACGCTTGCCTCTCCGCGGTCAGACCCCCACCCTGCGGATACCTCATACCTCCGGCATACCGCGACAATCAGCAACCGTCAGCCCCTACGACAAGACGACTTCAAGGTCAGTAGTCGTGGGCCACGACGGCGACCGGTGCGGTGGAGTGATGCAGTACGGCGTGGGTGATCGGTCCGATGTGGGAGCCGAGGGTGGAGCTGCGGATCCGGCGGCCGACGACGACGAGAGAAGCGTCGGAGGCGGCCTCGACGAGCTGGATCGCGGCGTGGCCGATGGGCGCCCGCACTTCGACCTCGACCGACGGGAACTTGTCGCGCCATGGCCTGAGCATCTCTTGCAGTGTGGCGGTGATGCCGTGGGCCGTCTCCTGCAGAACAACGGGGTCGAGGGCGGGCGCGTAGCTCAGGATCGGCGGTGGAGTCCACCCGTGCAGCACGTGGAGGGCGGCCCGGTGGTGGGCTGCCTCTTCGAAGGCGAAGGCGAGGAGCTTGTCGCAGAGCTGACGGGTGTCCACGCCGGCCACGACGGCTCCGTGCGTGCGCAGTCCGTCGGCGGGGGTCACGGCGTTGCCGGAGGAGCGGACCAGCACCACAGGATGTTCGGTCGCGGCGATGGTGGCCGAGCCGACCGAACCGACGATGAACCCGGCGATGCTGCCGAGCCCGCGTGAGCCGATGACGAGCATTGTCGAGGAGCGCGCGGCGGCTGCGAGGGCCTCGGAAGGCGGTCCGGGACCTCTTGG
The DNA here is from genome assembly GCF_035917235.1 of Streptomyces sp. NBC_01294. Classification (NCBI taxonomy): domain Bacteria; kingdom Bacillati; phylum Actinomycetota; class Actinomycetes; order Kitasatosporales; family Streptomycetaceae; genus Streptomyces; species Streptomyces sp. NBC_01294. The sequence goes on from NZ_CP108423.1 coordinate 7,552,884, forward strand.
GTGGTGATGTCCAGGAGCGGGTGCAGGCGCCGTAGCTCGTTGGACGTCTCGCGCAGCAGGTTCTCGGCCCACTGGCCGCGTATCTCGGTGCTCGCCAGAAGGAGGGGCGGCTGCTCGAGCCATTCCGTGGCGTGGACCAGCTCCAGTGCAGTGTTCCTGAGTTCGGCCTCGCGCGCGGCCCAGTGGGCGGCGGCGGTGCTGGCGCCGGAGCCGTCGAGGCCGACGGTCACCTGGTTGGTCATGAGGAACATCTACCTGGGATGGCGCGCTACTGCCTCCAGAGTCCCCCGACGGCTCACGCTGGAGAAGGGCCGAGAGGGCCCGTATCAGACCGATCGGCCCTGGTAGGGGAGTAGGCAAGGCGAGGTCGGCCTGGCGGGCGAGCCGGTCGGCTTCCGATGGATACCGCCACTCGCTCGTGCTCGTCCACAGGGAGCTCGGTGATGCCGTGCGCGACACGTGGCTTCGCGACATTCTTGAAGGAGCTGACCGGATCCACCAGGCGACCTCGTTCGTCATCAGGTTTCGGAGCGTGTGATGGATGACACCTCCTGGCTTTCGGTGAGGAGGATTCATGGCAGTCGGTATGACGCATGGTCCTGAGCTCGGCGCTGTGGTGGCGGGAGTGGATGGATCCCGGTCTGCGGAGCGGGCGGTGTTCTGGGCCGCGGCGGAGGCCGTGCGGCGGGATGGCACCTTGCACCTCGTGCACGGCGCGGACACCGACAGCCGGATGCTGTATGCATCTATGTACGCCATCGAGCGGATACGTCGGGCGGGCCGGGACCTGCTCGAGGAGACCGCCGCCAAGGTCGCCGAACGCCATCCGGGGCTGCACGTGTCGACCGAACTCAGTCCCCACGAGCCGGTCGCCGGCCTGCACGCTGCGGCTGCGGACTCCGACACCATCGTGGTCGGTAGCCGCGGCCTCGGCGGCTTCGAGTCACTGATGCTGGGTTCGGTCGGCCTGAAGGTCGCCGCGGGCGCCAAGGCGCCCGTGGTCGTGGTCCGGGGGGACGAGAACACCGCCGAAGCAGGGGTCGTGCTGGCCGCCATCCGTGACGAACATGATGTGGAGTGCGCGAGGTACGCGGCGAGTGAGGCGGAGCTGCGCCGGTCGTCACTGCGGTTGTTGCACGTCTGGAATGTGCTGGAGTCCGTGGCGGAGAGCGTGACCGTGCTCGACGATGCGGACGAGGGAGTGCAGGTGCACGTACGAAGGGTGACGTCAGTGGCCCACCGGATCCGTGACGAGTTCCCGGCCCTGAGCCTGCACGTCGACACAGAGAAGAGTTCGTCCGTCGCAAGGGTGATGGTGGAGGCGTCACGCCACGCGGACCTGTTGGTCATGGGCGGACGGCGCACCCCCGGATACTTCGGGCCCACCCTGGGCTGGGCGACGCACAGCCTCCTGCACCACTCACACTGCCCCGTGGAACTCATTCCGCGCCATGGCAAGCAGGACGACGAGGACCAAGGGTTGTGACCACCCCGAAGGCCGCGGAATCGGCGTCAGCCTCGTGGAACACCTCCGGGCCAGCTGCGGTGAGTCCGTCAGTGGGCGGCCCCGCAGCTGCTGTGAGTTCCACACGCACGTCCACCATGCCTTGGACGGCGCGGGCGGCGCGCATGACCAGAGGGACCAGAGCACGGTTGTGGAGGCTGCCCCGGAGCGTCCTCACCCTCCTCGACCGAGCAGTCGAGTGAACCGGCGGCGCCGGTTCCGGGGTCAAGGCCAAGGGGGCCGGACAGCCCCGTTCACCGTGGCTGCACCCCGCCCGCGCCCGCACCGGCCGCAGTCGGGAACCGTGGCCAGGCACTTTGCTTGACGCCTGGCACGCTGGGCGGACCGGCAGTCCTCGTGCCTGGTGGCGGCCCGTGTCGGCCGTGCCGTTTTCGCCGCGAGGGCCGATTCTGGAAGCGCGGGGCATGCGCACGTGGCCTTCATCGCCCGGCTGTGGATGCCGCGCCGAAGGGCCGTCTTCGACTGAGGAGCCTTCTGTTGCTCACACGGGTCCGTTGGTCGGTGTAACACGCGTCGCGGTCGGCCAAGCCCGGGCCGCCGCGTGAGCCACTTCCGCGACAGCGACCTCGCCGTGCTCATCGTGTCTGGCTCGGCAGGGTGGTGTCGGCCCCCGTGCCACGGCTCACCACAGGGTTCTCACCCCTGCCGTGCGCCGGGCAGGCTTGGCCTACCGGTCAGGTCCCGCCGGACGGGCGTACATTCTTAACAGTGGGGCTGATGTTCCCAGCGATCACGAAGTACGGGCTGCCGACGGACAGCCCGGGGGCAGGAGCGTGACATGACCACCACCCCCGGCCGGACCTCATCCCGCGACCTGGCCACAGTGCTCCCGGCCCGTCTGTCCCTCACGCCGAAGACCACCCTCACTGGCCAGCTGGACGGGGCTTGGTGGCCGCGCTCGCGCGACCTCCAAGTGGAACTTCCGCCCCTTGCGGCGACACTGGACGAAGTCTGGGGACGCATCACACGCGTCACCGTGAACCCCACCCGCTGGCCCGTCGTACCTCACACGGTGAACACCGACGGGCACATCATCCACGTGGGCTGGTTCACCGAACAGCACCCTGACAAGCTGATCCTGCTCTCCTACACCGTCGGCCGCTGGGACCTGCTCGTAATCCCGCCCGAGACTGAGCCCGCCGCCGCGGCACGGCTCATGGCAGCCGCAGCCATCCCCGGCAGCGTCCTTACCGCCGGCGCTCTCATGGCCGACGAAGCGGCCATCGGTCGCGGTCTACGGGACACCCGAAACCGTGAGGACAGCTGGGAGAGCGAAGGTGGATCCCGCACGGCACCCTCCGGTCGGCGAGACCTGCCTCCGACCGGAGGCACCTGGAAGTGAGCAGCGGGGAGACACACCCTCGTCCTCGCCAGGCGATCCTCTCCCTGACCGCAGCCAGCACGTCTGCCCGCCCGCGTGGCAATCGGCACGAGGAGCCACGCTGCCTGTCAATTCGGCGACACCTGCGTCGTCCGACGCCGACACGGATTTCGCCAGCGCGCACCCGGAGCTCCGGCACTGCCGCCAGGCGCGGGCCGCCGAGCCCGGAAGCCTCCGTATAGGCCGGGGGCAGATGAGGCTGGCCGGGACATCCGGCTTCGGCAGCGCGCGTGGCCATCACATTTCTCGGTGTTCGCCGGACCTGTGGGGAACGACGCCGAGGTGGGGGAGATGGCGGACAAACCAGTCCAGCGCGGCGTCGGCCACGGCGTCCAGCGCGCCGGGTTCCTCGAAGAGGTGGGTCGCACCAGGAACCACCCCCATCTGGTGCTCGCAGCGCAGGTGCGCCGCGGCCTGACGGTTGAGGTCCAGTACCTGATCGTCGGCTCCGCCGACGATCAGCAGGGTCGGAGCACGTACGGCCGCGAGCCGGGAGACCGCCAGGTCGGGGCGTCCGCCCCGCGAGACGATCGCGGCGATGTCCGATCGCGGTTCGGCGGCGGCCATGAGCGCGGCTGCGGCGCCCGTGCTGGCGCCGAAGTAGCAGATGCGCAGGGCAAGCCGCGCCCGGATCCATCCCGTGGCCTGAGTCAAGCGGAGGGCGAGGAGCGGTACGTCGAAGACCTTCGCCCGGTCACGTGCCTCGGCCGGGGTGAGGAGATCGAAGAGCAGCGTTGCCAGCCCCGCACGGTTCAGGACCTCGGCCACGTGGCGGTTTCGGGGACTGAGGCGACTGCTGCCGCTGCCGTGCGCGAAGACGACGACGCCCTCGGCGTCCTTGGGCACGGTCAACAGCCCGGGCAGCGCCGTGCCTCCCGCGTCCACCACCACTTCACCAGTCTGTGGCGCGACCCGATCTGAAGCCTGTGCCGGTGCTGGCGGGCGTGCCCGCGCCGCCTCGGCCAACAGCGCGGCGACCTCCTCGTCTCCCACCTGCGAGAAGTCCTCGTACCACTGGCCGACCGCGGAGAAATGACGGGGCACTGACAGGCACACGACCTCGTCCGCCTCGCGCCGAAGCTGTTCCAGTGCCTGGGGAGCCGCCACGGGAACGGCGAGGATCACCTGCTCGACCCCGTGCTCCCGCGCAACCTGGCACGCCACGGACGCGGTCGATCCGGTGGCGATGCCGTCGTCCACGACGACCACCGTCCGTCCGGTGAGCGGGATCCGTTCCCCTCCCCGGCGGTAGCGTGCCTGTCGCCGTTCCAGCTCCGCCCGTTCGGCTTCCTCGACCCTGGCGCAGTCCCCCTCTCCGAGGCCGGCTGCACGGACCGTCGCTCCGTTGATCAGCCGTACGCCGCCCTCGCCGATGGCGCCGAAGGCCACCTCGGGTTGGAAGGGCACCCCGAGTTTGCGGACCACGATCACGTCCAGCGGTGCGCCCAGGACGCGCGCGACCTCCGCGGCCACGGGTACTCCGCCGCGGGGGAGCCCGAGTACCACCGGCTCGACCAGCCCGAGCCGGGCCAGCTCACCGGCCAGTTGTCTGCCAGCGGCCGTTCGATTGGAGAAGAACATACCGCGCCTCCTTTCACGGCCCCGATCCGTCGGCAAGCGTCCGCAGAGACACCGGCCGGAGGGCCGGGTCGGAACCAGACGGTTTCGGTGGCAGGCCAGGCCGCGGTGGTGCGCGGGGTTCGAGCTCAGGAGCCCCGACAACCTGCGCATCACGTGCTGGCGGGCACGCAACAGAACCCCTGACTTCAGGGTCGTACCGGTGCACGAAGTCCGCATCCGGATGGTGCCCGCGTCGAGCGGTCGGCGGGCCGACCTCGTGGCCGTCATGGACTCCGCGGTGGCGGCCGGTGAGGTGGTGTCGCCGTCGGCGTTCAGACGGGGCCATGCTGGAGGTCCGATAACAAGGCCTCACAACGCGGCGAGGGGAGACCGCCATGGCATCGGCGACGCACCCGCAGGCGCATCCCCCAGCGGCCGGGGCGAACATGGCCGTCATGGCCTGGACCGTCGGGGAGGTCATGCGGACGGAGGTGGTGGCCGTCGCCGCCGACGAGACCGTGCTCATGGCCTGGGAGCTGCTGGAGAGGACCGGTGCTGCGTACCTTCCTGTCCTGCTGCCGGACGGCCGCTGCTCCGGACTCCTCGACCGCTGCGAAGTCGCGGTCGCGTGCTCCGCGCCCGCAGTCGTGCTCTCGGCGCAGGACGTCGGCACCCTGCTTTCCGGGCGTCGGCGGCCGACTGTCAGGCCCGAGGAAAGCGTGCGCAAGGCAGCGGTCGCCATGACGGACAACAACTGCGAGGCGCTTCCAGTGCTCGGCAGCGCCGGCAGGCTGGTCGGCCTGCTGACGGCCTCCGACATCGTGGCCGGCCTCGTGCGGTACCCGGCCTCCGCGTCCGGCAACGCCGAGGCGCCTGCGATCGGACCCTCCACGCTGACTCCGGGACTCGGGCCCCGCCGCGACGACCGGGCGAACCCTGTCCCATGAACGGCACCACAGGATGAGGGCAGGACGACCAGGACGAACGACCGGGCGGGCACACAGAGGACAAGCCCGAAGCAGTGGCAGTCACCAGGTGACGCCGATGGACCGAGCGGTCCGCTGCCCGCACGCGAGAAGCCTGTCGGGCCACCGCCTGTACGGCCGGGGCGCCTCACCACGGGATCGGTCCGTGGAGACCATCCGGGTCCGCGAACTGGTCGGCTGATCCGCACCGCGCGCCGTTGCCAGCCGGTGACTGCGGCCGAGACCACCAGGCCAGTCTTCCGTGCAGTTCTCACAGCCAGTTGCCGAGTCCGCGCCTAGGACCAATGGGGACAGGAGCGGGACCAGTCGGCCCCTGTGAGGAGACTGGCCGGTGTCTAGCCTGGTGAGTGGGCTGCGAGGCGAGCATGGGACTCGGCTTCGCCGGTGTCAACGGCGGCGAGGCCTTGCCTGATCACCGGCTTGTGATGGCCCCCGGTACGCAATCCGGGCGAGGGATCTCACCTCGCAGGTCCCGTGGTGTGCCGGGACGTGGCACGGCCCGTCGACTGGCGGGGCCGAGAACGATCTGCGGGGGCGCGACGCTGGAGGAACCGTGAAGCCGACATTCGTACTGGGCCGGATCGCGGGAGTCCGGGTCGGTGTGCACTGGAGCATCCTGGTCATCTTCATGCTCATCGCACTCGGGCTGGCCGAGGGACGGTTGCCGGATGCTTACCCGGGGCGCTCCTGGTGGGTGTACTGGCTGGTGGGGCTGTTGGCCGCCGCGCTCTTCTTCGCGTCTCTGCTCGCCCACGAACTGGCCCACGCCCTGGTGGCCCGGCGCAACAAGGTGGCAGTGGACGACATCGTGCTGTGGCTGCTGGGCGGCGTGGCCAGGCTCAGGTCGGAGGCATCCACGCCCGCAGCCGAACTGCGGATCGCCGGCGTCGGACCCCTCGTGAGCCTGGCTCTGGGGGTGGGCTTCGCGCTGGCCGGGTGGCTGGTCGTCACTGCTGCCGGGCCCGGGCTGGCGAGCGAGGCGCTGATGTGGCTCGCGGTGATCAATCTCTTGCTGGCTTTGTTCAACTCTGTGCCGGCCGCTCCATTGGACGGAGGCCGACTGCTGCGCGCCTTCCTCTGGTGGAGGACGGGAGACCGGGCACGGGCCACGGCCGGTGCGGCAGCGGCGGGGCGCGGGTTCGGCTGGTTCCTCCTCCTGTTTGGCCTGCTGCTGTTCGCGCGCGGTGACGTGGTCGGCGGGCTGTGGCTCGTCATGATCGCCTGGTTCCTGATCGCCGCCGCGACCGCGGAGGGGCAGCAGGCACAGTTGCGGGCGGTGCTGGCGGGTGTAGCGGTGCGGCATGCCATGACGCCCTCCCCGGTCACCGTTCCCGCCGGGTTGACCATTGCGGCGCTCCTGGCAGATCCCCGCTACCGCTACCACCACTCGGCTTTCCCGGTCATCGGTGATGACGGACGCTCCCCGGTGGGGCTGTTGACGCTTTCCGCGGCAGGGCGGGTGGCCGAGAGACAACGCGAGGTGACGAGGGTTGGGGACGTGATGGTCCCGCGGTCGGACGTCACCGTGGTCGGCCCGGACGACCAGTTGGCTGAAGTGCTGCCGCAGATGCTGGCGGGGGGCGGGCAGCGTGCCCTCGTCGTCGACGAGAGCGGCAGCCTGGTCGGCATCGTCGCGTCCTCGGACATCAGCCGCACCGTGTCCTGGCTGATGACGGCCCCGGCCAAGGGGCGCCCACACAGCGGCGGCGGCCCCAGAGATATGCCCTGAGCAGCAGCGGGTTCCACGCGGAGCGGCGAGTGGCTTCCCGGATCCGCGTCGCCGGGACCGCATGGCGCCCTGCAGCGGCGCAGGAGGGTGTGCCGTAATGGGTCATCCCTTGGGTCACGGTGCTTCCTGAGCCGGTGCACCGTGGTGCTGTGGGACGACTGCGACGGGGCACAGGGCATGATGCAGGGCTCGGTGGGCGACCCTCCCCAGTTCCATGCCGATCAGGCTGCCTGGCCGCCGTGCGCCGACGATCAAGAGGTCTGCTGCGGCAGACCGCTCCGTGAGCACCTTGCGTGCGTTGCCTTCGAGTGTGGTGCGGCGGAGCCGTACCTGTGGATGTTCCCGGGCCGCGGTTTCCACGGCTTTGTCGAGGAGCGTTTTAGCCCGCTCCTCGTGGTCGCGGGTGGCGTCGCCGGGCAGGACCATGTGGTCGACCGGTTCGTGTGGTGAGCGTCGCCAGGTGCAGACGACATCGAGTTCCGCGTCCCGTGCCGCGGCCTCGCGGAAGGCGAACCGTACGGCGGGAGAGTCCACGTCGTAGGGGCCTATGCCGAGCAGTACGCGCCCGTGGCGTGCTTCCAGAGCGTGCCGGTCCCCGCGCACGACGACGACTGGGCCGGAGGACCTGGCGGTCACGACCAAGGCCACGGATCCGAGCAGAAGGTCGGCGAGTTCCCCACGTCCGCGCGAGCCGACGACGACGGCGTCTGCCGTGCGTCCCTCGCGTAGCAGAGCACTCGCCGCGTCCTCGGCCGTGATGTCCGTCGTGACCTGCAGGCCGGGTGTGCGTCGCCGAACGCGCTCGGCGCAGACCCCCACGATGTTCTCGGCGAGGACCTGTCCGGAGGGACGGTCCAGGCTCCAGGCTGGTACGGCTCCCTCGTACCGCTCCCAGAACGAGGCGTACACGATGCGCAGGGGGAGCGCGAGTCGTACTGCCTCGTCCGCGGCCCAGTCCGTCGCGGTGAGACTGGAATCGGAACCGTCGACGCCTACGACAAGGGGAGCCAGGGTCTTCATCATCCCCACCGCCTCTCGAGACTCAGATCGACTCACTGGCACGCTCACACCAGACCGGGACGGCCGCCCGGTCCCCGGTCTCAACTCGTTTGGGAAGCCACGGCCGCGTGGCAGCCCTTAGCAGGACCCGGCGGCCGTCTCGCAGACCACGTCGCGGTTGACGACGGCAGGTGAAGTACCTGTTCTTCCATTCTCGCCCTGCAGCGGTGAGGCGCCGCCCGGGCAAGTCCCCTCATACCTTCGGCCGTCTTCGTAGAGTGACTGCCCCATGACGCGAGGCGACGGTGAGGAGGAGCCAGCTCACCCACCCGATCGGCTGCAGCACCCAGTAACTCGCGATCCGGTACAGGAGTGTGAGCGCGATGGCCTGATCCGCGGGGAGTCCGTAGAGGACCAGGAGCGCGGCGAGGCTGGTTTCGATGACTCCGAGGCTGCCGGGTGTGAGCCGCAGGGCCCCCGTCATCTGAGTGAGGGTGTAGGCGATCAGTGTCCCCGGCCAGGGCAGCGCGATCCCCAGTCCCCATGCGCAGGCGATGAGGCAGGCCACGTCCAGAATCCAGTTCGAGACGGCCAGGGCGAACGGCGCCAGCCATGGGCGCACGCCGGGCCTACTTACTCGAACGTGTCGGACGAGGCGGGACAGCCCTTCCTCGATGTCCCACATGCGGGGGGTGCGGACTCCGATCTTTCGCCACAGACGCCATGCGCGGCGCCGCAAGGAAGGAAACCGTGACAGGGCAACCACCGCGGTGGCGGCGAGCACGAGGGCCACCGTCAGCCAGAGCACGGCGGAGCGCAGACCGGCTCCGGGCCCCGATCCGCTGCCGGTAAGGACACCGACCACCAGCAAGAAGAACAGGGCGAGAGCGGACAGCAAGCCGGAGACCGCGAGGACGGACCCTGCGAGCACCAGCGATACGTGTCGGCGCCGCAACTGCCCGAACAGCCATGCAGCGGCGAATGCCGCACCACCGGGGAGTGCTCCAGCCACTGCGTTGGCTGCGGCGACCATGGCACCCATCAGGGGGAATCCCAGACGGGCGCCACCCAGTTTCAGCAGCCACCATTGCATTGCCGCCATACACGTCAGGGACAGCACCTCAAGCAGGGCGCCCAGTACCAGCCACGCCGGCGGCACCGCCCCCATCAGGCGGAGGGCCGAGGCGATGTCGTGGCGCCGGTTCACAGCGGCGACCGCGGCAGCCGTCACGAATACGGCCGACAGAAGCCACCACAACGGGTGACGGGCCGAGGCGGGCAGCGGCCGGGGAACCGGTTGCCCGGTACCGTCCGATTCGCCAGTTCCATGCGCCATACAGGCCACGTTACGGACGGGCTTGCCTTCGGCGCGGCATACGCCGCGCGCACCCGCCCGGCTCTGCGGATCAGGACGATTGCGGTGCTGATCTCCGGCAGCGGGCGCAGCGCCGCAGGGTCAGTGCCCCCTCCGGGCAGGACCGGTTCCGTCCCGGGCGGTCGTCGAATTCCCAACCACTCGGACGCATGCGGTCCTCGCACTCTGCACCCGGCGCGTTTCCCCACTGCCGCAGCCCCCCGGCCTGCCCCTCACTCTCGCCGCACTCGACGCCGTCAGTGATCGGCGCGGTGAGCCAGCCCACCCATTACGCGCACCGGGTCCTGCTCCCAGGCGGATGCAGGCGGGCAGGCCGCTTTGCCCCCACCAACACGGCAAGTCGGCCGGGTCAAATATTGAGGCCAAGAGGGTGCCAGAGCCTCAGCGAGCCTCGCGTCCGTTCGGGGGACACGGGGCCAGGATGGGGGCCGAAGGCGCGGGGCCGCCGGTGGAAGGAGAGTGCATTGATCACCATTGACGTTCAGCACCGTGGCAGTTCGGCCATGGTCGGCATCAGCGGGAAACTGGACGAGAGTGCGGGCGCGCTGCTCCAGCGGGCCTTGGACGACGTCACCGTTTGCGAGCGGGATCTGATGGTGGATCTGCACGGCCTGCTGTCCATGGACGCCGACGGACTGCTGCACCTCCTGGAGCTGCACCGGCGCGCCGAGCGCCTGGGGCTGCGAGTGCTTGTGGTCGGGTGGCAGCCCCAGCCGCAGCAGATGATGGCCCAGGTTGCCGGGATTCCTGGTCCGGGATCGGCCACCGGGGAGCGATACGCACTGGCAGGCTTCCGCCGACTGATCGAGCAACGGGCACAACGTGCACGGGACATCGCCGACTTCGGTGCCGGATGGCTGCCCCGAGTTTAGGCTTCGACAGCTGAGCCGCACATGTCAGGCGTTGCGACGCGAAGCGGTCAGCCGACTGGTCAGCTCCACCACGCACAGGTACCACCAGAAGAACCAGTCGAGGACGTCCCGCCGTACCCGCCACGCTGGTCGGCTCGGCGGAGGGAGCGACGGCCGCGGCTCCGTGAGAGGTCCGACGGACTTCTCACGGACGGAGTGATCGCCTATCCGATGGGCCAATCTCCGGGTGCACGGTGACGGTTGGGCTGGACATGAGCTCCTCGGCGAGCACCGCTCCGGCCTTGGACGCCTCCTCCAGCTGCCCCGGAAATCTCGGGTTGTCCCGCCGGAACTCCGCCTTGGGTAGAAGATCGGCCTCGGAGACGACGCCCACGACGTGTCCTGCGCCCTCCAGCACCGGCAGGGCGCTGACCTTCCACTGATGCACCAGCTCGACCATGTCCTTGTACGAGGCCTTGCGGCCCACGGCGATGGCCGTATGCGTCATCACGTCGCTGATGGCCTAACGGGTTGCATGCATGACCGGCTCCTTGGATCCCGCTCTCGGTCCGAGCGGCTCACAGCGTGCTGCCACTTCCGTGGGGGGCGTACAGGTCGAGCAGGCGAATCCGTGCGGATAGAAGCCGGTGGGCGAGTACCTGACCCACCCAGTGGCCGATCGCGGACCCGAACGCCGGGTCTGCGTCCATCATCATCCGCACGGCCGCGGCGTCGAACTCGTGGGTACGTACAGGTGTCATCGCCTCGGCGCCGAAGTGCCATGTGTAGGGGCGGAACAGCCAGGACCAGCCGACCAGCTCACCGGGACCGAGGCTCTCGATCACCGCAGGTTTCGTGCCGGGCACCTTGACGTCGAGAGTGACGGTGCCGGTCCGCACGATCCAGAACCGATCTGCAGGGCCTCCTTCGCTGAAGATCCGTGTTCCCTCCACGAAGTTCACCTCGTGGGCCACGCTCATCAGCCGTGTACGGTGCTCCGCCGAGAGGGCGGCAGTGATCCGGATGGGAGAAGGGGTGCTCATGGCGGCCTCCGTTCGAGTCCGTTTCCAGTCTTGCTCAGAGGTCCCTCGCAGGGCATGGGCCGACCGGCCCCACAGGTGGCCCAATCAGACCCGCACGAAGTGCAGCCTTCTCCGAATGCGGCGCGCAAGGGCTCGCAGAGACCCGGCAGGTCCAAGTGGAAGCGGCCGGGAACGGATACCGTCCGCCGGTACGCGCACGCAGGGGAATGGATGGCAACGGGAGCTGTGGTCACCTGGCGCTGGCCGAGCGGCCCTGGTGAGGGTGTCGTGAGGCGTGGCGTGCCGACGTCCGGCAGGCTGTTCTCTGCCATGCTTGCGCGGTTGCGAGAGCTGCCGCGGCTGCGGTTCTCGGGATGCCGCGGCCGACGCGGCCGACTCCGGCCGGCCGCAGGAGCAGGAGCTCGACATGAGTGAAAGAGCGCTGGAGCAGACGGAGCAGGCTGTCCGCCGTGTGGCGCACGTGCTTCGGCTGGCTCACGCCGCCGTAGGCCAGGCGACAGACTTGCTGGCGACGCCCAAGGCCGGGCTGGAGCAGGGGATGATCACCCTGAGCGGAGCGCTGGGCGAGCTCCGGCAGGAGACGGACGAGCTGGTCGCGGCAGATACTTCCATCGGAACGATCGAGGAGGCAGACCTCCGCTCCCTGGTGACGGACATGTACGTCGGCCAGGACGCGGGACGCATCGATCTGCTGATCCGTCAGGTCGGTGACATCGCATGGGCGCGCCGGTCGAGGCAGCCTCTTCCCGACGAAGTGCGGTTCCGCGTACGTGACATGGGCGATGACTGCCTTGCATTGGTCGGACGGGCGGCTGATGTCGTTGAGTTGTCCGCGCCTCATGCGGTCATGGACAGGCAGGTGGAGGACATCGACCGCCGCCAGCGGGAGCTCTGTCGCGTCCTGCTGTCCAGCAGGGACTCGCTCACCACCCGTGACGCCGTCGACGCGGCGGTCCTCGGCCGCTGCTACCAGGAGTGCGCCCAGAGAGCCGTTGCCGTGGCCCGTCACATCGCCCTGCTCCAGGAGACCGCACCAGGCCGGTGAGCAGGCCGGTGGGCGGGTCAGGGCAGGCCGGCCACAGCGGTCTGCTCCACGATCAATTGCCACACGCCCTTGTGCAGGACCACGTTGCCGTGGGTGACCAGCATCGCCGCCTGGACGGGGTCGGCCGGGTCGATCAGCAGTTCACCGTCACGTACGAGGTGCCCGAGTAGTGCCGTGACGTTGTGCGAGTATGCCGCGGAAGCCGCTTGGGGGATGCACTCCGGGAGTCGGCAGGCGCCGATCAGAGTGACGCCGGGGCCCACGGTCGTCGTGGACTCCGGCAGCACGCCTTCGACGTTTCCGCCGTCCGGTCCGACGGCGGTATCGATGATCACGGAGCCTGGCCGCATGCCCGCCATGGCCCGTGCCGTCACCAGCACCGGTGGCCGCAGGCCCCGGCGTGGGCGGACCGTGGTGATGACAATGTCGGCACCTGCCACCAGGCCGGAAAATCTCGGACCGTACGGCGGAACAAGATCGCTGACGGCTACGGTCGCCCCAAGGCGGCGGAGGATGTCTGCAGCCTGCCGGGCAGCGGCATCGGAGCCGAGGACCAATGCCCGAACCGCCCGGGGAGCGGCGGGAACAACCGTGCCCGACAGGGGATGCCCGAACCGATCGGCTGCCAGCAGGGCCGCCTTGTAGCCGGCGAGCCGGGCCTGGGAGGCGACGGCGTCCATGGGCCGGGCCAGTACCGAGGTGTCGGGAGCCAGGTCCAGCCCGATGGCGGTCACGCCCTCGTCCGCCCACCGCCGCACGTCGAACGGAATGCGCAGGGGATCCAGGAGCGCGATCAGAACCTGGCCGTGGCGAAACCGGTGTCCCGCCGGGAAGGCGGGCGGTCGTACGCCCACGAGAATGTCCGCGCGATGGAGCAGTTCGTCGCGCGTCGCGACCCGCGCACCCGACTGCCGGTAAAGGAGGTCGGGCAGCCAGGAGGCTGCTCCGGCCCCGGATTCCACCAGCACTTCCAGCCCGAGCGCCTGCACCGCGCCCACGGCGTCCGGCACGAGGGCAACGCGTCGCTCCCCGGGCGCGGTCTCCCCGCACACGCCGACGATCATGGGAGCCATCACTGCTGCACCACCCTCCGAACGCGTTCCCCGTTCAGTATGGATCTCCCTCAGGGCGAGTCGCATGGTCACTGAGCGTGCCGCACGGGTAATGCTGGGTACATGGCCCCCAGTACCGGTCTCGGATGGCAGTTCTGGGTCGACCGAGGAGGCACGTTCACCGACATCGTGGCCCGCTCCCCGGACGGCGAACTGCTGACCCGCAAGATCCTTTCGGATAATCCGGCTCACTATCACGACGCGGCCGTCGCGGGAATCCGCGCGCTGCTCGGCCTTACCGAGCAGGAGGGGATCCCCGGCGGAGCGATCGATGCGGTGCGGATGGGTACCACGGTGGCGACCAATGCCCTGCTGGAGCGCGCCGGTGAGCCGACCGCACTGGTGATCACCCGCGGCTTCCGGGACGCCCTGCGCATCGGCTACCAGAACCGCCCCCGGATCTTCGACCGGGAGATCGTCCTCCCCGAGGCCCTGTACGACCGGGTGATCGAGGTCTCCGAACGCGTCACCGCCGACGGCACGGTGCTGACGCCGCCCGATCTGGAGGCCCTTGCCCCCGAGTTGAGACGTGCGCACGCCGACGGGTTCCGCGCCGTGGCGGTCGTCTGCATGCACAGCAGCCTCCACCCCGCACACGAGCAGGCGATCGGCGCCCTGGCCGAGCGGATCGGCTTTCCTCAGATCTCGTTGTCCAGCGAGGTCAGTCCGCTGATGAAGCTGGTCCCGCGCGCGGACACCGCTGTGGTCGACGCCTACCTCTCTCCCGTCCTGCGCCGCTACGTACAGCAGGTGGCCGATGAGCTGCGCGGCGTTCGGCTGATGTTCATGCAGTCCAACGGCGGTCTGGCCGAGGCGGGACACTTCCGGGGCAAGGACGCGATCCTGTCCGGTCCGGCCGGCGGCATCGTCGGTATGGCGCGCATGTCGCAGCTGGCGGGCTTCGAGAAGGTCATCGGTTTCGATATGGGCGGCACTTCCACCGACGTGTCCCATTTCGCCGGCGGGTACGAGCGGGTGTCCACCTCCCACGTGGCGGGAGTCCGGATCCAGGCGCCGATGCTGGATATCCACACCGTCGCGGCCGGCGGCGGGTCCGTCCTGCACTTCGACGGCATCCGCTACCGGGTGGGACCCGACTCGGCCGGAGCGGACCCCGGCCCCGCCTGCTACCGAGCGGGGGGCCCACTGACCCTCACCGACGCCAATGTGATGCTCGGCCGCGTGCAGCCGGCCCACTTCCCGCACGTCTTCGGGCCGGGCGGCGACCAGCCCCTGGACCACGAGGTCGTACGGCGGCTCTTCACCGAGCTCGCCGGGAAGATCCGGGCGCACACTGGCGACCGGCGTTCTCCGGAGCAGGTAGCCGAAGGCTATCTGCAGGTGGCGGTGGCCAACATGGCGACCGCCGTCAAACGGATCTCCGTACAGCGGGGCCACGACGTCACCGAGTACGCGCTGACCTCCTTCGGCGGAGCCGGCGGACAGCACGCGTGCGCCGTCGCCGACTCCCTCGGTATCCGCACCGTTCTCGTACCACCCATGGCCGGAGTGCTCTCCGCGCTCGGCATCGGACTCGCCGACACCACTACCCTGCGCGAGCAGTCGGTGGAACTTCCCCTCGAAGAGCCGAGCATGGCGCGGATCCTCGCTGTGGCGCGCGAACTGGAAGACGCCGCCCGCGCCGTGCTCCACGACGAGGACGTCCCCGCCGACCGAATCCAGGTGTCGCGGCAGGCACGGTTGCGGTACGACGGCACCGACACGACCGTCACGGTGGCACTGGCCGACCCCACCGCCATGACAGCGGAATTCGAGCAGAACCACCGGGCGACGTACTCGTTCCTCCTGGACCGCCCCGTCATCGTCGACGCCCTCTCGGTGGAGGCGACGGGACTGACCCGGCAGCCCGATCTAGGCCGCCTCACCCTGACCGGAACGGCTGACGACGGCGCGCAGGAAGCGGACACCGTACCGCTCCATACTGGCGGAACCTGGCGCGATGTCCCCCTGCGGCGACGGGAGTGTCTGGGATCGGGCGCCGTCGTGGCCGGTCCGGCCGTCATCGCCGAGGCCGACGCCACCACCGTTGTCGACCCCGGCTGGCAGGCAACCGCGACCACCACAGGGCATCTGCGTCTCGAACGCGTGGTCGGGCTTGCCCAGACCGGGGTCGAGACCAGGGCGGACCCCGTCATGCTGGAGATCTTCAACAGCCTCTTCGTGTCGATCGCCGAGCAGATGGGCGGCCGTCTGGAGGCAACGGCTCAGTCAGTCAACATCAAGGAACGACTGGACTTCTCCTGCGCGCTCTTCGACCCGGATGGCAATCTCGTTGCCAACGCCCCGCACATCCCGGTGCACCTGGGCTCGATGGGCACCGCCGTCAGCGAAGTGATCCGCCGCCGCCGCGGTGCGATGCGGCCCGGCGACGCCTACGCGGTCAACGACCCGTACCACGGCGGCACTCACCTGCCCGACATCACCGTGGTCACTCCGGTCTTCGACGAGCGGGGCGAGAGGGACGGGGCCCCTGGCGCGGAGATCCTCTTCTTCGTCGCCTCACGTGGTCACCACGCGGAGATCGGCGGCCTGACACCGGGATCCATGCCGTCGAACAGCCACGAGATCGACGAGGAAGGAGTGCTCTTCGACAACTGGCTGCTCGTCGAGAACGGCAGGCTCCGGGAGGACGAGACGCTGCGACTGCTGACGGATGCGCCCTACCCGTCGCGAGACCCGGCAACCAACCTCGCCGACCTGCGGGCCCAGATCGCCGCCAACCGCAAGGGCGTCGAGGAGGTCGGCAAGATGATCGACCACTTCGGCCTCGACGTTGTGCGCGCCTATATGCGCCACGTCCAGGACCACGCCGAGGAGGCCGTCCGCCGCGCGCTCGTCTCCCTCGCCGACGGTGCGTACCGCTACGAGATGGATTCCGGCGCGGTCATCTCCGTACGCATCACCGTGGATCGCGAGCAGCGGTCGGCAACGATCGACTTCACCGGTACATCGCCACAGCTGGAGACGAACTTCAACGCGCCGACAGCCGTGGTGAACGCGGCAGTCCTGTACGTCTTCAGGACGCTGCTGGCCGAGGACATCCCGCTCAACGACGGCTGTCTCAGGCCACTGCGCATCATCGTCCCGGCCGGATCGATGCTCGCGCCGGTCTACCCCGCGGCCATCGTCGCAGGGAACGTCGAGACCTCGCAGGCGATCACCGGGGCCCTGTACGCCGCGCTGGGTGCCCAGGCAGAGGGCAGCGGCACGATGAACAACCTCACCTTCGGCAACGAACGCCACCAGTACTACGAAACCATCGCCTCCGGCTCCGGCGCAGGACCGGGGTTTGACGGGGCATCCGCGGTGCAAACCCACATGACCAACTCCAGGCTCACCGACCCCGAGGTTCTCGAGTGGCGCCTTCCGGTGCTGCTGGAGGAGTTCTCCGTGCGCAGCGGCAGCGGCGGCGAGGGCCGATGGCGGGGCGGTGACGGCACCGTACGCAAGATCCGCTTCCGCGAACCGATGATGGTCAGTACCCTCTCCGGCCACCGCCGAGTCCCGCCCTACGGCATGGCCGGCGGAGCCCCCGGCGCGCTGGGCGTCAACCACGTGGAGCGGGCCGACGGAACCTCCGTCCCGATGGCAGGCTGCGACTCCGTCGAGGTCCGGACCGGCGATGTGCTCGTGGTGGAGACCCCAGGAGGAGGCGGGTACGGCGAGCCGGGCCAAGAGGGAGAGCGATGATCTGGATGTCAAGGGGCGCGGGCGGGCCCTCATACGGCGATGAGCCGATCGGCCACCTCCGATACCCCGTCGATCTTGCGGATTTCGGCAAGGATCCTGCCCACGGCGGTTCCGCCCACAGAACCGGAGAGCGTACTGCCCCGCGTGTGCCGAGACCTGGACGGTGTCCGCGGCCTCCGGCGCCGTGGAGCGGACCACGGCTTCGATCTCGGTGCGCAACCCGGCGTCACCGACCAGGGCATCGAGTAGGGCGTGCCGGAGGACCGTTCCCACATGACCAGCACCGGGCGTTGGTCTCGACCACCCTGTGGCGGCGGGGGATACCGGTGGGGTCGGATGGAATGGAGAGTGCCGGGAAGCCCAGCCCCGCGTTTCCCACGATCCGGCGCCCGCTGAACGGACGGCCAGTGCCGGACGGTCCCTTTCCAGAGCCGCGCGTCCCATGCTCGGCCTCAGGACCCCGGAGCGTGGTGAGGCTGCGTCCATAACGGCCGAGGGAACCCCCAACGGGGAGGGATGACAAACCCGGGATGCAAGCATCTGACCACCGACGCAACGGATCACCGATGGCCGTAACGGGCGCGGGCACCTTGGTGGGCGGCCGGGCCCGCACATCACTCGGTGGGGTGCCGTGCGCCGTTTGCCCCGTGGCACAGGACGTCATCCCGCGAGTGGGGCAAGCTGTGCCTGGAGACGCCCGGAGAAGGAAGCGGGTACGTATGAAGCCGCTCGCCGGTACGGCGGTCATCGGGATCGGAAACGAGTTCAGGCGCGATGACGGGGTGGGGTGGGCGACCATCGCTTTGCTGCGCGCGCGGAAAGCGCAGCGACCTCTCCCGTCCGGTACTGAGCTCACACAGTGCGACGGAGAACCCGGCCGGCTGATCAGCCTCTGGGAAGGCAAGGCCCTCACCTTCGTCGTCGACGCCTGCTTCCCACCCGCGGCGCAGCCTGGGCGGACACATCGGTGGTGTGTGGCCCCGGGCGAGATGCCGCACCCGGCTGCCGCAGGCAGGCAGAGCACCCACGGGCTGGGGCTCGCCGAGGCCTTGTGCCTCGCCGACAGTCTCGGGCGCGGTCCCGGCCGTCTCATTGTGTACGCGGTCGAGGGAGCGGACCGCTCGCTGGGCACGGGGCTCACCCCGGCGGTGGCGGCCGCCCTGCCGCTTCTGGCCCGGCGCATCGAGGAAGACGTCCGGCAGTACAGCCGGAGAACTCGCCGGACCAGCTTCGAACCCGGGAGCCCGCTGGTCTGACATGCTGCCGGATCTAGGCACGTGGAGACCGAGAGGTGCACCATGACCGACGCTTCGGACGCCGGAGCCGTCCTCGACCACCAGGACGCACAGGTGCTTCATCGAGTACCGCTTACGGTCGCTTCACGGCTACCGGCGCGAGCGCGGGGACGACAGGGCTCCGGCCGGCCGGAACCGGACACCTCAGCGCCCTTCCAGTCATCTACCAGACGGAGCAGCCGGCATGGAGCCAGTCGTCACCGTGGGCCTCGACGGCTCACCCGAGAGCCTCGCCGCTGCCCGTTGGGCCGCTGACGAAGCCGACCGCCGCAAACTCACGCTGCGCCTGTTGCACGCGTGGCCCCTGCTGGCTCCGGAACCGACCCACGTCCCCTCCGAGATGGATCAGAACTACTGGGCGAAGCGGATCGTGCACAACGCGAAGGCGGAGCTCCAAGCGCGCCACCCGGGCCTGACCATCGTCGGCAACCTGGTCGCCGAGGATGCTCAGGAGGCGCTGCTGAAAGCGTCAGCGGAGTCCGAGATGACCGTGCTCGGTTCGCGAGGACTGGAGCCCGTCGAGAGCTATTTCCTGGGCGACATCAGCATGCCCGTCGTCGCACGGGCCGAGCGGCCGGTGGTCCTGGTGCGCGCCGGGACGCGCGAAGAGGGTCCGCCGTCCGCTCCAGGTGCCTCAGGCGGCGTAGTGGTGGCATTGAAACTGCACGGTCCGTGCGACGACCTGCTCGCGTTCTCCTTCGCCGCCGCCGCGGCACGGGGCGTTCCCCTGCAAGCCGTCCACGGCCGGAGCGTTCCCCTCCACGCTCACGCTCCCTGGGGCACGGACCACGACGTGACCGAGAAGATCACGCAGGACGCGCGGAAGCTCCTGAGCGACGCCCTTCGCCCCTGGCGCGAGAAGTTCCCGAGTGTGGAGGTGGCCGACAGCGTCGGTCTTGAAAGCCCCACCAAGGCCGTGGTGCGGGCCGCAGAGGGCGCAGGGCTGCTGGTCGTCGGCCGACGCAGGCACCGCCCTGCCCTGGCACCCCCATTGGGTTCCGTGGCCACCGCCGCGATCCATCACGCGCGCTGCCCCGTCGCCGTCATTCCCCATGACTGAGCCGAGCCACCACGAGGAGCCGCCGGTGCCGGCGCACCGGACCGACGCGTCCGCGCTCCGGACCGGCACCGGCCTCCAGGTTCCGCCACTACCGCGCGCAGAGGTGTGCGAGACGCACACCGCGGTCCTGTTCTTCGTCGGTGACCGCGCCTACAAGCTGAAGAAGCCGGTCGACCTGGGGTTCCTCGACTACACGACCACGGCGGCCCGGCGGGCCGTGTGCGAACGAGAAGTCGCCCTCAACCGTCGCTTCGCCCCTGATGTCTACCTGGGCCTGGGTGAATTTCGCGGACCGGACGCGGACACGCCCGAACCTCTCGTGGTGATGCGCCGCATGCCGGCGGAACGCCGCCTGTCCCTGCTCGTGAGTCAAGGCGCCGACGTCGACGAAGCCCTGCGGTCTGTCGCACGCCTCCTTGCCTCCCGTCACGCGGACGCGCCCCGCGGCCCGGACATCGACGAGCAGGGCAGGCGGGACGCGCTGTCAGCGCGCTGGGAAGCAAGCTTCACGCAGGTCAGGGGACTGACCGAGGACGGCCAGCTGCTCGACGGGGTGGAGGAGACCGAGCGCTTGGTGCGTCGCTATCTCGCCGGCCGCGAGAAACTGTTCGACGCGCGTATTGGGCAGGGGCGGGTGGTCGACGGCCATGGCGACCTGCTCGCCCAGGACATCTTCTGTCTCGACGACGGACCCCGCGTCCTGGACTGTCTGGAATTCGACGACCGCCTTCGCTCCGTCGACGGTCTCGACGACGCGGCCTTCCTCGCCATGGACCTGGAGCAGACGGGTGCCCCGGAGGCCGCGGCGTTCTTCCTCGCCCAGTACAGCGAGTACTCCGGCGACCCCGCACCGCCGTCCCTATGGCACCACTACGTCGCTTACCGCGCGTTCGTCCGTGCCAAGGTCTCCCTGATCCAGGCAGCTCAAGGCGCCCGCGGCGCGCATGCGGCAGCGCGGCGACTGGTCACCACGACGCTGCGCCACCTGCGTACCTCCGCTGTCGGCCTGACCCTCGTCGGCGGCCTCCCGGGCAGCGGAAAGTCCACGCTCTCCGGCGCACTGGCCGATCGCCTGGGCGTCACGCTGCTCAGCAGCGACCGCCTCCGCAAGGAGCTGGCAGGCATGCCGGCGGAGGAATCCGCGGCCTCCGACTACGGCGAAGGGCTGTACACGCCCGAATGGACCGCGAGGACGTACGCGGCCCTGCTCGACCGGGCGTCCGCCCTCCTGTCCCGCGGCGAGTCCGTCGTCCTCGACGCCACCTGGTCCGATGCGGGACAGCGCGAAGCCGCCCTGCGCATGGCCGAACGCGCCAGCGCCGACCTGGTGGCCCTGCACTGCCAGGCTCCGGGCGAGGTGTCGGCCGCACGCCTGAGCACCCGCGCCCCCGGGGCGTCCGACGCCACCCCCGATGTGGCCAGGGCCATGGCAGCCACGGAGCCGCCGTGGGACGAGGCCGTCCCCATCGACACCGGCGGCCCTTTGGAGGCCGCGGTCATCCAGGCGATGGCGGCCGTACGCCCGTACGGCGCCGGCCAGGCCCCGGTCTTCCGCCGCCCCTACATGGAACCGGACTGAGCAGCGTGGCGAGCCTGTGTGCAGTCGCCCGCTCGCCGCAACGAACGTCCTGTTCCAAAGGGCCCGGGCGAGCCGGTGGTCCCAGCACGAAGCCAGGGCGGCTGATCACGACGACCGGGTGAATCAGGGTCTCTCCGGCATGACGCACGTGCAGGGGGAGGTAGTGCGGCCTCTATTGCCGGTGCCGGCCCGGCCGGAGAGAAGAAGCGCGAAGCGGACGGCCGCGGTGATTGCTTTGCCCTGCGGCAGATCTGTCTCGCCCCCGGCAAGAGCAGGTGCCGAATGCCTCCGGTGGACCCGCCCCTTGGCATGGCGCACAGTGGCACGTGACGCCGTACACCCGCTGTCTTGATCACGGAGGCTTTGTCATGACCCAGAGCACCCCTTCCGAACAGGACCGTTTGTCCCTCGTCGAAGCACAGGTGCAGACGCTCGCCCAGGCAGTGCGGGCACTGGCCGAAGGGTTGGAGGCCAACCCCTCACAGGAGACAGAAGGATCGGCCCACGCGGCGCGCGGCGCACGGCTCGCTCATGAGCTTCTCCTGGCCCAGGGCCTGTAGTGCCACTGGGAGGACCGCATGGTGGAAGGCGACGAGGGGGGTAGGAGACGTCCACTCCCTCCTCATCGGCACAGCCGCTCGAGGAGCCGCCCAGTGGGCGGCTCCGGGGCTTTCCGTGGATCAGTAGAGGCTGGCGACGATTCGATCGTTCATGATGGCTTCCCCATGCATGGGGGATGACCGGGATCCACTTGACGGGCCACGTTCACCGTGAGGAGGGGATGGTTCGACCGCGCCGACGTGCTGACCGGCCGCGGGATCCGGAGGTACTCGACACGGTGGTTGGCTCGCTCAGGCTGAGGGCGTGTCGTCGATGGCGTATCCGAGACGTGAGGTGACGGAGACCACGCCGTCCACGGTCCGGCAGAGGCGTTCGATGAGTGGGATGAGGCTTTTGTAGTCGACCGTTCCTTGCAGCTCGACCCGGCCGTCGGTGACGCCCACGGTGATGGCCGAGGGGCTCTGGCGCAGGCTGAGTTCGAGCACGTCACCCATGATTTCGTGACGGATGTCCTCGTCGTCCCGGAGGAAGATCCGTAGCAGGTCCCGTCGGCTGACGATTCCGATCAGTACGTCCGCGTCGTCCACGACCAGGAGCCGCTTGACTCCTTGTGCTTCCATCAACCGGGCGGCTTCGGCGACGGTCCAGTCGGGTCTGGCGCACACGGGGGGCGAGGACATCAGCTCCTCGGCGCGCGTACCTGCGGCCTTGTCCTCCTGCCAGGCCTCCCGTTCGGGAAGTGACCTGAAGTAGTCGCTTTGGCCTGCGGATTTCGGCAGCAGGTCCCGTTCCGAGATCACGCCGAGCGGGTGGCCGGAATGGTCGACGACTGGGACGGCCGACACTTTGTGTTCCGTCAGGGTGCGGGCGATCTCCTTGAAGGGGGCGTTGTTGGGGACGGTGACGACCTCGCGGGTCATCAGCTCGCGGACTTCCCGATGCTTCATGCTCTTCTCCTACCGCTCGGTGGGCGTTCGAGCGCCGACCGACACGTCGTCCTGTGCGTAGTCGAGCCGGTTGACCACGTCGACGACGCCGTCGACGCTCTGGCACAGGCGCAGCACGATGGGGACCAGGCTGCGCCGGCTTACGGTGCCGCTGAGGGTCACCAGCCCGTCGGTGACCTCGACGGTCAACGACGACGGGCTGAGCCCGAGGGTGTGGGTCACCACGTCTTCGAGGATTTCCTCCTGGATCGCGTGGTCCCTGCGCAGGAAGAGCTGGAGCAGGTCGCTGCGGCTCAGGATGCCGATCAGTCGGCCGGCGGCGTCCACCACGGGCAGCCTCTTGACCTGCCGCCCCCGCATGACCCGCGCTGCGCGGACGACGCTCCATTCGGTCTGTGCGGTGATGGCGGGGCTGGTCATGAGATCGGCGGCCGTGTTCGTGCCGCTGCCGGAGCTGCGCTTGCGCAGCAGGTCGGCCTCGGAGACGACGCCCACGGGACGTTCGGCCTCGTCCACCACGGGCACGGCGGAAATGTCGAACTCCTTGAGGAGCCTGGCGATTTCCTTGAACGGGGTGCCCCGCTGGACGCTGACGGCTGTCGGGGTCATCAGGTCGGCGACGCTGCGGTGCCTCATCGTCGGCCTCCCTCACGTGCGGACTTCGGCGTCGAGGCGCACGGCCGTGACGTCCACTACCCCCGGTACGGTGCGTGCGACTCGGACCAGCACGTCCTTCAGGGCCGGGTCGGGGATGGAGCCGTCCAGATGCACGATGCCGTCGGCCACATGCACCTGGACCATGGCCGATCCGGCGGGGATGAGCTCTGCCATGATCAGTTCGCGGAGCTCCTCGGCGATGTCGGCGTCGGGGCGGAGGTAGATCTTGAGGAGGTCGCTCCGGCTGACCACGCCGACGAGGCGGCCGTCGCCGTCGACGACGGGGAGCCGCTTGAGGTGGCCGCGGGCCATCAGACGGGCGGCGCCGGGGATGGTGGCGTCCTTGGTCACCGTGACCGCCGGTACGGTCATCAGCTGCCCGGCGGTGACTGCCCGGGACTCGTCCGTGCCCTGGGCCTTGAGCAGCAGATCCGCTTCGGATACCACGCCGGCGACCCGTCCTTCCTCCGACAGGACGGGCAGGGCGCTGATCCGCCACTGCCGCATGGCCTCCACGACGTCCTTGAACGGTGCTCTGCGGTCGACGGAGATGACGGCATGAGTCATCACGTCCTCGACGGTGCGAAGCTGCTTCATGATGCCTCCAGTAGCGGCGTCTTGATACATCCGATCGTGGACACCTGTGCCCGCCTGGCGGTAGGGCCGTCAGGGGATCACTTCGGGCTGATTGGCCCTGTTCTCCAGGTGACGGGCGTACTTCATGAACGGATGAAATTGACGGCAAGGGTCCCTGGGAGGATGCGGAGAAGCGGCTGGCGGCCGTGCACCGCACGATCGGGATCCGCGAGAAGCAGGCGGAACTCTTTCCGCCCTGTGTCGCGGGGGTCAATGCGTGGCATGGCGAGGGTCGGCAACTGGAGACAGGTCGTCGATCGCGTAGCCGAGGGCTTGGTCCACGCTGACGACCCCGTCGACCGACTGGCACAGTCGTTCGACAATCGGAATGGTTGACCGCTCCTGGACCTGGCCGCTCAGGGAGACGACCCCTTCGTTTACGGTCACGGCAACGCCTCCCGGGGTCATCCTGAGCGTCCGGCCCAGTACGTCGTCGACGATTTCATCGCGGATGGCGTCGTCGCGACGGAGCATGGGCCGCAACAGGTCGGTGCGGCTGACGATGCCCACCAGGGTTCCGGTCTCGTCGACCACCGGCAGACGCTTGACACCTCGCTCGTGCAGGAAGCGGGCCGTCTCGACGATGCCCCACTCCGGACGGGCGGTCAGGACCGGGGTGGACATCAGATCGCCGGCGGTCCGGGCGCCCATGGAGGCACGGTCCATGGGCGCCGCGGCGCGCATGGGGTCGCGCCCTTCGGTATCGGGCAGCCCGGCCTGCCTGCGAAGCAGGTCGGCTTCGGAGACGATGCCGATCGGATGGTGACGGGTGTCCACGACGGGCAGGGCCGAGACCCCGTTGTCATCGAGGCTCCGGGCGACCGTTTTGAGTGACGCTTCAGGGGCGGCCGTGGCCACGTTCCTGGTCATGACGTCTGCGACAGTGCGGTGAGACATGGTCCGATCTCCCTTGTGAGTAGGTCCGTCAGTCGTGAGCGATGACCGCGACGGGGGCGGCGGCGTGGTGCAGGACCGCGTGGGCCACGGACCCCAGATGCGCCCCCAGAGGCGAGCGGCGCAGATGGCGGCCCACCACGACGAGGTCCGCGTTCGCTGCGGCTTGGACGAGCTGGTCGCCGGCGGGCCCCATGAACGCCTCGTGGGTGACGCAAACGGACGGGAACTTGTGCCGCCACGGCATCAGCATGTCGTCGAGCATCACGGTGACACTCCGGCCGACCTCCCGCTCGTTCTCCGGGTCGAAGAAGGGCGCGTACTGGTACATGGAGGGCAGCTTCCAACCGTGGACCGCACGCAGGGCGCAGCCGCGACGGTCGGCTTCCTCGAAGGCGAAGGCCAAAACCTTGTCCGCTGCCTCGTGGATGTCGATCCCCAGGACGATCTCCCCGTACCGGACGGGCTGGGCCTCCTCGGGCGCGTCCGACACGCGTACGAGTGCCACCGGCGTCTCGGTGGCCGCCAGAGTCGACAAGCTCACCGAGCCGATGAGGAATCCGACGAGACCTCCCACCCCGCGGGAGCCGAGTACGAGCAGCCCGGCGTCCACCGCCTCCGCGGCCAGGGCTGCCGCAGGCCTGCCTGAGAGGCATCTCGTCGAGACCTCCAGCCCGGGATGCCGGCGTCGCACGTCCTCCAATGCCTCGGTGAGCGCCTCGTCGGCCCAACGGTCGGCCGCTTCGCTGCCCAGCCCTGGTACCGCGGGACTGATCAGCCAGTCGACAGCGTGGACGAGCCTCAGCGGCACGTCCCGCAAGGCCGCCTCCCGGGCGCCCCACAGAGCCGCAGCCCGGCTCTCGCGAGAGCCGTCCACGCCGACGGTCACATGGTGCTTCATGGCCAGAACCTCCTTGGGCGGCGCGGGACGGCGGTCCTCTTCCAGCGTCACCTGCGGCGCGATGACCGAGGAGGGGCCGAGTGGCCCCATGTGGGACCGATCAGCCCCCCGCTACTCCATGGAGGCGCGCGAGGCGACGTAGTCCGCGCAGCCGTCCAGGGTGTTCACCGCCGGATAGTCGGACTCGGGCAGGGCGAGACCGGTGCGCTCGCTCAGCGCCTCGATGAAATTTGAGGGAGTCGAGCTGTCGGCAAACCGCCGTGCGCCGGCGCGCCCATACTCGGGAGGGGGGAGTGATCCGTCGCAGGCATCGTTCTCCGCGGCCGGGACAAGGCGTGTGTGAGGGCGAAGGCACACGTTCAGGAGGGCGGCCCGGGTGGTTCCTCGAGGACGCTCCACGCGACGGGACCGAGTAGGTCCGCCACCCGCTGGAAGACGTCCATCAGCAGGTCATCCACGGTCAGCATGCCCACCACCTGGCTTCCGTCCAGCACGGGCAGGCGGCGGACCCCAGTTCTCCGGAAGGTCCGGTACGCCTCGTGGATGTCGTCGGTCGCATTCACGGTGACGACTGGGGATGTCATCACCGCATCCACCGGCTCGCCCATATCCAGGCCCTCGGCCAGCGCGCGCAAGGCCAGGTCACGGTCGGTGACGATACCCCGAAGCGCCCCACCTTCCGTGACCACCACGGAACCGATCCCGTACTCGCCCATCTGCCGGGCCACCTCACCGACCGGTGTCCGCGGAGGAATCGTCACTGCTGGTGCGCTCATTCGATCGGATACGTTCATCGTTCAGCTGCTCCCTGAAGCCTGCAGCCCGTGGGGCAGCAGGAGGTTGGAGTTCATGCTGCGGCTTCGGTGTCCACGGGCCGTTCTGACAGCCGCCCTTCCAGCATGCCGTCGGTCAGCTGCACGGCGCGATGGCCAAGGGCGTTGAGGAGCCGAACGGCGTCGTGGGGCAGGACGCAGTACTCGCTGCGGCAGTAGGCGACGACTTCGGAGCTGGGCGGCAGTTCCGCCTGGCCCGACGTGGCAGCGGGCACCCGTCCGGGTGAGAGAACCACGGCTGATCGGCGGGTGCGCAAGCGGTCACGCCCCTGGTCTCCCGAAGCTGCCGCGACTTGCAATGTAACTCAGCGTGTCATGCGGGCCTTGGCCTCGGACTTCCAGCGTCGCCACTCGGATGTTCTTCCGCTCGGACTGCGCCATCGCCGCGAAGCGCAGCGCGCGGGGCATGAGCGTTGAGTGCGTATCCGGTTCGGAATGTCGTGGGTGGGGTGCTGTGCCGCCCGGGCCGGCCCGGCAACACGCACCGACAGGAACTACCTCGATGCCGGCCCGTGTGTCCGGCCGGGGGCGGTGCCGAAGCCACCCATGTGGCCGCAGGCTTTCACTGGTGGCCCGAGTTGACAGTCATCACCTCTCGTTTAGGCCGAATGGTCCCCTCAAGGGACCCGATGGTCTCAAGACCGTTCTCCAGGCCAGGCGCAGATTGGAGGAGTCCCTGTTGGGCGCTCGAGCCCAGGGCAGATGAATCGAGGAGGGGGAAACTTAGGCACAGCGTGTTCCCGGACCCTCAGAAAAGGTCACTCGGAGTTCCGTGCTCTGTCACCACAACCAACCAGGAGGCGGCCGTGACGACCGCGCGAGAGATCATGCACGAGGGCGCGTCCTGCGTCCGCGAGGAGGAGACGCTCATGGACGCGGCACGCCGCATGAGCGAACTGGGAGTGGGAGCACTCCCGATCTGTGGGCCGGATGACCGGCTGCACGGCATCATCACCGACCGTGACATCGTGATCAAGTGCCTGGCCAAGGGCAAGGACCCGCACCACATGACGGCGGGCATGCTGGCTGAGGGCAAGCCGTTCACGGTGGCCGCGGACGCGGACAGCGGACAGGTCCTGCAGATCATGCAAGAGCACCGTGTCCGACGACTGCCCGTCATCGAAGACCACCGGCTCGTCGGCATGATCAGCGAAGCCGACCTGGCACGCCATCTGTCAGAAGACCAGGTTGGGCACTTCGTCGAAGCCGTCTGCGCCGTCCCTTGAAGCCCTGTGCGGGCGGGTAAGGGATCTGGGGCCCGGCTGGCTGGCAGCTCACGTGCTACGCCGGGCGGCCCACCGGCGGACCCCAGAACTGCCGATTGGAGAGACCGTGACGGCACATGCGACTCCACTCGGGGAACTCGTGGCAGCTCCCCCTGAACCGGTCTGTCGTGGTCCGAGTGGCACGCTGCCGACGCGCACGACGCCGACGCCTCCTCCCGGGGATCCGGGGAGGGACCAACCCGGGCTGCGTCCCATACACACCATCCGGGTGCTTGATCTCTTCGGCTGATCCGTCGGCCTCGTGTCGGAGATGTGCAGTGACTGTGGCGCGGCCACGGGGACGGCCGGCGCAACGCGTGACAAGAGACGGCACTGCTTGCAGCGACGCTGCTCCGTCCGAGGAAGCGGAGCCGCGCGGACACCCAGCTCCGCCCCAGGGCGTCGACATGGCATCCGCCGATCGCGGCGAAGAAGCCGCTGCCGAGCGCCCGCCCACGTGCCGGCGGCCGCGCGTAGTGGCCAGGTTGAGAAAGTACATCGCGGGGCCGAGGGCCGAGGCACCGGGGAGGCCGACGCGTTCGGCGACCGCCGGTGCCCAGGTCCGTCGTATGCGCAGGAGCAGAGCGTCCTCCTTGCAAGACGATGAACCCTGACACCACAGGAAGCGGCATCCATGCACACCTGGGGGACCAGATGGTCGTGGGCGGCCCCACGGTCGGCAAGCCCGGCCGTGACGGCGAAGTCGTCGGACTGCACCATGACGACGGCACTCCGCCGTACGACATCCGCTGGTCGGACACCGGCCGCGTCACGCTCTACTTTCCTGGTCCGGATGCCCACGTCAGGCATTTGGGCGACGCCGAGGGAAAGCCGGCAGACCGCCAGGCACAGCGGCGGCCGCGCACGTCTCCGAAGTGAACCCATCGCAACGCGGGGCTACCGTGGAGAGAGACGTCAGTTCCATTCCCGCGTGCCCTTGGAGGTGCCGTGGTCGGGGAGGGCCACGACACCCCGCGCACCCCGCTGCCCCGTCTGAGGCTGGATGAACTGCTCGACGAACTCCAGGTACGGATAGATGAGGTACGCGGCACCCGGGACCACCTGAACGGTCTCCTGGAAGCCGTCATGTCGGTCGGTCGTGAACTCGACCTGCCGCAGGTCCTGACGGGGATCGTGGAAGCTGCAGTGGTACTTGTGGACGCGGAGTACGCGGCCCTGGGAGTGATCGGGGATGACCGCAAACTCGCGGAATTCCTCCCCGTCGGCATCAGCGACGAGCTGCGTGCCCAGATCGGTGATCTGCCTTCCGGGCACGGCATCCTCGGAGAGCTGATCCGTCACCCCGAACCGCTGCGCCTGACGGAACTGTCCGACCATCCGGCCTCGTACGGTTTCCCGGCCCACCACCCGCCCATGCACACCTTCCTCGGAGTGCCCATCCGGGTGCGCGAGGAGGTGTTCGGCAACCTCTACATGACCGAGAAGCGGGGCCGGGCGGACTTCGACGCCGAGGACGAGGCCGTCCTGTCGACTCTGGCTGTCGCGGCCGGAATCGCGATCGAGAATGCACGGCTCTTCGAGGACGTCCGGCTCAGAGAACGCTGGCTGGAGGCCAGCTCCGACTTCACGAACGAGCTGCTGTCCGGCTCCTCCTAGATCCAGGTATTGGAAGGGATGCTGGAGCGGGCCCGCGAGATCACTGCGGCCGACATGGGCGTCTTCTACCTGGTCGGCCCGGGCGGCGAGCTGCGCGGCTCACTGGCCGTCGGCGAGGGAGCCGAGGCACATCGGGGCATCGTGCTGCCGAGCAGTGAGGGAACCCTTGCCGCAGCGGCCCTCGCCCAGGACGGATTGATCACGGTCCCGGACGTCGAGAGCGACGAGCGCGTGACCGTACAGCCGGAGCGGTGGAAGGGCTTCGGGCCCGCGGTAGCGGTGACGGTGGGCACCAAGGAGCGGCTGAGCGGCGTACTGATGCTGGCCCGTCGACGCGGTCGCGCACCGTTCGCGGCTACGGAGACCTTGGCCTTGCCTGGCTTCGCGGGGCAGGCCGCGATCGCCCTGGAGCTTGCCGATCGCCGGCGGGACGCGGAGCAGATGAGTCTGCTCGAGGACCACGACCGCATTGCCCGGGACCTGCATGACCTCGCGATCCAGCGGCTGTTCGCCACTGGAATGACCTTGCAGAGCGCCCAACGCTTCGTGGAGCACCCCGAGGCGTCCGAGAGGTTGAGACGGGCCATTGACGACCTCGACACCACCATCAAGATCGTCCGGTCGACCATCTTCGGCCTTCGAGAACACGAGATGCCGGATGCGGAGCCGAAACTCAGGCTCCGCGCAGTCCGAGCGGTTGACGAGGCCGCTGCCGTGCTGGGCTTCGCCCCCGCCTTGCGGATGGAGGGGCTGGTAGAAACCGACGTGCCAGTGTCAGTGGCCGATGAGGCGCTGGCCGTGATCGGTGAGGCGCTCAGCAACGTCGTTCGGCACGCCCGTGCCCGGCATACGGAAGTCTCCATCGCGGCGGTCGACGGCGTACTCGTGGTCACCGTGACCGACGACGGCGTCGGAATCCCAGAACATGGGCGCCGCAGCGGGCTCCGCAACCTGGCCGAGCGGGCAGAGAAGCTGGGCGGCCGACTGACCGTCTCGACACGAGGCGCGGCGGGACACGGCACCCGCCTCGAATGGACGGTTCCCTTGCCCAGGGCCGACGCCTGACCCCGTAGCGGTTGTCAGGGCTTGCCCGCTTCGTGCTCGTGTACTTGGGCGGCGATGACCGCGGCTTGGACCCGGCGTTCGACGCCCAGTTTGCCGAGCAGCCGGGAGATGTGGTTCTTGACGGTCTTCTCGGACAGATAGAGCTGCTTGGCGATCTGCCGGTTGGTCAGGCCGCTGCCGATGAGTTCTAGGACGGCCCGCTCGCGCTCAGTGAGCGCGGTGAGGCGCTCGTCCTCCGGCGGCTTGGCGGCTTCCGGGTCCCGCAGTGAGTGCATGAGCCGGGCGGTGGTTGCGGGGTCGAGCATCGACTGCCCCGTTGCGACCGTCCGCACGGCGGCGACCAGGTCGGATCCCTTGATCTGTTTGAGCACGTAGCCGGCGGCGCCGGCCATGATCGCGTCGAGGAGGGCGTCCTCGTCGTCGAAGGACGTGAGCATGAGGCAGGCGAGCTCCGGCATGCGCGAGCGCAGCTCGCGGCAGACGGTGATGCCGTCGCCGTCCGGCAGCCGTACGTCCAGGACCGCCACGTGCGGCCGCAGGGCCGGACCCCGGGCTAGAGCCTGCTCGGCGGTGGCGGCCTCGCCCACCACTTCGATGTCGGGTTCGGCGTCGAGGAGGTCGTGCAGCCCCCGGCGGACGACCTCGTGGTCGTCCAGGAGGAACACCCTGATGGGCGCCTCCGCAGAAGCAGCCGGTGTATCGGACATCCACGCCCCTGAGGTCGGTGTACGTCTCAGTCGCATTGTCGCAGGAAGGGTCGGAAAGTACCGGGGAGCGGGTCATACGGCCGTACCGACCGGACCTGCGAGCTCCATCCGCACGTCCACGACCCCTTCGACGGCGCGGGCGGCGCGGGCGATCAGAGGTGCCAGGGCGCGGTCCCGTAGGTCGCCCCGCAGGGTGACGACGCCCTCCTCGACCGTGCAGTCGATGCCTACCGGGGGAGCCAGTTCCGCGAGGACGGCATTGCGGACCTCGTCTTCGATTTCCTCGTCGGGCCGCAGGAACACCTTGAGCAGGTCACTGCGGCTGACGACGCCCTCCAGCAGGCCGATGGCATTGACCACCGGCAGCCGTTTCACGCCCTTCCTGGCCATGATGCGGGCGGCTTCGGTGATCGTGGCGTCCGGGTGCACGGTGACGGCAGGGCTGGACATGAGCTCCTCGGCGAGCACTGCTCCGGCCTTGGACGCCTCCTCCATCTGCTCGGGCAGTCTCGGGTCGTTCCGCCGGAACTCCTCCTTGGGCAGAAGATCGGCCTCGGAGACGACGCCCACGACCCGGCCCTCTCCTTCGAGTACCGGCAGTGCGCTGACCTTCCACTGATGCATCAGCTCGACGATCTCCTTGTACGAGGCCTCGCGGCCGATGGCCACGGCGGTCTGGGTCATGACATCGCTGACGGTGTACTGGGATGCGGGCATGGCCGGCTCCCTCACATGATCTCGATGGGGAGGATCCGGTTCACAGCGAGTTGCCGCTGCCATGAGGCGCGTAGAGGTCGAGGAGCCGGACCCTGGCGGCCACGAGCCGGTGGGCGAGCACCTGGCCCACCCAGTGGTCCATGGCGGAGCCGAATCGGGGGTCGGCCTCCATCATCGAGCGCACGGCGGCCGCATCGAACTCGTGGGCGCGTACAGGGCTCGTCGCCTCCGCACCGAAGTGCCAGGTGTAGGGAGGGAACAGCCAGGACCAGCCGACCAGCTCGCCGGAACCAAGCGCCTCGATCACCGCTGCCTGTCTGCCGGGCACGTGAACGTCGAGGCCGACCGTGCCGGATCGCACGATCCAGAACCGGTCGGCGTGGCCTCCCTCATTGAAGAGGCGGGTACCTACGGGAAAATCGACCTCACGCGCGATGTCCGTCAGACGGGCGCGGTACTCCGCCGACAGGGCGTTGGCGATCCGGGTGGGGGAAGGTGTGCTCATCGCGGCCTCCGTTCGAGTCCGCCTTCAGTCTGGGACACGGCAGGGCTGCGGGGATGGGCCGATCGGCCCTGGTCGTGACCCCGACGGGCCCATGCCCTGACGCCGCAGGCCGGTGGACAGTAGGAACACGCGGACCTGCCCTGTGGCCGAGTCCCAAGCCGTTGCCCCAGGAGCGTGAACCATGTTCTGGTACGAACACGGAATGGGCGGATGGGGCTGGGTCGCCATGTCGTTCAGCATGGTCCTCCTCGTGGCTCTGGCCGTCATGGCAGTCGTTCTGCTCCTCCGCAGCGTCGACCGTTTCCCCTCAGGCCCGGTAGAGCCCCGCACTACGCCTTCCGCCAAGCAGGTGCTCGCCGAACGGTTCGCCCGAGGGGAGATCGACGAGGCAGAGTTCGAACGGAGTCTGACCGTGCTGCGTGAGCACGGGCCTGGTCGAAGCCGGCCCGGACCGGGAGAGGGCTGAACCCGGCCCTACGAGAGGGAGGCAAGGCGCGTCAGGAAGCCTCCCGGTCTCGCGATCAATCGGGAAGAGGGAGCCGAGCAAGGGGCGCGAACGATGAACCACGAAGCGACGCGGCGACCAGATCTCAGCAGCCCGGATGGGGCGCCAACTCGGAGCATGAAGCCGTTGGATCGAAGCGAAGCACTGAGCCTGCTCGGCACGGTATCGCTGGGACGCATCGTCTTCACCGAGCATGCTCTCCCGGCCGTGAGGCTGGTCAATCATCTCGTGGACGGGGAGGACATCGTCGTCCGGCTCCAGGACGGCGGAGCGCTCGCATCGCTCGTGGCGACGCCCGACGCCCCCGGGGTCGTTGTCGCCTACGAGGCAGATGTCGTGGACCCCGAGACCTGCCTCGGCTGGAGCGTCGTCGTCACCGGCTACGTCTCTCTGGTAGCCGAGGAGGACGGGGCCGACCCGTACGCGGCGCTGCTAGTGCCGTGGGTACGTCAGACGATGACCAGGGCCCTGCGCATCAGGCCGGATCTTGTCACGGGCTTCCTGCTCGACGCGGCCGAGTAGTCGCCCCCGGACCCCTGGTCGGCGGCTTACGTGTGAAGTAGAGGCCGACGGGCGGGACCTGGACTGTCGGTGCCCGTGAGGTAGGGGCGCTCGCGGGATGCTGTGGGCAGCGGCGAGAAGGAGTGCCATGCCCGAGCGTCTGAAATCTGCCTTCGAGCCACCCGCTCTGGCCGGCTACCAGCGCAGCTGGTGTCGCGGCGACCTGCTCGCGGGTATCACCGTCGCCGCGTACCTCGTGCCCCAGGGCATGGCCTACGCGGTCGTGGCTGGGCTGGCGCCGGTGGTAGGCCTGTGGGCCGTCCTGCCGGCGATGGTCCTGTAAATACTTGGACATGTTTCGGAGGAAAGGTGCCGCTGGGTGAGGCGCTGATGCTGACTTTTGCTGACTTCCAGGAACCCATAACGCCCTGACCTGCGGAAATTCCCAGAGGTTTAATGGTTCTGGAACTGGATCGGACGGTCCCAAGAGGACATCGCACAGGCCCGCGAAGACTGGATCAACGGCACCCGCTACGGCGAGGTGAAGGGCTACGACGGCCCTCCGATTCCGGCTCCAGAGCTTCCCGCAACTCGCCTGAAACCTCGGGGTCGTGTGCGCTGACCTGTGTTGATGCCGGAAGCGGGGTCGCGTGAGTGGCAAGTGTGAGCTGCTTGGCCCAACAGGCGGGCGCTCGTAGATCGGCCCCACTCAGGGGTGCCTGACCTGCTCGTCGGCCCGGAACGCGGCGTGGACACCCCGCAGCACCTCCCACAGCGCCTCGCCCTCGCCTGGCAGTGCGGATATCGCGTTCGTCGTACATCTAGCGGCCTTTGTGCTTGTAGCAGCGCACCGGGACGTCACCGAAGAAGACGTGGCCGCGCTGCAACAGGCCTGGTATGTGGGGGAGTTCGTCGGGATCCAGCGGGACCGACGCGCTGTGTCAGCTCCGAGAAGAGGGAGCGCGCGTATGGCCGGACACCCGCCAGCCCTCAACGACCAGCGGGCACCCGGTCCTGCCCACCCCCACCCTGACCTGCTGCTATTTACGCGCCAGTGATCGCGTAGTAACCATGCCTTGATCATGGTCTTGGAGTTCTCGACGTACGGGGCGCCCCGCAGCGTGGGCGCCTTCCCCGGGCCGAAGACGCCCGGCTGCACCGCGTCCGGATCCGAGCCGGGCGCGCACGCGCCGCGCGAACCGTCCAGCACCGCCAGCCCCGAGGCCGGGTACGTGGCCCGGCCCAGCGGGGTCGAGCAGCCGGCCGCCAGCTCGTCGGTGATCCGGGGGAGCACCTGGGTCTGGGTGAACAGGGTGCCGCCCGCCGAATCCGCGGCCACCGTGTTGACCCACGGCAGGCCCTGGGTGCGCTTGAGGGCCTCCTGGATCCCGGCGACCGAGCGGGCCTTGCCCATCGCGAGGGCGGTGTCGGAGCCGCGCAGGTTCGCCGCGTTCGGGTCGTTCAGCGCGTACGCCGTCCGGTCGGTCCAGGGCAGCGGCAGACCGGCGCCGAGGTTCGAGACCACCGGTCCGTAGCGCGTCCACCACTGGGTGCGGGTGACCGGAGCGCCGCCCGCCACCGGGACGGTGACGGTCCGCCGGGTCATCTTCTCCGGCGTGCCGTCGACCAGGTAGGCGGTCGGGTCGGCCGGGTCGAGGGTGAGCTGATGCAGGTTCACGGGGGTGCCGGTGGCGACCGTGTGGCTCCAGGCCACCTTCTCGTTGAAGCCGATGTTGACCACGGTGGTGCCGAGCAGGGAGCCGCCAGACACGTTCAGCTCGCCCGGGATGGTCTGCTGCGACTGCCAGAAGCGGCGCCCGCCCTGCCACGGGTAGTGCGGGTTGCCGAGCAGCAGTCCGCGCCCGCTCGCCGTGGTGGAGCCGGCGAAGGCCACCGCGTTGGAGCCCATGTCGTACCGGCTGGTGTCGAAGAACTCTCGCGCGGCCTCGGCGGCGGCCGCCGGATCGACCTCCGGTGCCGGAGCCGGTACCGGTGCCGGTGCGGTGCGGGCGCCTGTCGCGCCCGCTGTGCCCGACGCGCCCGGTGGCTGCGCCGCCGTGATGCCGTCGATGCCGCTCCCCTGGCCGCCGAGGACCGAGACCGCGAAGCCGCGGGCGGCCACGTCGGTCGTGGTGACCGGGCGGACCCAGCCGGCGCCCTTGCACGCCGGGTCGGTGACCTTGTTCTGCGCGAGCCACGCGTTGTAGCCGGCGGCCCAGCCGCGCATCAGCTCCTTGAGGTCCTTGGTGGGACCGGCCGGGGCGGGGGTCGCCAGCAGTTTCTCCACGGTGCCGGACTCCCGGACGCCCCTGAAGTACAGGTCGCTGGAGAGGTTCCGGGTGGCGGAGGAGAGCGATCCGTCGGGTGCGGCGTCGGGCCCGAACCAGCGCGAGCGCTCACCGGCGACGGTCACGAACCCGTCCGCCAGGACGCAGACCTGGTCGGCGGCCTGCGCCCAGCCGGTGCCGAAGCCGAGCCGCGCGTAGTCGCGGGCGAGGATGTGGGGTATGCCGTTCTCGGTGTACCGGATGACGGCGGACAGGCCGCCGCCGGCCGGTATCCGGTCCGCGGTCGCCGCCGAGGCCTGCGGCATCGCGGCCGTCGCGGCGAGCAGAGCGGATCCGGTGACGGCGACGCGGCGGAGTATCGGACGGGTGCTGAGGTGCAACATGCCTCCCAAGTAGCCTGCGGATGGGTGTGGTTACCCGATGAACAGGCGGTGCGTCCGTGCCCCCACACTCATGCAGGCGGTCCGATGATCTGTCAACATCCCGTTTGGTATCCCGGTCATTGACCTCGGGCGCGCGCGGGACGAGGATCGCGCCATGACGGCAGCTCGAGCAGGGCAAGCAGGGCAAGCAGGGCGGGCGGGACAGGCGGGACAGGCAGGACAGGCAGGACAGGCAGGACAGGCAGGACAGGCAGGACAGGCAGTGCGGCACCGGACGGTCGACGGGCTGGTGCACGAGAGCGCGCGTCGGGTCCCCGACCGCCTCGCCGTCCGCTACCGCGAGCGGAGCTGGACGTACGCGGAGCTCGACGCGGCCGTCACCACCGGCGCCGCCGTGCTGCGGGAGCGGTACGGGCTGGCCGACGGCGACCGGGTCGCCACCTTCGCGCACAACTCCGACGCCTACCTCATCGCCTTCCTCGCCTGCGCCCGGGCCGGACTCACCCACGTACCCGTCAACCAGAACCTCACCGGCGACGACCTCGCGTACATCCTCGACGACTCCGCCAGCGCCCTGGTGCTCGCCGATCCGGACCTGGCCGGTCGGGTCCCCGACGGCAAACGCGTACGGGCACTGCGCGACGCCCCGGATTCCTTCCTGGCGGAGCTGGCCGAGCCGCTCGCCTTTGAACCCGACAGGGAACCGGGCGGGTTGGCGCAGCTCCTGTACACCTCGGGCACCACCGCCCTGCCCAAGGGCGCGATGATGACGCACCGGGCCCTCGCCCACGAGTACGAGAGCGCGATCGAGGCGCTGGACCTGGCCGAGGAGGACCGGCCCGTGCACTCGCTGCCGCTGTACCACTCGGCGCAGATGCACGTCTTCCTGATGCCGTACCTGGCGGTGGGGGCGCGGAACACCATCGTGGACGCGCCGGTCGCGGAACAGCTCTTCGACCTCGTCGAGGCGGGGGAGGCGAACAGCCTCTTCGCGCCGCCCACGGTCTGGATCGGCCTGGCCAACCACCCGCAGTTCGCGGTGCGTGAGCTGGGCGCGCTGAGCAAGGCGTACTACGGGGCCTCGATCATGCCGGTCCCGGTCCTGGAACGGCTGCGCGAGCGGCTCCCCGGGCTCGGCTTCTACAACTGCTTCGGTCAGAGCGAGATCGGGCCGCTGGCCACGGTGCTCGGGCCGCGGGAGCACGAGGGGCGGATGGAGTCCTGCGGGCGGCCGGTCCGCCACGTCGAGGCGAAGGTCGTCGACGAGGACGGCAAGGACGTGCCGGACGGCACGGCAGGCGAGGTCGTCTACCGCTCGCCGCAGCTGTGCCTGGGGTACTGGAACGACCCGGAGGCCACGGAGCGGGCCTTCCGGGACGGCTGGTTCCGCTCGGGCGACCTCGCGGTGCGCGACGCGCACGGGTACTTCACGGTGGTGGACCGGGTCAAGGACGTCATCAACTCGGGTGGGGTGCTGGTTGCCTCGCGGCAGGTGGAGGACGTGCTCTACACCCACCCGGGCGTGGCCGAGGTGGCGGTGGTCGGGCTGCCCGACGAGCGGTGGATCGAGGCGGTCACGGCGGTGGTGGTGGCGCGTGGGGAGGCGACGGAGGCGGAGCTGATGACCTACGCGCGGGAGCGGCTCGCCCACTTCAAGGCCCCGAAACGCGTGCTCTTCGTCGACGCCCTCCCGCGCAACGCCAGCGGCAAGATCCTCAAGCGGGAACTCCGCGACCGCTTCGCCCCGCCTCCGGCCCCTGCGGACTGATCCGGCCGGGGTCCGGATCGGGGCCCGGGTCGGGGTGCGGTGGGGTGCTGCCGGTCAGGCCGGTCAGGCCGGTCAGGCCGGTCAGGCCGGTCGGGGCGGGCCGGGATGGTCGGGGTGGCCGCTGTCGGCGGGCAGGATTCCGGTGCGCCGGAAGCGGCGCAGGGTGAGGTACTCGTGGAAGAGGCGGCCGACCAGCGCGCCGCCGTAGACCACGAAGCCGACTCCGACGAGCCAGGACTGGACGACCAGCAGGGTGCCGAAGGGGCCGTAGGTCACGGCGTTGGACGCGATGAGCGGCGAGAACACCAGCTGCGAGAACATCCGCAGCCCCAGCAGCCCGAGACTGGTCGCGAGCGTGCCCGGCACCAGGGCACGCCAGCGGACCCGGCCGCCGAGCAGCAGCCGCTGGGAGCCCCAGAAGAAGAGGCACGTGCCGATGAGGTCGCCCAGCGTGCCGAGGACGGTCCCGACGGCGTCGTCCGACGGTTGGGGGATCCCCACGAGCAGGGCGAGGTAGCAGACCAGCAGGGCGAGCCAGACGACGTGCCGCCACATGGTGTGCCAACGGGCGGTCGGCAGGTCCCACACCTTCTCGTAGCCCGTCTGCACGGCCGAGCCGAAGGTCAGGCCGAACACCGCGAGAGCGGCCAGACCGAAGGCGGTGGTCCGCTCCAGTGCCATGTCCGCAGCGCTGAACAGCATCTCGACCCGGCCACGCGAGGACTCCGTCACCCCGAGGGCCTGGCCGAGCCAGCGGCCGAAGCCCGAACCGCTGCCCGGCGCGGCGGCCGCGACGACGACCAGCAGCGGCACGAGGGTGAGGAACCCGAGGGCCGCGAAGCCCATCGCCCGGTGCATCAGCTCCATCTCCCGGCCGCGGCTCCAGGCCAGCCCGGCGGGGGAGGCCTGGAGCCGGACATAGAGCTTCCGGAAGGTCGAGGTCACGCCTCATGCACTACCCGCGAGCGCAACCGCGCTCCCGGGAGCCGCCCCGAAATGGACCCGAAGGGGTGGTTTCAGCCGCCCGGACGCGAGTCTGTGCCCCTACCCTGCGCCGCGGAGGTCCACCAGTCTCTTGATCTTCCCCACCGAACGCTCCAGGCTCTCCGGATCGACCACCTCCACCCGGACGGAGACCCCGATCCCCTCCTTGACGGCCCGGACCACCTCGGCGCCCGCGGCCTCCCGCCGATCGGCAACCGTCTCCCGGCGCGCCTCCACCCGTACGGTCAGGGCGTCCATGCGCCCCTCGCGGGTCAGCCGCAGCTGGAAGTGAGGAGCCAGGCCGGGCGTGCGCAGCAGGACCTCCTCGATCTGGGTCGGGTACAGGTTCACCCCGCGCAGGATGATCATGTCGTCGCTGCGGCCCGTGACCTTCTCCATCCGCCGGAAGGCCGGCCGGGCGGTGCCGGGCAGCAGCCGCGTCAGATCCCGGGTGCGGTAGCGGATGACGGGCATGGCCTCCTTGGTGAGAGAGGTGAACACCAGCTCGCCGTGCTCGCCCTCCGGCAGCACCGCGCCCGTCAGGGGGTCGACCACCTCGGGATAGAAGTGGTCCTCCCAGATGTGGAGACCGTCCTTGGTCGAGGCGAACTCCTGCGCGACACCCGGCCCGATGACCTCGGACAGGCCGTATATGTCCACCGCGTCTATGCCGAGCCGTTCCTCGATCTCCCGGCGCATCTCCTCGGTCCACGGCTCCGCGCCGAAGATCCCGGTCCGCAGTGAGGTGGCGCGCGGGTCGATGCCCTGGCGCTCCATCTCGTCCAGCAGGGTCAGCATGTAGGAAGGCGTCACCATGATGACCTCCGGCCGGAAGTCCTCGATGAGCCGGACCTGCCGGTCCGTCATC
Source organism: Streptomyces sp. NBC_01294 (assembly GCF_035917235.1). Classification (NCBI taxonomy): domain Bacteria; kingdom Bacillati; phylum Actinomycetota; class Actinomycetes; order Kitasatosporales; family Streptomycetaceae; genus Streptomyces; species Streptomyces sp. NBC_01294. The sequence continues at coordinate 7,592,737 of NZ_CP108423.1, forward strand.
CCGCCCGAGGCGGGCACGACCGTACAGCCGAGGCGTTCGGCGCCGTAGTGCGCGCCGAGGCCGCCCGTGAAGAGGCCGTAGCCGTAGGCGATGTGGATGATCTGGCCGGGCCGGCCACCCGCCGCGCGTATGGATCGGGCGACGACATCGGCCCAGGTGGAGAGGTCATTGTCGGTGTACCCGACGACGGTGGGACGCCCGGTCGTGCCGCTGGAGGCGTGGATGCGGCGCACTTCGGACCGCGGTACGGCGAACATCCCGAAGGGGTACTGGTCGCGCAGGTCGGTCTTGGTGGTCAAGGGGAACAGGGCGAGGTCGGCGAGGGAGCGGCAGTCGTCGGGATGCACGCCGGCCTTGTCGAAGGCCTGCCGGTAGAACGGCACCCGTTCGTAGGCGCGGTGCAGGGTCGCGCGCAGCCGCGTCAGCTGGAGGGCGGCCAGCTCGTCGCGGCCGAGCCGCTCGCCGTCGTCGTGGAAATCCGGGTGCACCGCCATGTCGTCACCTCATCGTGAATCTACCGAACGATCATTCGGTAGATTGCCAGGCCTCCGCAGGTGAAATCAATGACTCGAACGAGTGATCGTCTGTTGTGATGGCCCCCATGCCTACCTTCACCACCTACGACGGAACCGAACTCGCCTACCACCTCCAAGGGGAGGGTGAACCGCTGGTGTGCGTCCCGGGCGGCGCCATGCGGGCCTCCGTGTACCTGGGCGACCTCGGCGGACTGGCCGACGGCCGCCGTCTCATCCTGCTCGACCTGCGCGGTACGGGCGACTCCGGGATGCCGGCGGACGAGTCGACGTACCGCGTCGACCACCAGGTCGGCGACGTCGAGGCCCTGCGGGCACACCTCGGCCTGGAGCGCATGGACCTCCTCGCGCACTCCGCCGGCGGGAACCTCGCCCAGCTCTACGCGGCCGCACACCCGGAGCGGCTGCGCCGGACCGTGCTGGTCACTCCGACCGCGTGGGCGGTGGACCTCCCGGTCACCCCGGAGCAGCGGCTGGAGGCGGCCCGGCTGCGCGCGGGGAGCGAACCGTACGACACGGCCATCGATGCCTACGAGCGGATCCTGGCGGACGCGGGCGCGGGCGGGAGCGAGGTGGACTGGGATCTGGCCGCGCCGCTGTTCTACGGGCGCTGGGACGCGGCGGCCCGGGCGCACTGCGCGGCGAACGCGCACCAGCAGAACGAGAAGGCCGCCGAGGCCTATGCGGGCCCCGGAGCCTTCGATCCGCCCGCGACCCGTGCGGGCCTCCGCCGGGTCTCGGGCGAGGTCCTGGTGCTGGCCGCGGAGCTGGACGGCAACCCCCGTCCGGTGCTGGCGGCGGAGCTTGCAGGCCTGTTCCGGCGGGGCGCGGTCGACGTCCAGCCCCGGGCCGGGCACTTCCCGTGGCTGGACGACCCGGGGTGGTTCTCGGCTCGGGTGGAACGCTTCCTCTCGTCCGGGGTTTGACCGACGGTCGCCGACGAGGCGCGGGGCGGGTGCGCCTCAAAGATCGGGGCTCCGCCCCGGGCCCCGCGCCTCAAACGCCGACGGGGCTGAAGGGTGGGGCTCCGCCCCGGGCCCCGCGCCTCAAACGCCGGCGGGGCTTGAAGATCGGGGCTCCGCCCCGGACCCCGCTCCTCAAACGCCGGAGGGGCTGGATTTGGCCCGGCGAGGCTGGGTTTGGCTGGCGAGGGTGGGTTTGCCCGCCGGGGTGGCGTTGGCTCGGCGGGGCTGGGTTTGGCCGGCCGGGTGGGGTGGGGTGGGCTTGCCGGGGTGGGTCAGTTGATCGTGTCTGATTCCGTTGCGATCGTTTTGGCCCAGCGGTAGTCCGCCTTGCCGCTCGGGGAGCGTTGGATGGCGGGTGCGATGACCAGTTGGCGGGGGATCTTGTAGCCCGCCAGTCTGGTGCGGCAGTGGCTCTGGATCTCGTCCAGGGTCGGGGCCGGGGCGCCCGACCGGACCTGGACCACCGCGGCCACGTGGCTGCCCCAGGTCGGGTCCGGGACTCCGGCGACCAGGGCGTCGTAGACGTCGGGGTGCGACTTCAGCGCCTGCTCGACCTCTTCCGGGTAGACCTTCTCGCCGCCCGTGTTGATGCACTGCGAGCCGCGGCCGAGCACCGTGACGATGCCCTGTTCGTCGACGGTCGCCATGTCGCCGAGCAGCACCCAGCGCTCCGCGCCCTTCCGGAAGAAGGTCTCGGCGGTCTTGGCCGGGTCGTTGTAGTAGCCGAGCGGGACGTGGCCGCGCTGGGCGAGGCGCCCCGGTTCGCCCACCGCCACCGGCTCGTGCGTCACCGGGTCCACCACCTGCGTACGGTCGTTGACCTCTAGGCGGAAGCCCTTCTCCGGACTGGAGTCGTCCGTCGCCCGGCCGTTGGACCCGGACTCGGACGATCCGAAGTTGTTCAGGAGCAGCACGTTCGGCACCAGCCGCTGGAACTCCGCGCGCACCGTCTCCGACATGATCGCCCCGGAGGAGGAGACGCTGAACAGCGAGGACAGGTCCGTCCCCTTGAGCGGGCCGTTGAGGGCGTCGATGAGCGGCCTGAGCATCGCGTCGCCGACCAGCGACACGCTCGACACCTTCTCCTTCTCGATCGTGCGGAGCACCTCTTCCGGTGCGTACTTGCGGTGGATGACCACCCGCTGGCCGTAGTTGAAGGCGATGAACGAGGTCAGCGTCGATGTGCCGTGCATCAGCGGGGGCGCGGGGAAGAAGGTCAGCCCCGCACCCTTGGAGGCGACGCGCTCGGCCAGCTCCTCCGGCCGCTTCACCGGCTCGCCCGTCGGCTCGCCGCCGAAGAGGCCGGCGAAGAAGAGGTCCTCCGCCCGCCACATGACGCCCTTGGGCATGCCGGTCGTGCCGCCCGTGTAGATGATGAACAGGTCGTCGGCGCTGCGGGGCGGGAAGCCGCGCTCGGGCGACCCGGCGGCCTCGGCGTCCGGGTACGCGATCGGCGCGATCGAGGGCTCCGGAGCCCCCTCGGGGACCTGCCCGACCCGGACCAGGTGCCGGAGCCGCGTCGTCTGCGGCAGGGCGGCCGCGACCCGCTCGGTGAACTCGCCCTCGAAGACGAGTGCGGCGAGGTCGGCGTCGTTGTAGAGGTAGACCAGCTCCTCCTCCACGTACCGGTAGTTGACGTTCACCGGGACCAGTCGGGCCTTCAGGCAGGCCAGGACGGTCTGGAGGTACTCGATCCCGTTGTAGAGGTGCAGACCCACGTGCTCGCCGGCCTTCAGGCCGCTGTTCAGCAGGTGGTGCGCGATCCGGTTCGCCGCCGCGTCCAGCTCCGCGTACGTGAGGCGGCGCTCGGCGCCGGTCCCGGGGTGGTCCACGTAGACGAGGGCCTCGCGGTCCGGGACCACGTCCACGACCGACTCGAACAGGTCGGCAAGGTTGTACTCCACCGTTCCTCCTGACCCCGAATGTTCCCGATGTTCCCGACGACTGGCCCGGTGGCCGGCCTGCTCCGGCGGTCATTAGAGCGCCGGAGCCGGCAACTGGGAAGGGCGCCGCCCAAGAAATCTGACTGGGTGTCAGAAAACTATTGAACTGCACCCTCCCCTACTGCAACCTGTTCTAGGTCTTGAGACGGGAGGACGGCAATGGGTGGGACAGAACACCTGAGCGTGGATCGGCACGGCGCCACCCTGGTGCTCACCATGAACAGGCCCGAGGCGAAGAACGCGCTCTCGCTGCCGCTGCTGGTGGGGCTGTACGACGGCTGGCTGGAGGCGGACGCCGACGACGGGATCCGCTCGGTGGTCCTGACCGGCGCGGGCGGCGACTTCTGCGCCGGCATGGACCTCAAGGCGCTGGCCGGCCAGGGGATGGCGGGCGACCAGTACCGGAACCGACTCAAGGACGACCCCGACCTGCACTGGAAGGCGATGCTGCGGCACCACCGGCCGCGCAAGCCGGTGATCGCGGCCGTGGAGGGCTACTGCGTGGCCGGCGGGACCGAGATCCTGCAGGGCACGGACATCCGGGTGGCGGGCGCGGGTGCCACCTTCGGGCTCTTCGAGGTCAAGCGGGGGCTCTTTCCGATCGGCGGCTCCACGGTGCGGCTGCCGCGGCAGATCCCGCGTACGCACGCCCTCGAGATGCTGCTGACCGGGCGGCCGTACTCGGCCGAGGAGGCGGCGCGGATCGGGCTGATCGGGCGGGTGGTGCCGGACGGCACGGCGCTGGATGCTGCGCTGGAGATCGCGGAGCAGATCAATGCGTGCGGGCCGCTGGCGGTGGAGGCGGTCAAGGCGTCGGTCTACGAGACCGCGGAGCTGACCGAGCGGGAGGGGTTGGCGGCGGAACTGCTGCGGGGGTGGCCGGTGTTCGACACGGCGGATGCGAAGGAGGGGGCGCGGGCCTTTGCGGAGAAGAGGCCCGCGGTGTATCGGCGCGAGTAGTCGGCCCGGCGTTGTCGGGGCCCCGGTGCCGTGCCTCCCTCGCCGGCGGGGCCGAAAGATCGGGGCTCCGCCCCGGACCCCGCGCCTCAAACGCCGGCGGGGCTGGATGTGCCCGGCCAGGCCGCAATGGCCAGGCGAGGCTGGATGTGCCCGACCGCCAAAGATCGGGGCTCCGCCCCGGACCCCGCGCCTCAATCGCCGGCGGGGCTGGATGTGCCCGGCCAGGCCGCAATGGCCAGGCGAGGCTGGATGTGCCCGACCGCCAAAGATCGGGGCTCCGCCCCGGACCCCGCGCCTCAAACGCCGGCGGGGCTGGATTTTGCCCGGCCAGGCCGGATTGGCCCGGCGGGGGTGGATTGTGCCTGTACCGGAATCAACCGCAACGGAGAGCCGCCCATGACAGCCGCGTCGCCGCCGGAAGTGCTCCGCGCGCCCCTCATCGTCGAGTTCCCCTTCACCCGGTCCCTCGGTCCCGTCCAGAGCGCCTTCCTCACCGGGCTGCGCGAAGGCGTCGTCCTCGGGGTGAAGACCTCCGGCGGCAAGGTGGTGGTCCCGCCCGTCGAGTACGACCCCGTCACCGCCGAGGAGGTCCGCGAGCTCGTCGAGGTCGCCGCCACCGGCACCGTCACCACCTGGGCGTGGAACGGCCGGCCCCGCCCCCACCAGCCGCTGGACACCCCCTTCGCCTGGGTGCTGGTCAAGTTCGACGGCGCGGACACCGCGCTCCTGCACGCCCTCGACGTCCCCGGACCGGAAGCCGTCCGCACCGGCATGCGGGTGCGCGTGCGATGGGCCGCCGACCGTACCGGCGCCATCACCGACATCGCCTGCTTCGAACCGTACGAGGGCCCCGCGGGCGCCGAGGCCGTCCCGCACGACGGGGTCTTCGCCGACGCCGTCACCGGCATCGTCGCCGAGGCCCGCCTCGACTACGTCTACAGTCCCGGCCGCGCCCAGACCGCGTACATCAACGCCCTCTCCGAGCGGCGGACCGTCGGCGAGCGCTGCCCCTCCTGCCACAAGGTGTACGTGCCCCCGCGCGGCGCGTGCCCCACCTGCGGGGTGGCCACCACCGACCAGGTCGAGGTCGGCCCGGCGGGCACGGTCACCACGTACTGCATCGTCAACATCAAGGCCAGGAACCTCGACATCGAGGTCCCGTACGTCTACGCCCACATCGCCCTCGACGGCGCCGGCCTCGCCCTCCACGGCCGGATCGGCGGCATCCCGTACGACCAGGTCCGCATGGGCCTGCGCGTCGAGCCCGTCTGGACCGAGGGCGGCCGCCACCCCGACCACTACCGCCCCACCGGCGAGCCGGACGCGGACTACGACGCGTACAAGGAGCTCATCTGATGGCCCGATACGCACGCGAGGTCGCGGTGGTCGCCTTCGCGCAGAGCGACCACCTGCGCCGCACCGACGAACTCAGCGAAGTCGAGATGGTCATGCCGGTGCTGCACCAGGTGCTCGCCGCGACCGGACTGAAGGCCGGCGAGATCGGCTTCACCTGTTCCGGCTCCAGCGACTACCTGGCCGGCCGGGCCTTCTCCTTCACCATGACCCTCGACGGGGTCGGCGCCTGGCCGCCGATCTCCGAGTCGCACGTCGAGATGGACGGCGCCTGGGCCCTGTACGAGGCCTGGGTCAAGATCCAGACCGGTGAGGCCGACACCGCGCTCGTCTACGCGTACGGGAAGTCCTCGCCCGGTTCGGTACGCGACGTACTGACGCGCCAGCTCGACCCGTACTACCTCGCCCCGCTCTGGCCCGACTCGGTGGCCCTGGCCGCCCTCCAGGCCCAGGCCCTGATCGACGCGGGCGAGACCGACGAGCGCGCCCTGGCCGCCATCGGAGCGCGCAGCCGCGCCGCCGCCGAGGCGAACCCGCACGCCCAGCTCCGCGGCGCCGTCCCGCAGGGCGACTACCAGGTCCGGCCGCTGCGCACCTGGGACTGCCCGCCCATCGGCGACGGCGTGGCCGCGGTGATCCTGGCCGCCGGCGACCTCGCGCGGCAGCTGTGCGAACGCCCCGCCTGGATCACCGGCATCGACCACCGCATCGAGGCCCACGGCCTGGGCCTGCGCGACCTCACCGACTCCCCGTCCACCCGGATCGCCGCCGAGCACGCGGGCGTCTTCGAAGCCCCGGTGGACACGGCGGAACTGCACGCGCCGTTCTCCTCCCAGGAGGTCGTGCTGCGCAAGGCGCTCGGCCTCGGCGACGGCGACGGCGTGGCCGTCAACCCGTCCGGGGGAGCGCTCGCCGCGAACCCGGTCATGGCCGCCGGCCTGATCCGCATCGGCGAGGCGGCCGCCCGGATCCACCGAGGCGAGTCCGACCGGGCCGTCGCCCACGCCACCTCCGGCCCCTGCCTCCAGCAGAACCTGGTCGCCGTCCTGGAAGGGGACCGAGCATGAGCAAGGAGCCAGTTGCCGTCGTCGGCATCGGCCAGACCAAGCACGTGGCCGCCCGCCACGACGTGTCCATCGCCGGACTCGTCCGGGAGGCGGCGGTCCGCGCCCTCGCGGACGCCGAGCTGACCTGGGCCGACATCGACGCGGTCGTCATCGGCAAGGCCCCCGACTTCTTCGAGGGGGTGATGATGCCGGAGCTGTACCTGGCGGACGCGCTCGGCGCCGTCGGCAAGCCGATGCTGCGCGTGCACACGGCGGGCTCGGTCGGCGGCTCCACCGCCCTGGTCGCCTCGAACCTGGTCGCGGCCCGCGTCCACCGCACGGTCCTGACCCTCGCCTTCGAGAAGCAGTCCGAATCCAACGCCATGTGGGGCCTGTCGCTCCCCGTCCCCTTCCAGCAGCCGCTGCTCGCCGGCGCTGGCGGATTCTTCGCCCCGCACGTGCGCGCGTACATGCGGCGCACGGGCGCGCCGGACACGGTGGGCTCGCTGGTGGCGTACAAGGACCGGCGCAACGCGCTGAAGAACCCCTACGCACACCTGCACGAGCACGACATCACCCTGGAGAAGGTCCAGGCCTCGCCGATGCTCTGGGATCCGATCCGCTACTCCGAGACCTGCCCCTCCTCGGACGGCGCGTGCGCGATGATCCTCACCGACCGGGTGGGCGCGGCCCGTTCGCCGAAGCCGCCCGCCTGGGTGCACGGCGGGGCGATGCGCAGCGAACCCACCCTCTTCGCGGGCAAGGACTTCGTCTCGCCACAGGCCGGCAAGGACTGCGCGGCCGACGTCTACCGGCAGGCGGGAATCAACGACCCGCGACGGGAGATCGACGCCGTGGAGATGTACGTGCCCTTCTCCTGGTACGAGCCGATGTGGCTGGAGAACCTCGGCTTCGCCGCGGAGGGCGAGGGATGGAAGCTCACCGAGGCCGGGGTCACCGAACTCGACGGGGACCTCCCGGTCAACCCGTCCGGCGGGGTGCTCTCCACCAACCCGATCGGCGCCTCCGGCATGATCCGCTTCGCGGAGGCGGCCCTGCAGGTGCGCGGCCAGGCCGGGGAACACCAGGTTCCGGGAGCCTGCCGGGCGCTGGGGCACGCGTACGGCGGCGGCGCCCAGTTCTTCGCGATGTGGCTGGTGGGGGCCGAGGTGCCCGCCTCCTGACCGCGTGCCCGGCCGGCGACGGAGGGGCCGGCCGGGGGGCCGCACAGGCCACGGGTGACTCACCGTGGCCTGTGCGGCACGCGCTGCGGTGGTTAACCTTGCCCCCGGACGACGTACCGGGAGGAGCACGCACGTGGCCGAGAGCATGACTTCACAGCCCCTCGCTGGCTGGGGGAAGCCGGACCTCGATCTCACCGAGGCGGACTGGCAGTCGAGCAGCCGGGGAGCGGGTGACGTCCAGATCGCCTTCGTCGAGGGCTTCATCGCCATGCGCAACAGCGAGCGCCCCGAGAGCCCTTCGCTGATCTTCACCCCCGACGAGTGGCACAAGTTCGTGCTGAACGCCCGGGGCGGGGAGTTCGACCTGACCTAGGACGGCCCGCGGCCGGCTGTACGCGGCGCACCACCGGGCGCGGCCCCGCCGCCCCGGTGGCCGCCGGCCGGAAAGACGGCCCTGAGGGTGGCGCACCGCCTAGGGTGGCGCACCGCCTAGGGTGGCGGCATGAGCGGCGAGAACGACCTGCGCGTACTCCTGAGCGGCATGCGGCCCGAGCTGAACGAGGGGCGGTACGTCTTCTGCACCGTCCCCGGCAGCACCGTCCCCGCCGGGACCGCGCCCGTGGCCACCGTCCTGGAGCGCGAGGGCCTCACCCTGGTGCTGCGTCAGGAGGACGCCGACGCGGCCGGCCTCGCCTACGACTACACGGCCGGCTGGATCACCCTGCGGATCCACTCCGCCCTCGACGCCGTCGGCCTCACCGCGGCCTTCGCCACCGAACTCGGCGCACACGGCCTGAGCTGCAACGTCATCGCCGGCTACCACCACGACCACCTCTTCGTGGACGCCGACCGGGCCGCCGAGGCCGTGGCCGTCCTGGAGGACCTCGCGGCACGGTCCGCCCGGGACGGACACGCCTGACGAAGACGCCGGAGAGGCCACCGGAAGGGCGCCGGAAGCACACCGGAAGCGCAGTGGAAAAGACGCCGGAAAAGACTCCGGAACGGACACCGGTAAAGAAGATCGGATTCTTTCCCGACAGTGGGATCCCCCGCGATGTGCGCGGGCGTACGCTGATCCCCCGAACAGGCCTGGGGGGTACCAGCCATGACGGACCGCCGTACCCGCAAACGGCGCACCTTGGTCGAACGCGAGACCGAACTCGCCATCGTCGACGAGGCCCTGGACCAGCTCACCGGTCCCGGGCCGGACGCGGGCGGCGCGCTGCTCGCCTTCTCCGGCCCCGCCGGCCTCGGCAAGACCACCCTGCTCGCCGAGCTGCGCCGCCGCGCCCACGCCCGCTCCTGCACCGTCCTCGCCGCCCGCGGCGGCGAACAGGAGCAGAGGCAGCCCTTCCACGTCGCCCGCCAGCTCATCCAGCCCCAGCTGGCCGGCACCTCCGAGCAGGAGCTGCGCGCCGCCCTCGGGAGCTGGTACTCGATCGTCGGCCCCGCCCTCGGACTCTGCGCCCCCGAACAGGGCGCCCCGCCCGACCCCCAGGGCCTGCGCGACGGACTCGACTGGGTCCTCACCCACCTCGTCGTGAAACGCGCCCCCGTCACCCTCGTCCTCGACGACGCCCACTGGGCCGACCCCGAGTCCCTCGGCTGGCTCGCCGCCTTCGCCCCGCGCGCCGAACACCTCCCCCTGCTGCTCGTCGTCGCCTACCGCCCCGACGAACTGCCCGCGGACGCCGACGCCTTCCGTACGCTGCCGGGCCGGGCGGGACAGCGCCCGCTGCCCCTCGCGCCGCTCACCCCGGCCGCCGTCGCCGCGCTGGTCCGCGAGGCCCTCGGCGACCACGCCGAGGACGCCTTCTGCCGGGAGGCCTGGGCCGTCACCACCGGCAACCCCTTCGAGGCCGTCGAACTCACCGCCAAGGTCCGGGAGAAGGGACTGCCCCCGGTCGAGGCGAACGCCCCGCTGCTGCGCGACCTCGCCGCCGCCCAGCGCGGCAGCGGCCTCGTGGCCCGCCTCGAACGCCTCGGCCCCTCCACCGTCCGCTTCGCCTGGGCCTGCGCCGTCCTCGGCACCGCCATCCCGCAGGACCTCGCCGCGCGGGTCGCCGCCCTCGGCGCCGAGGAGGGTGTGGACGCCACCAGGCGGCTGCGGGACGCCCGCATCCTGTCGGCCGCCGGGTCCTCGACGGCGCAGGAACCCGTGACCGGGCCGGCGCAGGAACCCGAGACCGGGCTGGAGTTCGTCCACCCGCTCATCGCCACCGCCATCTACCGCGCCATCCCCGACGCGCTGCGGGTCGCCCTGCACGGCAAGGCCGCGGCCGCCGTCGTCGACGCCGGACTCGGCCCCTCCGCCGCCGCCCGCCACCTGCTGGAGACCCACCCCGAGAACGACCCCTGGGTGGTGCGCATCCTGCGCGAGGCCGCCGGCGAGAACCTCCGGGCCGGCGCCCCCGAGGCCGCCCGCCGCCAGCTCGCCCGCGCCCTGCGCGAGCCCCCGGACTTCGACGAGCGCGCCGCCGTCCTGTACGAACTGGGCTGCGCCTCCCTGCTCACCGAGCCCGCCAACACCGTCAACCACCTGAGGGCCGCCCTCGCCGAACCTTTCGACGACCCCACCCTGCGCCAGGGCATCGTCATCCGGCTCGCCCAGGTCCTTGCACACAGCGACCGCCTCGCCGACGCCTCGGAATCCCTCGCGCGGGAGATCCCGTACACCCAGGACGTCCGGGCCCGGCTGCGCCTGCAGTCCGAGCAGTTCATGTGGGACGCCTTCAACGCCGCCGAGACCGACTCCCCGGCGCGCTCCCGGCGCCTCGCCCGGCTCGCCGACCGCCTCACCGGGCGCGACCTCACCGAGCGGTACGTCATCGGGCTGCGCGCCTGGGACGCCTGCCTGCGCGGAGAACCGGTGGACGTGGTGCTGCACCACGCCGGACGGGTACTGGAGCGGCCCTTCAGCTGGGCCTACGAGGACCGCGGCTTCGAGGTGCCGGTCCTGGTCGCGATGGCCTACATGTACGCCGACCGCCCCGGACGGGCGGAGGAGCTGTTCGAGACCGGCACCGCCGAGTTCGAGCGGATGGGCTGGCGCGGCGCGCACCTGTCCTTCGCGTACAGCCTGCGCGCCTACATCCGCTACCGGCGCGGGCGGCTCGTGGAGGCCGAGGAACTGGCGCGGGCCGGGCTGCGGCTCGCCGAACGCGTGGGACGGCGCACCCCCGTGCACTGGTACGCCATAGCCATCCTCCTGACCACGCTGCTCGCACGGGGACGCGTCGACGAGGCCTGGGAACTGGGACGCGAGCACGAGTACGGCCGGCCCTTCCCGGCGGCCGTGGTCTTCCCCGACTCCCAGACCGTGTACGCCCAACTGCTCGTCGCCCGCGGTGAGATGCGTGCGGCCGTCGCCGAACTGGAGGAGGTCGACCGGCGGCTGACCCCGCGCGGCATCCAGAACCCGGCCTGGTGCCCGTGGCAGCTGCTCCTGGCCCGCGCCGTGGCCGGGGAGGATCCGCAGCGGGCGCGCACACTGGCCGACGACGCCGTCCGGCGGGCCCGCTCCTTCGGCGCCCCGTCGGGCATCGGCCAGGCCCTGCGCGTGGCGGCCGAGGTCGCGGCCCCGCAGGACCGGGCCGTGCTGCTGCGGGAGGCGGTGGCCCTGCTGTCGCAGTCCCCGGCGGGACACGAACTGGCCCGCGCCCTGGCCGCGCTGGGCACCGAGCTGCGCGACGCGGACCTGCTGGAGCGGGCCGTGGTGACGGCCCGGGAATGCGGGGCCGACGGGCTGGTGGCCGAGACGGCCGACACCCTGCTGGGGCTGGGCGCCGGCCTGCCGGGCGGGCCGGACTGGCAGGACGGGCTGACGGAGGAGGAGCTCAAGGCGGCGCGGCGGGCGGCGGGCCAGGCCGTCCCGGACGGCTCCGCCCTGCCGGAACAGGGTCCGGACTGGGCCCTGTCCGCGGCGTGCCGCAAACTCGGCACCAACCTTCCGGGCCTCCCGGCCGTCCTGGACTCGTACGCGCCGTAGGCCGCCGGGGCACCGGTTCCGGAAGCCGGCGATGCCGTGCTCGCCGGTGCGCCAGTGCGGCGGTGCGGCGGTGTGGTGGTGCGTGATTCCGCCGGTCCGCCGGCCGCGCCGGAGGCGTTCGCCCGTAGCGCAAGGCGGGAGGTTCCGCCGTCCGGCGGGCAGGGTCAACCGTATGGATCACCTCCACCGGATGTCCCTCTTCCGGAGCGAGGCGGCGGCCTTTGAGAAGGCCGTCCGCCACGCCTTCGACCTCGGCGGGCCGGCCCCGCAGGTCCCCTCGTGCCCGGGCTGGTCGGTCTGCGACCTCGTCGGACACCTCGGGGGCGTGCACCGCTACCTGGTACACGTCCTGCGGGAGCGGCTCGCGACCCCGCCCGACCCCGCCGGCCTCGGGCTCCCGCAGGCCCCGGCCGACCCGGAGGCGCTGACCGAGTGGTTCGCCGAGGGCGCCCGGGAGCTGGGGGAGCTGCTGGGCGAGCTGGGGCCGGACACCCGGGTGTGGACCTGGTCGGACGAGCAGACCTCGGGCTTCTGGCTGCGGATGCAGCTGATCGAGCTGGCCGTCCACGCTGGGACGCGCAATCCGCGACCGGAACGCCCGCCCCGCTCGACCCGGCCCTCGCGGCGGACGCCGTCACCCAGACCTTCGAGGTGATGGCCCCGGCCCGCCGCTCCTGGCAGGCCGCCCCCGTCGGCCGGGGCGAGCGTTACCGCTTCCGGCGTACGGACGGGCCGGAATCCTGGACGGTGGTCTTCACACCGGACCGGGTCCTGCCGGAGCCCGGCTCCACCGCCCCCGCGGACGTCGAGGTCGCGGGCCCGGCCCCGGACCTCGCGCTCTTCCTCTGGCAACGTCTGCCCGCCACCGGCCTGCGGGTCACGGGCGACGCCGCCCTGCTCCCGTACTACTTCACGCTGGTCCCACCGGTCTGACCCGCCGGCCCGGCGCGCCCGCACGGCCGGCCCGGCGCGCCCGGCCGCGGCGGCCGCCGGGATGAGGGCCCCCGGGCCGGAAAAGCCGTGCGGCCACGTACCATGGCGGCATGTCCTTCCTCCGCCGCCACCGCGCCGCCACACCCGCCGGCCCGGACTTCGACGTCCTGGCCATGGACCCGGGGGACTGGCCTGGCAATCTCGGGGCCGGGCTGCTGCCCGCGCCCGACGGCAGCTGCCAGGGTGTCTTCCTCCGCTACGACCTGTTCGGCGGACGCGGCCCCGCGATGATCATCGGAAACCTCCCCGAGGGTTCCCCGGCCCGGGACCTCACCGAGGGCCAGGTGCCCTTCGAGGTGGCCCAGCTCCTCGACGCGCTGGAGAACGACGAGGACGTCGAGGTCACCGGCATCGAGGACTGCCCCGTCATGCAGGGTGACAACCTCCTCATCGTCCGGAAGGTCAAGCTGTCGGAGTCCCGCATCTCCTGCGTCCAGTTCGACCGCAGTGACAACGTGCTGGTCACCATCGCCAGCTGGGACCGCCCGATCACCGATGACCTCTACGCCCTCCTGAAGCCGCTCCCCGCCGAGCTCTTCCAGCAGGGCTAGGATCCAGGGCGTGCCCGGGCGCCGGCCGCTCGATCACGCGTCCGCGATGTCGTTCGCCGCCACGTAGCCGAACGTCATCGCGGGGCCGATCGTCGATCCGGCGCCCGCGTAGCTGTGCCCCATCACCGCGGCGCTGGCGTTGCCCGCCGCGTACAGGCCGCGGATCACCGAGCCGTCCTCCCGCAGGGCCCGGGCCCGCGCGTCCGTGACGATGCCGCCCTTCGTGCCGAGGTCCCCCGGGACGATCTTGAACGCGTAGAACGGCGGGGCCCAGATCGGTGCCAGGCACGAGTTCGGGTGCACGTTCGGGTCCGTGTAGTAGTGGTCGTACGCCGTGGCCCCCCGGTGGAAGTCGGAGTCGGTCCCGCTCCACGCCTGCGCGTTGAACCGGCCCAGGGTCGCCCGCAGCGCACCCGCCGGAACCCCGATCTGGCCGGCCAGCGCGTCCCACGTCCACGCCTTCTTCGCCGCGCCCGCCTGGTACCACGAGTCCGGGAAGGGGAGCGTCGGCAGGATGTCCTTGAACAGGTACTTGTTGCGGTAGTTCTGATCCACGATCAGCCACGCCGGGATGTGCGAGCCGGCCGCGCCCCGGTCCTTCTCGTACATCACGTGCACCACGTCGCCGTAGGGCGCCGCCTCGTTGACGAACCGCGCGCCGTTCGCGTTCACGATCAGCCCGCCCGGCAGGGTCCGCTCGGCGAGGCAGAAGTACGGCTCCCCGGGCAGCGGGATCGACGGACCCCACCAAGCGTCGTCCATCAGGGCCAGTGCCGCCCCGGCCCGCTGCCCCGCCCGGATCCCGTCGCCGGTGTTCTCCTTCGCGCCGACCGACCACTGCGTGCCGATCGGCTGCTGCTGGTACTGCGCCCGCATCGCCGCGTTGTGCTCGAACCCGCCCGAGCCGATGATCACCCCGCGCCGGGCCCGTACCGTGCCCCGTACGCCCTCCTTCTCCACCACGACCCCCGTCACGGGACCGTCCGCGCCACCCTCCCGGACCAGATCGACCAGCGGACTGTTCAGCCACACCGGCACCCCCGCCCGCTGCAGCCCGACGCGCAGCCCGGCCGCCAGGGACTGGCCCATCGTCAGCGGCTTCTCGCCGCGCAGTGCCGCCTTCGTGCCGCGCGCCAGGCACTCGGTCGACACGGCGAGCCCCTTGGCGCTGACCGCCGCGAGGTTCAGCCACTTGTAGTCCTGGCTGAAGACCACCATCCCGGCCGGTACCGGCATGTACGCGGGGTTCAGGCGGGCCAGTTCGGCGCCCAGTAGCCGGCCGTCGAGCTGGTCCGGCTCGATGGAGCGGCCGTTCGGCAGCCCGCCCGGCAGATTCGGGTAGTAGTCGCTGTACCCCTCCATGAAGCGGAACCCGAGCGGGCTGTTGGCCATCACGAAGTCCAGCATCCGGGGCCCGTTGGCGAGGAACGCGGCCTGGCGGTCGGCCGGAACCTCCGGCCCGACGACGGCCGCGAGGTACGTCGCCGCCTTCTGCGGGGTGTCCGGCACGCCCGCGCCCAGGATCACCGAATTGTTGGGGAGCCAGATGCCGGCCCCGGAACGTGCGGCCGATCCGCCGAAGGTGGGGGCCTTCTCGACCACCAGCACGCTCAGCCCCCGCCGGGCGGCGGTGAGCGCGGCGGTCATCCCGGCGGCCCCGGAACCGACCACGACGACGTCGTACTCGCCGAGCGGGGGCCCGTCCTGGGCGCTGTCGGCCCGCGCCGCGGCGGACGGGAGCACGGTGGCGGCAAGCATCCCGGCCCCGGTACCGGCGAGGACCGTACGTCTGGACGGGAGGGCGGCGGGGGAAGTGCGTGAAGCGCTTGCGGACATGGGCAGGCTCCAGCGGTGTGGGGAGGAGGGGAGTGACTCCAGCACGTCTGATGCTGAGTCAGAAAAGGTGTTCGGGGGATCATGTGATGTCAAGGCATCCGGCGTCCCCGGCTCCTGACCGCACCCCGCCTCAGCTCCGCCCCGCGCCCCGCGCCCACAGGCTCCAACGCCCCGCGCTTCCGGGCCCGCACGAGCGAAGTCCCGTGGCGGTGGGGGCCACGGGACTTCGCGTACGAGGGGACGGTCAGCGCGTGCCGACCGCCGCGCGGACCGCTCTGCGCGCCATCCCCGCATCGTCGTGCAGGCGGCGGAGCAGCAGCCGCTGCTCCTCACCGGAGGACAGGGCGCCCACCGGCAGCGGCTGGGTCGGGGCGGTCGCCAGCATCGAGCGCTGCACCGCCGTCTCGGACATCCGGATCTCCCGGGTCAGCACCAGCATCAGGTTGACCAGGAAGGCGTCCCGTGCGACCGGACCGGCCGACTGGGCGAGCCGGCTGATCTGGGCGCGGGCGGCCGGGGCGTCGCCCAGCACCGTCCACAGGGTGGCGAGGTCGTAGCCCGGCAGGTACCAGCCCGCGTGCTCCCAGTCGAGCAGCACCGGACCGGCGGGGGACAGCAGCAGGTTCGACAGGAGCGCGTCACCGTGGTTGAACTGCAGGGGCGTGCCCGACAGCTTCACTCCGTGCAGCAGCTTCTGCAGGTCGCCGAGGTCCCGGTCGGTCAGCAGGCCCAACTCGTAGTCGCGGGCGATCCGCCGCGCGTAGTTCATCGGGGTGCCGAACAGCTCCGACGGCGGCCGCCACTGGTTGACCCGGCACACCGCGCCCAGGGCCGCCCGCAGGTCGACCCGCGGCGGCGGTTCCACCGGGTGCCGCTGGAGGGCCGCGACCCGGCCGGCCATCCGCTCCACCACCAGCGTGCAGTTCTCGGGGTCGGCGGCGATCAGCCGCGGCACCCGGACCGGCGGGCGGTGCCGGACGAACGCCCGGTATGCCGCTATTTCGTGCCGGTAGCGCTCACGCCACTCCGGCGAGTGATCCAGTAACACCTTCGCGACGGCGGTCATCCGCCCGGTGGTCCCCACCAGGAGGACCGAGCGGCCGCTGCGCCGCAGTACCTGCACCGGCGCGAACTCGGGACAGATCCGCTGCACCGAGGCGAGGGCGGTGCGCAGTTGCGCGCCCTGCGGCCCCGAGAGGTCGATTCTTCCGCTGACGGGCTGAGACCCGGTACCCGGCATCCGCCGGGCCCGCACGGCGCCCTGCGCCGGGGCCGGCTGACGGCCGGGGTCGAGGTAGGGGCCGCCGCCCGCAGGGAGCGTGCGGTGCGACCGGACCGGTGCGGACACGGAGGACGTTGCTGCGTACATGGTGATACGGATCCCTTCGTGCGCCGACGAGTTGCGTACGCCGCCCCGCCGGATCCCGTGCTTCACCCTGGGGAGTTCCGCCGGTGACCGGGTCGGGGAGGCGCATTCCTACCTGACACCCGGCGCAAGGTGGCGAACCATCGGGCGTGCCCTGGCGAAGCCTGGCGAATAGTCGCTGGGCATCTGACGGCGGGCTACTGTCAACTCAGCCGAGAACCTGGGGGCTTGACGTGAGCAAAGGTCCAAACACCCGCTTGAACGACCTGTTCGGCCTGGCCGGCTGGTCGAAGGGCGAACTGGCGAGGATGGTAAACCGGCAGGCGGCGGCCATGGGCCACCCCCAGCTGGCCACCGACACCTCGCGGGTGCGGCGCTGGATCGACATGGGGGAGACCCCCCGCGAGCCGGTGCCCACGGTACTGGCAGCACTGTTCACCGAGCGGCTCGGTCGTGTCGTGACCATCGAGGACCTCGGGTTCGTACGGCAGCGGCGCACCTCAAGACGGCAGCCGGACGGGGCTCGCGAGAACCCCGACGGAATGCCCTGGGCGCCCGAACGCACAGCCGCGGTCCTCACCGAATTCACGGGAATGGACCTCATGCTCAACCGTCGCGGTCTGATGGGCGCGGGTGCCGTGCTCACCGCCGGCTCCGCTCTCAGCAACGCCATGTACGACTGGCTCCACACCGACCCCGCCGCAGCGAAGGAGGCCCGGCACTTCGGGGACGCCTTCCAGGGCGACCCGGCGGGCTACGACCGCTACGAGGCGGCCCCGATCGGCTCCCAGGAGATCGAGGCGCTGGAGCGCTCGGTCGAGGTCTTCCGGGCCTGGGACGCCTCCAGAGGCGGGGGACTCCAGCGCAAGGCCGTCGTCGGCCAGCTCAACGAGGTGGGCGGGATGCTCGCCTACCACCACCCCGACCACCTCCAGCGCCGGCTGTGGGGGGTGGCGGCCAACCTGGCGGTGCTCGCGGGCTGGATGTCCCACGACGTGGGCCTCGAACCCACGGCGCAGAAGTACTTCGTCATCGCCGCGCACGCGGCCCGCGAGGGGGGCGACCGTCCGCGCGCGGGCGAGGCCCTGTCCCGCGCCGCCCGCCAGATGGTCCACCTCGGCAAGCCGAACGAGGCCCTGGACCTGATGAAGCTCGCCCAGTCCGGCTCGGGCGAGCAGACCCTCCCGCGCACCCGCGCCATGCTGCACACCATCGAGGCCTGGGCGCAGGCCGCCATGGGCAAGGGCCAGGCCATGCGCCGCACCCTGGGCGAGGCGGAGGAGCTGTTCGTCTCCGACAAGGGCGACGTGCCGCCGCCGAGTTGGATGCAGCACTTCGACGAGGCCGACCTGCACGGCATGCAGGCCCTCGCGTACCGGACCCTGGCCGACCACGACGCCGCGGCGGCGCCGATCGCCGCGCGCCACGCCAGGGAGGCTTTGCGGCTGCGGGGCGAGGGCCACCAGCGCTCGCAGATCTTCGACTACATCTCCATGGCCTCGGCCTGCTTCATCGCCGACGAGCCGGAACAGGCCGACCGCTACGCGCGCCTCGCCCTGGTGTCGATGAACGAGACCTCCTCGCACCGCACCTGGGACCGGCTGCGCGAGATGTACCGGCTCACCGCCCAGTACTCCGGGTACGCCAGCATCGAGGACCTGCGCCAGGAGATCAAGCTGGCCCTCCCCGACACCCCGGCGCCGCGCGGTACGGGGGTGTAGTCCCGCGCCGGTACGTCGTGGACGCCTTGCGGTGCACGCCTTGCGCCTTGCACGGAGACGAGAAAGGCCGCGCCTTCCGGCGCGGCCCCGAAGCCCGTACGGCACTGCCCGTTACCCGCCGACCCGGGCGACGAGCACACAGGCGTCGTCCTCCCGCTCGCTCTCGCCGAACTCCTCGATCACGATCCGTACGCAGTCCTGCGCCGACCGCGCCGCCGAGAATCGCGGCGCCAGCGCCAGCAGCCGCTCGGTCCCGTCCGCCCGGCTGAACTCGATGCTGCGCGGCGTCAGTCCGTCCGTGTGGAGGACCAGCAGGTCGCCCACCTCGAGCCGTTCCTCGGCCTGCCCGTACGAGGCCCCGGAGGTCGCACCCAGCAGCACGCCCTCCGGCGGCACCAGGGAGCGGCCCGAGCCGCGGCGGAACAGCAGGGGGGCCGGGTGGCCGGCCTGCGCCCAGGACAGGACGCGGCGCGCGGGGTCGTAGCGGCAGCACACGGCCGAGCCGAGCGCGGGCTGTACGGAGGTCTCCAGGAGCTGGTTGAGCCAGCCCATCAGAGGGCCGGGCTCGATCCCGGCCATGGCCATGCCGCGCAGGGCGCCCAGCATCATCGCCATCCCCGAGGTGGCGGTCACCCCGTGCCCGGTCAGGTCGCCGACCGTCAGCAGCGAGCGTCCGTCGGGCAGTTCGAGGGCGTCGTACCAGTCGCCGCCGATCAGCGCGCTGGTCGCGGACGGCAGATAGTGGGCGGCCACGTCCAGCGTGCCCGCGCTGCTGTACGGGAACCGCAGGGAGCCGCGCCACGGGGGGAGCACGGCTTCCTGCAGCTCGACCGCCAGCCGGTGCTCGGTCTGCGCGATCTCCCGCTGGCGCTGCAGCGAGTCACGGGACTCGCGCACCGCTCGCTGGCTCCGGCGCAGCTCACTCACGTCCCGCAGGACGGCCCACATCGAGGCCGTACAGCCGTCGGAGTCGAGTACCGGCTCGCCCCTCATGTGCAGCGTCCGGACGCGGCCGTCGGCCCGGACGATGCGGAACTCGCCGTCGATCGGCTTGCCGTCCACCAGGCAGGCGGTGACCCACGCGGTGAGCAGCGGCTGGTCCTCGGAGAACAGGGTGGACCCCAGTTCGTCGAGGGGGAGCGCGCCGGTCTCGGGGGAGCGGCCGAAGATCTGGAACAGCTCGTCGGACCAACTGACCTCGTCGGTCAGCAGGTTCCACTCGGCGCTGCCGACGCGGGTCTGGGCCTCGGGCCCGGCTTCGGGGGCCGTCTGCGGGAACTCGATGGTCTCGGGCGCCGGAGGCAGGCCCTCTTTGAGCTGGTCGAGGTGCTCGCGGAGGTCGTCGAGGTGGTGGACGGCGAGATCGCACAGCGCGCGCTGCCAGCGGCCCTGGGCGTCGTCGTCGTCCACGACGGTGTCGCGGCGGACCGCGTCCACTTCGCCCCGCAGGCGCCGGGTCTGAGAGATCAGCGCGTCCACCGACCCCGGCTCGGGCGGTTGCGCGGGACGGTCCGCGAACAGGTGGGACGGCATGAGAACTCCGATACAGGCGCGGCACGGCCAAGTCTGAAGGAAGGACCGGTAACGACTGTTGCACAGGCAGCGACAGCGTGTAAGGCGTTTGGCAACATCCGCTATGTTCTTGCTTCTGGCATATACCGCAGGCCTGCGGTGGCATGTTTCGTGTGCGAACGAATTCGGTCAGAGGGGCTGCGGACGGCGAGTCCGGCACCTGCCGTTCGGTACCGGAACGCGGGGAAAACGGCGGCCGGAAACCGGCCGTCCGGGCGGCGTGGCTCGCATGTACGACCGATGTGTACGAGGCGGTCCCGCCACCGTGTTCGGACGCGCCCCGAATCAACGCGGCCCGCCCCGGTACCCCCGAACGGAGGACCCACGGCACCGATTCGACACCGAGCCCGGACTTCCCACCGCACCGGCGGGTCGCTACTCTACGTGCCGGTAATGAACCGGGGGAGGTCCGCGCGGGCGGACCCGCGCAGCGTGGGGACACGAGAACATGGCCGGCCAGAACCACGCCACCGGGCAGAACCAGGCCACCGGCCGGAACCACGCCACCGGGCAGAGCCGCCGGTCCTTCCTCACCTACCTCGTGGCGGCGCCGACCCTCGCCCTCGTCACCCGCGCCGGCGCCGACGCGCTCGCCCCGCAGAGCGCCCACGCCGTGGTGCCCTCCCTGCCGGCCATCGCCGACGTGATCGACCTCGGCGACCTGTTCATCCTGGCGGGCGCGCCCACCTCCGCCCTGCTGGCGCTCGCCGTGGAGGCGGACGGGACCATCCGTTTCCGGCTGCCGCGCGAGGAGGTCGGCCAGGGCCTCACCACCGCGGTGGCCATGCTGGTCGCGGAGGAACTCGACGCGCAACTGGCCGACGTACGCGTGGAGTTGGACGACGCACGGCCCGAGCTGCTCTTCAACCAGCTCACCGGCTCCTCCAACTCGATCCGCTCGCTCTACGGGCCGGTCCGCCAGTGCGCCGCCACCGCCCGGGCCCGCCTCGTCGCGGCCGCCGCCCGCCGCTGGAGCCTCTCCCCGACGTCGCTGACCACCGCGAACGGCGCCGTCCACGCCCCCGACGGCCGCACCGCCGACTACGGCGGCCTCGCCGCGGCCGCCGCCGACCCCGGCCTGGTCGTCCTCGGCGCCGGCCCCAAGAAGACGGCGAAGCACACCCTCGTGGGGAAGCCGACCAGCCGCATCGACGCCCGCGCCATGGTCACCGGTGCCCAGCAGTACACCCTCGACCTCGACGTGCCCGGCGCCAAGCCCTGCGTGGTGCGCCGCCCGCCCACCCTCGGCGGCGCCGTCCGCTCCGTCACCAACCTCGCCGCCGTCCGGGCCATGCCCGGGGTGCTGCACGTGGTGACCGTCCCGACCGGGGTCGCCGTCGTCGCCGAGACCTTCGGGCAGGCGATCGACGCCAAGTCGGCCCTCCAGGTCACCTGGGGCCCGGGCCCCGCCGACCAGCTCTCCGACGCCCAGATCCGCGCCAAGCTGCGCGCCGCGACCCCGCCGCTGCTGGTGCCACCGCTGCTGACCCCGTACGTGGACGCCGAGTTCGACTTCGCCTTCGTCAGCCACGCCCCGATGGAGACGAACTGCGCCATCGCCGACGTGCGGGACGACCGGGCCGAGATCTGGTCCGGCCTCAAGTCCCCGATCGTGGCCCGTCAGAGCATCGCCGCCGACCTCGGCCTCCCGCTGGACAAGGTCACGGTGCACGTGGTCCAGGCCGGCGGCTCCTTCGGCCGCCGGCTCTTCTTCGACGCGGCCCTGGAGGCCGCCCGGATCTCAAAGGCCTGCCGCCGCCCGGTCAAGCTGATGTGGACCCGCGTGGACGACACCCGGCACGGCCGGATGCGCCCCGCTACCCACCACAGGATCCGGGCCACCCACCTGCTGGGCGAGGTGCTCAGCTTCGAGCACCGCGTCGCCGCCGCTGAGACCGACTTCCGGCACGGGCTCGGCGAGATGATCACCGCGACCGCGGCGAGCCTGCCGCTCGGCATCGGCAACGCCACCCTGGCACAGACCCTGTTCCTGACCACGGTGAAGTCCCCGTACCACTTCGGGCTCACCACCCAGGCGCTGACCGAGGTGCCGACCGGCATCCCCACCGGATCCTGGCGCTCGGTCTACTCCGCCAACACCCGCGGAGCCGAGGAGATCGTGGTCGACGAACTCGCCGCCCGCACGGGCCGGGACCCGTACCGCTTCCGGCGCACCTTCCTGAAGACCGACGCCCAGCGCGCCGTACTCGACAAGGTGGCGACCGAGGGGAACTGGGGGCGGCCGATGGAGGCGGGCTGCGCGCAGGGCATCGCCTTCCACGAGGAGTACAAGTCCCGCACCGCCTGCCTCGTCGAGATCGACACCCGCGACCCGGAGCGCGCCCGCGTCACCAAGGCGGTCATCGCCGTGGACGTGGGCCTGCCGGTCAACCCGCGCGGACTGGAGGCCCAGATGATCGGCGGCCTCACCGACGCCATCTCCACCACGCTGCGCGCCGGCCTGCACCTGGACAAGGGGCTGCCGCTGGAGGGCAGTTACAGCCAGTTCCACTGGGCGCAGCAGCGTGACACCCCGCGCGACGTGCGGGTCTTCGTCCTGCCGGCGACCGGCGAGGACCCGGGCGGCGCGGGCGAGCTCGGCGTCCCCGCCGCGGTCGGCGCGATCGCCAACGCCTGGGCGCGGGCCACCGGTTCCAAGCCGCGCAGCTTCCCCCTCGACTTCGACGTCGACTTCACCCCCTACCCGCGCTAGTCCGCCGGATCCAGGAGTACGCCGTGCCCTCGCACACCTTCACCGTCAACGGGCAGAGCGTCACCGTGGACGCGCCCGACGACCTGCCCCTGCTGTGGGTGCTCCGCGACATGCTGGGCGTCCGCGGCCCCAAGTACGGCTGCGGGGTGGACGTCTGCAAGGCGTGCACCAGCCACCTCGACGGCGCCGACGTCCGCCCGTGCGTGGTGCCCGTCTCCGCGTGCGCGGGGAAGGCGGTGACCACCATCGAGGGGCTGGCGAACGGGGACGAGCTGCACCCCGTGCAGGAGGCCTGGCTCGAACAGGACGTCGCCCAGTGCGGCTTCTGCCAGCCCGGCCAGATCATGGCCGCCGTCGCGCTGCTCAAGCGGACCGCCGAGCCCACGGACGAGGACATCGACGCCATCGCCAACATCTGCCGCTGCGGCACCTACTTCCGCATCCGGGAGGCCATCCGCAGCGCGGCGCGCAAGATGTGAGCGGCGGCGGGATCCCGGTGCCTCCCCCGTGGGCACCGGGATCCCGCCGCTGTGGCCAAACCTATGCGGCCGGCCGTCCGTGCGCAGGGTTCGCCGTGCCCAGTGACCCGGCGAGACGGGTATCACAGCGCACAGTGTGCGGCCGGTGGTTGAATGCGGCCGTGTCCCGGTCCGACGACGTCCTCAGGCTCCACCGGCTCGCCCACGCCGGGGGATCGGCCGCGCTGCTGGAGTGGCTCGCGGCCCGGCTCGGCGGATGGGCCGGGGTGGTGGACGCCGAGGAGGGCAAGGGGCCGCGGAGCGCCGTGCGCGGCGTCGCCGAGATGAACGCCCGCGGCGTCCGGTCGGCCGTCCTGCACGGTTCCGGCTCCGCCACGCTGCTGTTCGCACTGGACGGCGGCCGCGCCCTGGCCGCCGTACTGGAACAGCCGCACGATCCCGGCGCGCCCACCCTGCTCGCGGACGCCGCCGTACCGCTGGCCCTGGTCCTGCGCGCCGAGGAGGCCGTACGGCGCGAGGAGCGGGCCGCGCTCGCCGAATCGCGGGCCCGCGAGGCGGTGCTGCACCTGCTGATGAACGGCCGGCTCTCCATCGCCCACCAGATCGCCGAGGCGCTGGGGCCCGCTCTGCCCGAGCCGATGCGGATGTACGTCGTCGAATGCCGGACCGGTCAGCGCGCCGAAGTGGCGCGGCGGTGCCGGGAGCTGACGGCGGGCCGGGCCTGGATCGTGCGCTGCCCGGTCTACGTACGCCACCTCATCGTGCTCGTCCCGGCCGGCCCGGCGGCGGTGTCCGCCGACCACGACCCCCTCGCCGG
Source organism: Streptomyces sp. NBC_01294 (assembly GCF_035917235.1). Taxonomy (NCBI): domain Bacteria; kingdom Bacillati; phylum Actinomycetota; class Actinomycetes; order Kitasatosporales; family Streptomycetaceae; genus Streptomyces; species Streptomyces sp. NBC_01294. The sequence goes on from NZ_CP108423.1 coordinate 7,616,757, forward strand.
GGCGCTGGTGCAGGTGGCCCCGGACTGCACGGTCGGCGTCAGCGGGGAGATGCACCTGCGCGAGGCCCCGGCCGCCTACACCCAGGCCTTCCACGCGCTGACGGTCGCCCGGGGCCGGGGCGAGCGGCACGCCCGGTTCGGACCCGGCCCCGAGCTGGCGCTCGCCGCCCACGAGGCGGGGGCCGGCTGGGCCGAGGCCCTGCTCGCGCCCCTGCACGCACACCGGCCCCGGCGCCCCCAGGACCCCGGCGGGCAGGAACTGCGCGCCACCGCCCACGCCTGGCTGAACTTCACCTCGCACGCCACGCGGCTGCTGAAGATCCACCGCAACACCCTGTCCGCCAGGCTCCGCCTGGTCGAGGCGCTCCTCGGCCTGGACCTCGCACGCCTCGGGGACCAGGCGGCGCTTTCGCTGGCCCTGCGGCTGACCCCGGGTGCGCGGCGGGGCGAGGGCGCGGCCGCGGCGGCCGCCCCCGATCTCGACGCGGTGCTGCGCGATCCGCGCCTGACGGCCTGGGCCCGTACCCAACTGGACGGGCTGACCGGGCCGGACGCCCCGCCGGGAGCCCGCGACACGGTCCGCGTCTGGCTGGCGCACGACGCCCAACTCGTCCCGGCGGCCGCCGCGCTGGGCGTCTCCGTCCCCGGCGCCCGCAAGCGGCTGACCCGCGTCGAGGCGCTGCTGGAGCGCTCCCTGCTGCAGTCCCCGAGCGCCCGGCACGACCTGTGGCTGGCACACCGGGCGGAGCAGCTCGCCGAGTGACACAAGCCTCAAAAGGGATGATCGGCGAGTGAAATGGATGATCATGCCCAAATGAGGCGTATCAATGCGAAACGCGTGCTGGTCGGCGAACCCCTCGACACCGCGCGGCTGGGCGAGACCCTGCTGCCCAAACGACTCGCCCTGCCGATCTTCTGCAGTGACCCGCTCTCCTCGGTGGCCTACGCCACCGAGGAGATCCTGCTGATCCTGGCCCTCGGCGGCGTCGCACTGCTCCACCTCACCTGGTACGCCGCCTCCGCCATCGTCTTCCTGCTCGTCGTGGTCATCGCCTCGTACCGGCAGACCTGCCACGCCTACCCCGGCGGGGGCGGCGCCTACGTCGTCAGTTCGGAGAACCTCGGCCAGACCGCCGCACTCACCGCGGCGAGCGCCCTGCTCGTCGACTACGTGATGACCGTCGCGGTCTCCGTCGTCTCCGGCGTCTCCGCCATCACCTCCGCCGTTCCCGCGCTGAACGACCACGAAGTGGCCCTCTCCGTCGCCTTCGTGGTGCTGCTGACCCTGATGAACCTGCGCGGCGTACGGGAGTCGGGCCGGGTCTTCGCCATCCCCACCTACGGCTTCGTCCTCGTCATCTACCTCATGTTCGCCGTCGCCGCCGTGCGGATCGGGACCGGCGACACCATCCGCGCCGAGTCCGCCCACCTGCCGATCACCGCGGAAGGCACCTACACCGGGCTCGCCCTGGTGTTCCTCGCGATGCGCGCCTTCGCCTCCGGCTGCACCGCCCTCACCGGCGTCGAGGCGATCAGCAACGGCGTCCCCGCCTTCCGCAAGCCCAAGGCCAGGAACGCGGCGACCACGCTCGCCGCGATGGGCGTGCTCTCGGTGACGATGTTCATGGGCATCACCGTCCTCGCCATGTCCTACCAGGTGCACGTCGCGGCCGACCCGACCGAACTGGGCCTGCCGCCCGGCACCGCGACCTCCACCGCCCTCGCCCAGATCGGCCGCGCCACCTTCGGCAGCTGGCACTTCCTCTTCTACCTGCTCCAGGCCGTCACCGCGGGCGTGCTGATCCTCGCCGCGAACACCGCCTTCAACGGCTTCCCGATGCTCGCCTCGATCCTGGCCAGGGACCGGTACGCACCCCGCCAGCTCTCCAACCGCGGCGACCGGCTCGTCTACTCCAACGGCGTCGTCCTCCTCGCGCTCGCCGCCATCTCCCTCATCGTGGCCTTCGACGCCGAACTGACCCGCCTCATCCAGCTCTACATCATCGGCGTCTTCGTCTCCTTCACCCTCTCCCAGTCCGGCATGGTCCGGCACTGGAGGAGGGAGCTCGCCTCACCCGGCACCCCGCGCACGGAGCGCGTCCACATCCACCGCAGGCTCGCCATCAACGCGGTCGGCGCCACCCTGACCGCCCTGGTCCTGGTCATCGTCCTGCTCACCAAGTTCACGCACGGCGCCTGGCTGGTCGTCATCGCCATGCCGCTGCTCTTCCTCGGCATGAAGGGCGTGCGCCGCCACTACGACCAGGTCGCCCGGCAGGTAGCCGTCGGCCCCGACGCCACCCCGCGCAAGCCGGCCCGCCACCACGTCCTGGTCCTGGTCGCCGCCGTGCACGCCCCCACGCTCAAGGCCATCGGCTACGCACAGGGACTGCGCCCCGACACCCTGACGGCCGTGACCGTCGCTGCGGACGAGGGGGAGGCGACCCGGCTGCGCGAGACGTGGGCCGAGCACGACACGGGCCTCGCACTGAAGATCATCCACTCGCCCTACCGCGAGGTGGTGGGCCCGATCATGGCCCACATCGAGGAACTGGCCGCCGACTCCGCGACGGACATGCTGTCGGTGGTGATCCCCGAATTCGTCGTGGGCCACTGGTGGGAGCAGCCCCTGCACAACCAGAACGCCCTGCGGCTGAAGGCGCGCCTGCTGTTCACGCCGGGCGTCGCGGTGATCGACGTGCCGTACCTGCTGGAGTCGGCGAAGCCCGCGGAGCCGGCGCGGCAGGACGGGTAGCCGGCTGCGCGGCGCCCCGCTGGAGCACCGCCGCGTGCGCCAGCGCCAGTTCCACCACGTGCCGCGGGTCGGAGAGGGAGCGGCCGGTGAGCTGCTCCAGGCGGCGCAACCGGTTGGAGACGGTGTTGCGGTGGCAGTACAGCCGCTGCGCGGCGTACGTCGTCGAGCCCTGGCAGGTCAGCCAGGTGCCCAGGGTGGTCAGCAGCGTCCGCCGGTCCTCCGCGGGCAGCGCGAGCACCGGGCCCAGCACCACCTGGCGCAGCCGGCCCGCCAGTTCGGCCTGGGCCGCGACCAGCGCCGCGGGCAGCCGTTCGTCCAGCAGCGCGGTGCTCGGGCCGCCGGACTCGGGGGCGGTGCGCAGGGCCAGGGCGGCCAGCCGGTGCGCCCCGGCCAGCTCGGCCGGGGCCCCGACGACCGGGCTGACCCCGGCGCGCACCCCGAGCGGCGCGAGCAGGTCCCGTACGGACTCCAGCGGATGGTGTCCCAGCTCCACCAGGCCGGTCTCCCCGTCGGCGCGGATCCGCCACAGCACGCGCGGAGCGGACGGGGCGCCCGGTCGCTCGGGCGGGCCGGTGGTCGTGCCGGAGCCGCCGGAGGCCGCCACGATCACCGCGAAGCGGCCGCGTTCGGGCAGGCCGAGCCGGTCGGCGGCCTCCGAGGCCGTCGGCCCGTCCGTGGCGGCCGCGCCGTCCAGCAGGACGTCCAACAGGGCCGCGCGGCGCTCCCGGTCGCGGTCGGTGTGCGCGGCCTCCGTGCGGCGGTACGACTCCGTGACGGCGTCCGTCATCTGGTCCAGCACGTCCCACAACACGGTCGCGCTCGGCAGCAGCCGGGGCAGCGCCGCCCGGTCGTGCGCGGCCACGGCCTCGGTGAGGGTGTGCCAGAGCAGCCGGCCGCCGTGGCGGTAGGTGCGCAGCAGGGAGGTGAGCGGCAGCCCCTGTTCGGCCCGGAGCGTGCCGGTGGCCCGGGCGTCGGCGAGCTCCACGGGGAGGCCGCGGGAGCTGCGGACCAGGCCGTCGACGGCCTGGCGGAGGTTGTGGTGGATCCGCTCGCGCAGCTCGGCCCGGCCGAGCAGGGCGGCGTAGGCGGGGTCCTCGGTCAGCGTCCGGTCGGCGAGCCGGTCCGCCGCCACGGCGATCCGGCGGGACAGGTCCTCGCGTATCTCCTCGATGATCCGCTCCATGACCCGCAGCCTGACACGGGGGAGGGGCCGGTGGGGAGGGGGCGGAGGGGGATCGGCGGGGGATCGGCGGGCGGGCCCGGACCGGGTGCGTCCGCTACCGTGTGCGAAGCACTGCACGTGCAGTGATCACATCGCGTGCCGCACCCACCCCGAGGACCCGCCATGCGCCAGAACCCACAGCGCCGCGCCGCGCTGCTCGACGCCGCCATCGAAGTCCTGGCGCGCGAGGGCTCGCGCGGCCTGACGCTGCGCGCGGTGGACGCGGAGGCGGGAGTGCCGACGGGCACCGCCTCGAACTACTTCGCCAACCGGGCCCAGCTGCTCGTACAGATCCTGCACCGCACCCGGGAGCGCCTGGTCCCGGACCCGGCGGACCTGACCGGCCCGCTGGACACCAAGGTGCTGCTCGGTCAGCTCGTGGACCGGATGCGGCGCGAACGCAGCGTGCACATCGCGATGCTGGAGCTGCGGCTGGAGGGCACCCGGCGCCCCGAACTCCAGGCGGAGCTCGCCGGTTTCCAGAGCGCCGAGCTGGAGGCGAACGTCGCCTGGCACCTGGAGTCCGGACTGCCCGGGGACCGGCAGGGCGTGGTCCTGCTGTACCTCGCGATGCTGGGGCTGATCGTGGACGACCTGACCGCGCCCGCGACGCTGACCGGCCACCCGGTGGAGGGGCTCATCGAGACGATGGTCGAGCGCCTCCTCCCGCAGGGGTCCGCGGACTGACTATCGTGCCGGTGGGGGAGCACCGGCATCGCGGGGAAACCGTGGGGAGTGCAGACATGGCGTACATCACCGAGGGCGGGCCCGGCGGGATCCAGTGGCTGGCCGACTGGGACGCGTGGTTCGTCGGACTGACCTTCGCCCGGGGCATCGGCCCCGAGGAGCTCGCCGCGCGGCTCGGAGCCGTGCCGGGAGTCCGGCCCGGACCGCTGTCCGCCCCGGCCGCCTGGAGCATGGTCGCGGACACCGTGGACGGCGACGGCGTGGCCCGGGTCGGCAGCTGGGGAGGCTGGTCCTTCGCCGTCGAGCACGGTCTGCCGGCCGGAGGGGAACGGCTGGCCGAGGTCTCCCGGGGCGGCGTCGAGGCCGTCCACCTCGACCCCCAGCCCGACCACCCGCCCAAGCAGTTCGCGTACGCCCGGGACGGCGAACTGGTGTGCTGCTTCGGCCTCGGCGAGGAATGCTGGCGCGGCGGCCATCAGCCGGACTTCCTTCTTCCGGAGCTGCTGGCGGCCAAGATCCTCGCCCCGGACGGCACGAGCATCCGCCCCGACGGGGAACCGTACGAGTGCCGCGACCGCGACACCCTCGCCGTCCTGGAGCACCGCTTCGGGCTGGCCCTGCCGCGGCACCTGATCGAGGACGCCCCGCTCCCGGCGTACGTGACGTGCACGCGATAGCGGAGCGGTCCGTGCGCGTGCTCCGCAGCCGGCTCCTGACCGGTTCCGGACGGGCACCGAGCCAACTCCGGGCGCCCCCGGCATTTTTCGCCCACAGGGCCGGGATCCGGTGATCTTATGCTCAGGTTTACGCGAGTCAGCTGGTTTTGCGGCCGGTGAGGGACTTTGATGGGTTTGCCAGGCCTCGTACCGGAGCAGGGGGAGTAACCATGGGCACCGACCACAGTCAGAAGGACAGCACACCCACCCTGATCGGTTCCGTGCAGCGCGCGCTGCGCCTCGTGGAAGCGATGTACGCGGAAGGCGGGGCGACGGCGAAACGGCTCGCCCGGGTCACCGGGATCCCGCTGCCCACTGTCTACCACCTGCTGCGCACCCTCAGCCACGAGGGCTATGTCCAGCGCGAAGGCGGGTCGTTCCGTCTCGCAGACGATCTCCCCCTCGCCTCGTGATCAAATAGCGACGCGTTCCGGCCAAGGTCTTACTCGCTTCTTGGCATGTTCCAGCGGAAAATGCCAGAACGCCCTTTCGCCCTGCGGAAGTTGAGTAAGTTCCCTCCTGTCGCGCCGTACGACCGTGCACCCAGCACGTCCGGCCGGGAGGGGAGCCCGCGTGCCCGGGATCGACGAATGCCTGCTCGAAGCCATGGCCCTGCCTGGTGCGCGGGGGGCCGCGCTGGTCGACTGGAGCAGCGGACTGGCCCTCGGCACCGCCGGGGACTCGCCCGTGGGCGACCACGAGACCACCGCGGCCGAGACCGCCGAGCTGGCCCGGGCGGCCGCCGAGTACGAGTCCTTCGCCCCGTCGGAGTCCGCTCCGGCACACGGAGGCGGAGCCGTCCCCTCCGCCGGTTCGTCCGCCGGCCAGGCGGCCGGCCCTCCCGTCGAGGACCTGATCGTCACCACCCGGACCGGCTACCACGTCCTGCGCTTCGTCGAGACGAGCTTCGACAGCAGCGTCTTCCTGCACCTGTGGCTCGACCGCACCGACGGCAACCTCGCCCTCGCACGTCACAGACTCCGCGCCCTGGCAGAGGGGCTGGTCCTCAGGTGACCACCCAGGCCACGGCTCCGCACGCCTTCGCCGCCGTCTCGCCCCTCCTCACCCGGCTCGCCGCGGAACGCGCCACCGGCGCCCTGCTCCGTGACCGCGGCACCCTCTTCCTGGAGGACGGCCGCATAGTCCACGCGGAGAGCCCGGCGACCCCCGGCCTCGACGTCCTGCTCACCACCGGCGGCGGCTTGGCCCCCGAACGCTGGCGCGAAGCCGTGGACCGGGCCGGTGCCCGCCGCCAGGTCGCCCGCTTCCTCGTCGACAGCGGCGGGCTCGCCGGCGGGGAACTGGAGATCTGCCATCTCGCCGCCATCTTCGACGCCGCCTTCTTCGCCCTGTCCCCGGGCACCGGGCCCTCCCGGTTCCGCCGCGGGGCCACCCACTGGATCGGCTCCGTCCGCTCCGTTCCGG